>PWKY01000071.1 GCA_003560595.1 Thermoplasmata archaeon | reverse complement strand
GGGGCACGATTGACCGTGCCACAAGACAGCACTTCGGAGGTCACCCATACCGATGAGGAGGTGTCGTATGCGTCTTGAAACCAATAGGATTCCTCCGTCTTTAGGCGGAGGAGGAGGTCAATCAGTATGCGGCTTTTACACCGGCTTTTTTGTAGATATCTCGGTATTCTCTACGTAGATTTCCTGGAGCGAGGATACCATCATCTATCATATGCTCGACTGCATCTTCTAGAGATCCGAATCCGTCCATGACCCCTCTCCGTAACCCATCGTAAATTATAACGGACACGACGTGGCTTCCGTCGTCGTGCTCTGCCAGGTACTTTAACGGTTCATCCACAACACCCATCTTCTCTCCGAGATATACATGGGCACCTTCGGTAAGATGCTCTTCTAAGAAGCGAAGTGGTGTGTTGTACGTGGTGTTCGGTGGTTGGTCATGGTAGGCTTCCAATAAGATGTCGTCCTCCCACAGATACTCGGCTATCTTTTTTATCTTATCCCTTGAAAAAGGCGGGTGTATGAGTTCGTGAAGTGCGATAGCTACTATGTTTTTGAACTCCCAACGTGCGTCGGCTAGGAAGGACTGGTTACGAAGTTTGGTACCGAAGGGGGCTGAGAAATGAGAAACGTAAAGGGTTACTTCATCCATAGGTAGGTGATATTTAGGCCCCAATAGATGGTTTATCTCCCCCACAACATCGTACCGGTCCGCCACTTTACCGAACTCAGCGATCCTGTCCTTCAAACGGGGTTCACAATTTTCCTTCCAATATCCATGAAAACCATTTTCATGAACATACCGCGCCATTCTTGAGAGCGTTGGTATGATAGGTTCCACGTTGGACCGCCAAACTTCATCGGTCACCAGCTGTTTTTCCTCCACATAGTAACGCTGAAGACGTTCTAGTTTTTCTGGTATCTCCATGAAAGAACACAGTTCATCGATATCCGAACCGTGATGATCCACCATATCGAATACGCTGACCAGTATGACCCTGGGATCGAAGCCGGCTTGCTGCATACTCTGAGCTAGCTGTGTGAAGTCGGGTTTAGCTTGGATAACATCTAAAAATTGATCGTAACCTTCGTTATGCAATTCGATCAGGTTTTTTGAAAGGGTGAACAGATTACAAAAACCTGCGAGATCGTATTTATACGAATAGGTTATGTTCCATCTACTCATTTAGGGTTGTTCTCTCGGGCCTTCCTGAGATACTCTTTCTCCTTCTGCTTGGCTTTCTTGATCTTCTCTTGATAATTCCGGATCTTCTCCTGGTACTTCCCTATCTTCTGCTCTTCCTTTGCAGCCTTCTTCTCGTACTTGGCTTGCTTCTTTAGCATGGCAGCCTTATCCGCCTTCTTCTGGGCTGCATCCTTCATCTGTTTACCTTTAACCTTGGATCTATTCTTTTCCGCCATTTGCACCACTATCTATCTATAGCTATCGGTTCATTAATAGGTTTCGGTAGAAAGCCTTTGGATGTAAATCTTTACGATCCGGGTTCTCGGGCCTTCTTCAGATAGCTCTGTTCTTTTTTCTTAGCATCCTTTATCTTGTTCTGGTAATCCTTGATCTTCTGCCGATACTTGCGTATCTTATCCTTGTACTTACCTATCTTCTTTTCCTGCTTCGCCGCCTTCTTCTCGTACTTTGCCTGCTTCTTCAACATCGCAGCCCTGTCCGCCTTCTTGTCTGCGGATTTCCTCATGCTCTTGCTTTTCTGCTTTGCTTGGTTCTTATCTGCCATGATATCGCCAAAGGTATATCACCGGGGATATAAGTGATTTATTGAAGGATAATAAAAAAAAGGAAGGGGTTTTTAGGCGTCACAAACCGATTCGTACCTATCCGAACCTCTGGGATATAGTACCATCATACAGTGGTACTCGGATGACGGTTTCGTAGTTTCCTATACGATCACCTTCTTCCAATCCGGTCACTGTGATGATCAGTCTTGTACCAGTAGCTACTCTATCATCTTCGTTGAGTAACGAAAATTCATAGAAATAGTCTATATCTTCGGCCGGCAATGCCGTCCCATTGGCGTTCAAGACTATCACTTCGATCCGATCTTCCTCTACATTGGGTGGCGACCTCAGAGATATGTCCAACCTGGCGTGTGCCTGGTGGGTCCATTCTTCTCCTTCTACTTCGTAAGCAGATAGCCGTGAGCCGGCTGAGCGATAGCTCAAATCACCTGTCAACAGACTTCTGCCGTCTTCCCCTGTATCTATCATCATGTACAGGGTGGCTGCCAGAACCACGGTTATGGCCACCATCAATATAGTTGCGATAACCGGCGATACCGCCTGGTTATCTTCCTTAAAGAGTTTTCTTTTCATGTGTTGTGTCCTCCTGTAGGCATAACACCTACTAAGGAGTAAATTCGAGCCGATTGATATATAATTTTTGTAAGATTTGGAATGAACTGTTATCGACGATTTGAAAAAAGTAGAAAAAGGGAAAGGTGTTTGTTGGTCTCTAATTCACGACGGCTCGATCATCCGAGTGTGGTAGCTAGGTTACCTTCGTAGCCGGATACACGTATGATGACTTCGTAGTTCCTTATGCTGTCGCCTTCTTCGAGTCCAGTCACGGTAACCCTTAATCGGGAGCCGGAAACGACTCTATCGTCTTCCAGTAGGGACCATGTTGTTGCGGTTTCACGGTCATCACCTTCAGCTGCGCCTACTTCTTCACCACCGGCATCCAGAACGGTTATCGATAGGTCGTCTTCAAGAGCGCTACCAGGCGTTCTCAGGGTCATATCTATACGGACGTGTGCCTGATAGCCGGACTCCTCAGGGTCCTCATACGCAGTCAGTCTTGTACCCTCGGTACGATCGTTGATACTACCTGCTACCAGCTGGCCGCCTTCGTCTCCGGTGTCGATCATCATGTACAGCGTAGCTGCCAGGACCACAGTTATGGCCACCATAAGGATGGTCGCGATAACCGGCGACACCGCCTTTTTGTCTTCTTTAAAGATTCTTCTTTTCATATGTTGTGTCCTCCTGTAGGCTTTCGGCCTACGTCTGGTTCAATTAATCTACTAGGTATATATAGATTATGTATGGTTATCGATATTTAATCATATTTAATTAAAAGCCATTATATCTCATCAACAAGGATCAGGAAGTGACTTCCATGAAATCGTCGCAGACCATGGCCAGTATGTTGTCGATGTCCTCGGACTCCTGCTCCGCCACGGAAATTATCAGCGAGTAGCAGTCGTATGAACGCAGGTTGGACACGAGGATGTGCAGGAACTCTGCCAGTATGCGGTTGTCGTTGTGGATGGCCAGTGAGTTGATGGAATCGATTATCACCGTGTTCTCCTCTGCCGGGAACTTCTTCAAGAGGTACTCTACCTTGAGCATGATGTACTCCAGCATGGTGGGACTCTCGACAAATGTGACTCCACGAGCCCTACCTGTGGTACCCATGGTCATATATGAAACGGCGTCGATGAAGTGGATACCCTCTCTGTTTATATCCAATGCATCGAGTATGTTGAGTATGGTTTCCGCAGGGATGGTCGAAGTCGCATAGATCATGTTCATGTCCTTTTCCTTTGGAAATTCGTCTGCGATGGCGGTCACCATCTCGAAGTAAGCGTCAACGTCCACCTTCAATGCTATCGCAGAACCGGGCTCCATGACCTTCAGTTTATCCTTCAATTCTTCAACCGTTACCATCTAATCACCACCTTCCATTCCGCCGCCTTTCAATAGTGGAACCAATAACACGCCTACCGGAGTCAGATCCAGTACGTACTTTGCACGTGAATGCTCGGTACCCCTCATCTTTACTACCTGTAGCGTTCTGAGCAGATCTCCCTGACGCTCCAGATTACCCATGAGTATGATACCGTCTGCGATGGCTTCCTCTACACCGTACAGCGAGTACCTCTCGGCCTCCGGAGATATCTCTGAAACCAGCAAAGAAGTGCACCCGCGAGCGGACAGGGTTTTCATCAGGTTGAGTATAAAATCCCTGATCTTCTCCTCGCTCTTGAGCTGGAAACACACCGAGGTGATGGAATCGATGACCAACCTTTTTATGTTCTTTTCGGCCACGATCTCGTCCAGCCTTCTCACCACTTCGTTTATCTCTCCGAAGGAAAACTCGCTCTTTTGAAGTATGCCCATCTCCTTGTATATATCTGGGATATCAACGAAAGAAAGTATACCTTCTTCTATCAACTTCTCGTCAAAAAAATCATAGGGTACAACGTTGTTCAGCATCTTCAGGGATGATTCAGTAACAGAGACGAACAGACATTTTTCCCCCTTCAATGCACCGTGTACCAGGAATTCTAAACTCATGGTGGTCTTGCCGGTACCACAGCTGCCGGTTATAAGTACCGAATTACCTCTCGGTACCCCTCCGTTCAAAATAGTATCGAGACCATCGATGCCAGTTATGCATCTTTCTCTCTTTTTCTCAGGTGTAATTGAAAGCTTCTCTTCCGCCATTGAAACCACTATGACCTAAAACAACCATAACGTCAGTTTATTTTAATGTTTTGTGGTCGATTATCGAGATAATTTTGATAACCCAAGTTTGACACTTAGCTCACGCTAATTTCTCAAGAAAATGGATTTGACAGAAGTTTTTTTCCGGGGTCTTTTGACCCCGATTTATCAAGTTACTGCACGTTTTTTGTCCAAAAT
>PWKY01000037.1 GCA_003560595.1 Thermoplasmata archaeon | reverse complement strand
TGATGACGATGATGATAACGGAGAAGCCCCACCAGATGACAACGGTGATGACGATGATGATAACGGAGAAGCCCCACCAGATGACAACGGTGATGACGATGATTCCACAGGATTCGCATTCCTGTTAATGGGATTCGCTCTGATATCCGCAGTGCTGATATACAACAAAAAGAATAGATAAAATCCAAACCCCTTTTCCTTTTTTGTTTATCCGAACCATATATCAGACACCTGAAACCGATCATTTTTAGTTATTTAACTACATATATTATAGTTAAGTCTATATACTTGTAGTTGCATATAACATTTGGAAGGTGATCTACTCATGAATAAGAAAATGTATCTAACTGCTGTTGTAGTTCTGAGCATGTTCATAGCCCCCTCGATGTCGAGCATGGCTGAAGAGCCGTACAGTCATGTTATAACGGATCCAGAGGATGATGTCAACCACATCCACGGGACAGGATGGACGTTCGACGTTGAGAGGCCGAACATAGACATAATCCGAGCGGAGGTTTTTGAAAGCGGGGGAACTGTCACATTTTTACTGACCGTGAAAGGTACGATACTGTCCCATGAAAACATATCATACTATATGTACCTTGACGACGATGAAGATGGTTTCTATATGGTGAATTATATCGACGACTACTGTCAGATATGGGCAAGTAATGATAAGGGATGGAGCATGTATGAGGTTGAAGCCTCGGGCATCGGAACAGATACCCTGGTCGTTACTACCACCCTAGAGGAACTGCTCAACCCGGACATGTTACGATTCAACGCAGTATATACTTACGACCACGTCGATTATGGTGAATACTACTGGGATTATGCTTATCCAGAAGATGACGATGATGATAACGGATTCATCCCCGTGAATCACTCGCTGAGCGTATATCCAACCTACGGCACCGCACCATTGACCGTGGATATTGTAGCGGAAGTGGAAAATATCGGCGACGGAGAAGGTGAAGTTGCGATAACCATCGACGGTACGGTTGTGGATTTAGTATTCGTAGGACCAAATGGACATGCAACGTGGACGCTCGATCATACCTTCGATGAACCTGGTACGTATGTCATGAGGTTCGGCGATGAGATGACCTCCGTAACGGTGGAGCCCGACGAACCTTACAGTCATGTTATAACGGATCCAGAGGGGGACGTTATAAAATGGATGAGTGAAACGGAGTGGGTGTTCGTTCAGAATCCAGATATTGACATCACCGAGGTAGAGATATATGAGGTCGATGGGATGGTGACCGTATCTCTTACGGTGAAAGGGAACATAAGGGATCATCCCGATATACAGTATATCATACACATGATCGATGGTAACCAAGGTGAGTTCAATATAGATTACCATAACGGAATATGTGAAGTGATGGCATCTATCGGTTATGATACCGGCGGATTCGCCAACCGGTTCGAAGCCGCGACAAATATTGTTGGGACAAACACACTCGTGGTCCACTTCAACAGGGCACAGATAGGCAATCCAGAAATCCTTTGGATATCTTACGTTGCCACATACGACGAAGGTAATAGAGAGGTCGACTATGCTGGACCAGATGCAGAATATCCTCCAGGATATGACGACAACGGCGACGATAATGGCGATGAGAATGGTGCTCCAGGAAACGGTGATGATGGTGATGATAACGAAGAAGCCCCACCAGACGATAACGGAGATGACGACGATTCCCCAGGATTCGCATTCCTGTTAATGGGATTCGCTCTGATATCTGCAGTGCTGATATATACTAAGAAGAATATATAAAAACCAAAACCCCCCTTTCTTTTTTATTTATATTCAATTTCTTCTTAATGGATTTTTTAAAAATATGATGTAGAAAAACATATATATCTTATGATGTATGTAGGTGTTCAACGGTGAATACCTATGAAATCGATAAAATACTTGACTGCCTTGATTACATTGGCATTACTGATTGCTGTACCAGGGATGGTAAATGCCATAGAAGATCAAGTCATAACAGATCCCGAAGGAGACGTAGAAAGCCCAGATATAGATATAATCCGTGTAGAGCTATCTGAAAGTGGTGGAGTGGTTACAGTTTCACTTACTGTCGCTGGTACTATAAGAGATGAGCCAGGAGTCAAATATGATATCTTTTTAAGGAGTGATGAGGAATTAGACTTCGCTAACATCGCGATATACTATCAGGATGGTGAATACGACCTCGTTTATAATGGACCAACGACACATGAATACGCTGGTGGCGGTACCGACACATTGACAATAAATATCCCTTTGGAAGATATCGGTGATCCAGATTTCTTAGTTATACATGATGTTGTAACTAATGAAGAAGTTTCATCGGATACCACATATATGGACACAATAGTTTGGGATCATGATGGCGATGACAACGGAGCTCCAGAAAACGGAGACGACGATGGTGATGATAACGATGATGACGACGATTCCCCAGGATTCGCTTTAGTTATACTTTTGATATCAGTGAGCTTTGCAATACTGATATACAATAAAAAGAAGCGTTAGTTAAAATTGTTAAAAAACCCCTTCCTACCTTTTATTGCATCCAAAGTCTAGTAAAACTAGCCTCTTTGACCCCAAAGTATATATCGGACTAAACATAACAGGAGTCAATGAAAAAAAAGGAGGTGAACTCAAAATGAGAGGAAAAGTGAAATTCTTCAACAACATGAAGAACTTCGGTTTCATCGAGCCTGATGAGGGTGATGATGATCTATTCGTACACCGTAGTGATCTTGAAGGCGTCAATTATCTTAACGAAGGCGACATAGTCGAATTCGAAGTTGGCGAAGGAGAAAAAGGTCCCAGAGCAATGAATGTTACAAAGGTAGAATAGATTTATACTGAGATCATTCTCAATATAGATGTGTTTTATCTCTAATAACACCATCGTGTTCATCGGTTCTTAATGATTGACTCGTACTTTTCGATTCTTCATTATCAAACTATTTCCCTTAATTTTTCTTATTTTTCATGCAATAGAGTGAGATATATTGGCAGAGACAAGTTGTTTCGGATCTTCATAATGAAATCTTCTAAATAAAAGATAATTTAATGATGAGACAAATTACCAAAAAAATTATATCTTTTAATCATATACTGGTTCTCGGAGATGACTAAATGATGGTAAAAAAATGTCTGGTTATTTTGTTGGCGTTGTCGCTACTTCTGACCATTCCAGGATTGAGTAGAGCTCAGTACGAAGATGTGATAATGGACGAACAAGGAGATGTATCCCATACTACATGTATGGACCCATTCGGTAAAGAAGTTGAGAAACCGAATGTAGATATCCTACGAGTAGAGATGGTCGGCGGCGATGGAACCGTGACCGTGTCGTTGACCGTTGCAGGGCAGATTTTGGAGAAACAGGATGATATAGAATTCGTCTATCAGGTCTATCTGTTGGATCAAGATGGTACATTATTCTGGATACAGTACGATGGTAATCACTGTGTTTTGGCCGTAGATGGACAAGATCATGACCTAGATCCCGTCGGTATAGGCACGGACACACTGTCAGTAACCTTCTCCTTGGCCGAGGTCGGTGAACCCGCCAATTTGGATCTACGGGATGCTGAGGCCATGAAAAGATACGAAGATGAGGATGAGATAATCCATACATTCAGGGACACTGCCACCGCCGAAAAAGATGAAGAGGAAGGAGAGTTCATCCCGGGAAGCTTCCAATTGGACGTTGACCCGGATTCAGGGAGCCCGATTTTAGACGTGACCATATCCATAAGTGCGGAAAATACCGGCGATGCGGATGGAGAAGTGCCTTTGATCATCGATGGCGATGAACACATGACCCTAGAGATACCCGCCGACGGTCAGGCGAGTGATGCTTTCGCATACTCCTTCTTTGATGAAGGAACGTTCGATGTCGAATTTGGTGATCAAACCGTCACTGTTAATGTAGAAGAAGACTTCGATGGGGATGATAACGGAGAAGCCCCACCAGACGACAACGGTGATGACGACGATTCCCCAGGATTCGCATTCCTGTTAATGGGATTCGCTCTGATATCCGCAGTGCTGATATATAAGAAGAGATAAAAAAACAAAACCCCTTTTTCTTTTTTTACTTTGGTAAACACCTTTAAACATCCAATCGATCCCCCTCTATGGAAAAAGAAACTATCGACTTAAAAGAAGCCGCCGAGATAGTGGAAAACGTGAGCAAGAGGATAGCACTTCTCCACCTTTCCTACGCCAAAACGATCACCGACGAATTGGGAGAAGAACGCGGTAAACATTTGATACTAAGGGCGATCAAAGACTACGGCAAGAAGATAGGGGAAAAACGAAGGGAAGAGATCGAGAACCTAGGGTTGGAGCCGACTCCTGAGAACTTCAGTAAAGGATCGTCACTCAGCATACCACCTTTCGGTATGCATTCTAAGATAGAAGAAAAAGAAAATTTGAGGGCCTATGGATGTGTGCTTGGTAAACTGTGGAAGGAATACGGTGAAGAGGAACTAGGTAAGTTGTACTGTTACGTAGATGCCGCCAAATATATGGGTTTCAATCAAGATATAGTACAAACGCACACCAAGGCGATGACGGTAGGTGACGAGTTCTGCGAGTTCGTCGTGACGCGATCAACCGATAAACAAAAAGATAAATTCAAGGATGATAAAGCCGACTTTTCAGAGGTGGATGAGTATCTTAAAGGATGAATCGGTGGATGTGATTTTTTAAAATACTAACATAATGCTTTTATAGTGGAAAAAAACAGGTATATAGATATCTATATTGGCAAACCTATGCATAGAAGTACAATCATCAATATAATACTTACTCCTATGTATGAAAATATAAGGTGTAAAAAACCAAACATAGGCACCTAAAATCAACCCTTTTTTAAAAAATATTCGTTATAGCTGCAGTCCAGTAATTATAACATCATGCTCATCACACCATATCTCAGTTTGATAGATAGGGGTAATGTATAAATAGCTAAACCTTCCAGGTAAAGGTATAGTTGGATATCAGTATCCGATGAGGAGAAACATATGAAAAAAATGGTCATGAAATTGACTGCCCTAATATGCAGCCTTGTACTAGTTTTTTCCATACTAGGAACCGCTACTTTGAACCCTACTCCTGAAAAAGAGAATATTATCGCCCTTTTAGAGCTTGATGCACTTGAAAGATTACCATCTCAGTTTGTTTCACAGATAAAAGTACTGGAGACCTATGATCATCATGCGTTGGTGAGCATAGATACACGATTAGTCAATGATATTATTTCTATGGGTGAGGAGATAGATACACTACCCCAAAGAACACACATTTACACTAGAAGAGGTAGATTTGATATCATGGAAGAACCTTCCTATATACCAGAGCATCTAAAAATAAGTGAATACGAAGAGGAAACAAAGGGACTTTACATAGTTCACATGTTGGGACCTATATCTTACAACTGGAGGAGATTATTGGAGGATCATGATCTAGAGATACTAAATTACATGCCAAATCACGCTTATCGTGTGCGAATGACTCCAGAGACTGCACTTATGGTAGAAAAATTATATTTTGTCGATTGGGTAGGTATATATCATCCATATTACAAATTACCTTCACAGATAGAACCGGGCTTGTTTGATATAAGGATAACAGAAGATAATTTCATGAACAGTTTGACCGAGATACGGAACATCGCTGAAACTCTCTCTTTCACTGAGATAGATAAAGGAGTTTTTTTACTCACTGCCGAGGTAGATTCAAAACAATCACTTTACTCGTTAGCCAAAATGAACACCGTAGATCAAATCATACCTAATATCCCGATCGAACTCCACGATGAGATAGCAACGCAACACATTGGAGGCGGCTCTTATTTTTTCGATGACCAAGATGACGATCCTGATACAGCTTATCGATCACACGGAGAATACGGTTCTTATATGAACCAATTAGGATATACTGGTGATAATGTAGTGACTGCTGTCGCAGACACCGGACTTGGTGATGGATCTGTAGGGGATGCAGGGCATCCGGACTTTACAGGTAGAGTCATCGGTGGCTATTCTTACCAAGGAGGCTGGGAGGACGGTCACGGCCACGGCACACACTGCGCAGGTTCACTAGGGGGTAACTCCCATGATGGTACAGGAGATAAATTTTATGAAGACTACTATTCCGCTGTAGGTTCAGCCCCGGAAACGGATTTTTTTGCTGTAAGGATATTCAGCTCCGCAGGAGGCTATATAGGTCCAAATGATATTTACCATATAGTTCAAATAGCAAAGCAAGAAGGAGGTGCCTACGTACATTCAAATTCATGGGGTGCGGCTGTAGGAGGAGCATATGATCATAGGTCTGAAGCTTTCGACAGAGCTGTGAGGGATGCAGACCCAGATTCTAACGGGAACGAACCGATGATAATAACGACTTCCGCTGGAAATAGTGGTCCTGATGATATGACCATCGGAACTCCGGCTACTGGTAAAAACGTTATCACCGTTGGTGCCTCACTTAGATATCCAAATAACCCTGAAAACGTGGCAAGCTTCAGCTCCCGTGGTTGGACTCAGGATAATCGTGTGAAACCCGATTTACAAGCACCCGGAGCTAGTATTTATTCAATGACCCCGGACGGAGGTTATCAATACATGTCTGGAACATCTATGTCAAATCCGGCTGTTGCCGGGGCTGCAGCGGTAGTGGTAGAATGGTTTGAATTGAATCACGGATACAGACCGAGCCCAGCCATGGTGAAAGCATTATTGATCAACACAGCAAACCCATTGGATGGTAATACTCGTGGCTCAATACCTAATCAGGATGAAGGCTGGGGCATGGTGGATATTTCCAAACTTCACAGACCTTTGGAAGATCCAGTATCATTTTACTTAGAAGATCAAAATCATATTTTCACAGATAGTTTACAGACCAACGAACACATGATAGTCTCTGAAAGAGATGGAGAACCCTTGAAGATAAGTCTTGTCTGGACCGATAAAGAGGGACCCGGAGATACTGGCGACGGTCGAGCATTGATCAATGACTTGAACTTGGAAGTAGAATCACCCAGTGGTAAAATCTATAGAGGCAATGGTTTCATCGATGGTTGGACTCCTTCTGGAGAGTATGCAATGTCCGATTTCGATAGAAACGGAGATGGATGGGATGACACAAACAATGTTGAAAATGTATATATCCATCCCGACGATGTTGAAACCGGAATTTATACTGTCACGGTAGAAGCAAGAGAAGTAGCGGATGATGCATTAAATCTTGGATACAATAGTCAGGACTACGCTCTAGTGGCATTCAACGCAGTTGATGATATCGATGGCATGTCTCCCAAAGTTTCACTTGAGTCCCCTAACGGTGGTGAAACTTTTGACGCCCTTCAAACTGAGTACATATACTGGGAAACAGAAGAAGGGGACGACCCCATCGACCGTATAGATCTATTCTTGAGTACAGATGGAGGATCATACTGGCGATCTATAGAAAGAGGTCTACAAGACACTGGTGATCATCATTGGAACATCCCCAATGTTCACAGCGATGAATGTATGGTAAAAGTAAGGGTAGTTGATACATTTGGTCGGAGCTATGAAGATGAATCCGATGAAGTTTTTAAGATAATAGGTTCTCCACCTGAGCCACCTAAAAACCTGTCGGTAGATCATTTTGGACAGAAATTAGAAGTTCTGTTCCATGATGATATGAGTGAGCTAAAAGAAGGATATATCACAGGTGAATCACACGACCAAGCTAGTCGATGGGCTGTTCGTGAGCATGGTGCATTTTCCGGGTCTAACTCTTGGGATTGGGGTGATGGAGAATTCAACAAAGATGCAAGTGGAGGTATGTTAAGCTGGTTGATCACTCCTGACATAAACATCCCTGATGAATCAGACAAGGAACACGGAGTTTCCCTTTCATTCAATTATTGGAGGGATTTTGGTGATAACGGGATGTACGATGCTGGTAATGTAAAGATATCAATAGATGGTGTAGATGGCCCCTGGACTTTGGTATCTCCTACAAATGGTTATCACGGCACCGTACCTGATGCATTCGATAACCCTTTGGGTGGTCAAGAGGCCTACGGAGGCTCAGGAGATTGGACTGAAGCCAGCTTTGATCTAACAGAATATATAGGTGAAACAGTTAATATACGCTGGGATGCCGGGACCGAAGCATGGGATGGCATGGAAGGAGCTGGTTGGAGAATAGATGACATATACGTTGAGGCATTGGTACCCGATCCTTACTGCACTAATTGTAATTTGATATCGTGGGATGCCGCTGAAGATGAGGGGAGCAGTATTAAAAAATACAATATTTATCGTTCCGAAGGATCGACTGGACCGTGGGACGAAACTACGATCATAGACACGATCCAGAGCGATGGGTCAGAATCCTACGAATATATCGATGTAGGAAAAGGAACTGGGGATGATATCTGCTGGTGGTATCTGGTAAGATCGGTCGGGAAAAACAGTATTGAGGAACAAAATGATGATGCTGTTCAAGAACAGAATGAACAGGAAAAAATCACGGAGATAATGCTTGAAGTGATAGAAGATGCCGATGGGTGGAATTTCATTTCTTTGGGCCTTTTGCCTCATGAAGACTGCCTTATAACTATCCTAGAACATCCAGATTATGGTATCGCCGGTAGCTTTGATCGATTGATGTACTATTATGCAGTTGAAGATAGATGGTATTCTTATGTACCAGGTAGAGCAGATCATTTTAACAACGTTGATTCTTGGGATCATACGATAGCGGTATGGATAAGAATGACTTCAAACGATATTTTAAGTGTGGAAGGAATAGAACCCGTTGAGACGATCATAAACCTTGATCCTGGATGGAACATGGTTGGTGTTCCTTTATCCTGGGATGCAGATCTAGAATTACCTCTAGAAGTAGATCTGATCGCTCATTTCGATGCTAATAAGGATAATAACATCGGTTACATCGAAGACATCGATATATTAGAGTTTGTTGCTGGAGAAGGCTATTGGCTTTACAATGGGGCTGATCACCACGTAGAATGGACGATTGAACTGTAAGATAGCTTAATCTAATATTTGGGAACTACAAAAAAAAGGACTATGCTTCTTAAACTATCAATCCTTTTTTATCAAGCAATGTTCTTCCATCAAAACTGAAGATCGTTCTTTACTTTCCAATTCTTGAGACATAATTAATTCTTCAAGGGATCTTACGAAATCATCATATTCCATAAGTGAATACTCTATCACATGATCATTTATTACAACACATGTTGGCATAGAGAATATATGGCTCAGTTCCTGAGTTTCTTCGAAAGGCACCACTATTTTGGTCGGTGATATATTATTTAATTTACGTACCTCGTCTAAGATCTCCATCATTTCCTTTACACAATATGGGCATGAAGAATTACAATAAATCAGTACCTTATCTTTATCTGTACTACCTATAGGCAGTGTGTTAGGTTTAGGTATGTATACACAGTCCTTCCTTAAAGGATAATAAAGAAAATATTTATCGCCCTCTGATACCTGTTCAAATCCATTTCTACTGTAAAAATCCAATTCTCCAGTGGATTTAGGTACTGGAAATGCATAGGTCACAAGTGCCCTTGCAGGTTCATGATCAAAGTAAGATTTGAAACGCTGGAATTCCTTGATAGTTTCATTCAAAAGTGCCTGTTTTATCTCCCCGTTATATTCATTTTCCTTAGCATAGATGCATTTGATCTCAACCACTTTCTCATTTGGCTTTGGAATATAATGAATCGAACCACTTAAGATCGAATCTATGTAAGCTAATTTACCGATAGAATCATATATTTCTAAATTTTTTTTCATCCATCTTTTCCATAATGACTTTCCCTCAATAAACAAAGGATTATCCAATTCATCTTCAGGTATGCATAAACCTTCTAATTCATCTAAATTCTTTTCACTTATATTTGCGATCTTTATATCGTGAGTCACCATCATTACACCTTCCCGGAGTTATATATTGTTACTTCCTCCTTAAAAAACTTATCTATTTAGTCTTACTAAAAAGTATATAATCTTTTGATCATACTTGTTAAAAAATAAAAAAGGAAAGGGTTTTGTTGTTTATCACTTGCTTTCATGCAAGTTTCACGTATTCGGCTTTCGATATGTACATCTGGGGTGTCTCTTCGTAACCGTAGTCATAGTATTCGAACACCACATATGCCGTACTGCACCTCAGTATAACGAATTCTGAGTGATATCCGTCGGCAGTCTGTACGATGTAGTATCCCGGGTCATAGGTTGGGAATATGTAGTAGCCGTGTGGACCTGTGATCCCTTCAGCTATGGGTTCCTCTCCGATCGGTGTACCGTACTCATCGGCTTCCCAGAGATATAATACTAGACCAGCTACTGGTTCGTTCATCTCATAGTCGTAGGCTTTTACCGAGATATTGCTGGGTCTGTAGTTACCGAAGTTTACCTCGACTTCTTCAACACATCCTAACCTAACGTGTACTTCCATGTCCGTCGTGTTGATCCATCCACATGGCTTCAATACTTCTGCAACAACATAGTCCCCAGGCCCAAGATCTTCGAATCTATACATGCCCCAGTTGTCTGTGTATGTTGTGTCGATCAACTCTATCGGGTTTCCATGCTCGTCTGCGGACCATAGTTGGATCTCCCAACCGTATAGCGGCCAGTCTAAACACTCATCGAATTCACCGTTCATGTTGAAGTCACAGTACTTCAATCCATAGATGTCTCCATGACGGTAGTTACCGAAGTCATAGCGAAGTTCATCCTCGGGCAGCACCTCTATTATGTAGTAATATGGTGTGCTGTTGTACCATCCATCTTGCATTTCTTCAACAAGGATGTACCATCCCGGTCTTACGCATGTGAATTCATAGTAACCATATTCATCGGTGGTGGTAGACATGTATGGCAGGCTGTCCTGTGGTGTCTCATCGTTGTTCGGGTATTCGTATAAGTGGATATCCCATCCCTCAAGACCGCATTCGTGATCGTCGAATTCCTGGTTGAGGTTGTAATCACAGAACTTGTAACCCTCGATGTTCGCTCCAGGGACGTTACCGAACCATAGTTCGCTGGTTTCTCCAGGAGATATCTCGACAAATTGGACAACATCTGTCGTTGGGAACCAACATTCCTGAGTTATCTCTTGAACCGCATAATATCCCGGTTCGAGGTTTAAGAACATGGCATAACCATCTTCTCCAGTAACATTGGTGGCGATCACCTCATAAGGCGATCCGTCTTCAGTGGTCCATAGATCGAAGGTCCAACCTTCCAACAATTCATCCATCTCTTCATCGTACTCCCCGGTCATCTCCACATCGTAGAATTTATATACTGTCAGGTCTCCATATTGCACGTTACCGAAGTAAACTGTCCAATGGTCACCCGGTGCCAAAGTGTTGTCTTGTACCAAGGGGGTTGTATTGATCCATCCTTCTGGTAGATCCTCTGTGATCCGATAGTATCCAACATCGGTTATGAAGTTGAACATCCCGAACACTTCGATATCGAAATCTACGAAGATATCGCCACCTAGGTCACCGAAGACGTTGAACATCACACCCTCTTCTAAGAGGTAATCCACTTCGGGATCATATATACCGTCCATATCAACATCGTAGAACTTGTAAATCGTCACCTCTGGTAATTCATAATTACCGAAGTTAACGACTGTACACGGTGTGCAGCAGTTAAGTACAACCTCTACTTGAGTCGGTGTGGTGCTAACCCATCCTTCAGGGAGAACTTCTTCTACGTAGTATGTACCGACGGTCAATCCTTCAAAGAAGTAATATCCATTTGGTAGTGTGTAGAATATATCTATAACTTCGTACTCGGAGTTGAGAAGTCTGATCTCCCAACCTTCTAGTACCCAATCTACTTCAGGATCGAACTCACCAGTCATGCTGTAGTCGTAGAATTTTATCCCATAGATGTCTTTGTACATACAGTTGGCAAAGTCTATTCCATCAACAGTTTCACAGGGTTCTACGTATACTGGTACCACAGCTGGTGTTACATTATACCACCCTTCGTACATCTCTTCCTGAACGAAGTATGCACCTGGTACAACGCAGTCAAAGTAGTATTCTCCCGAACGATCCGTATATGTCGTGTCGATGATCTCACCGGGATACCCATCAACATTGGTCCATAGGTTTATCTGCCACCCCATCAAGGGCTTGTCCAATCCTACATCAAAGTGACCGTCTGCTTCGATATCCAAGAATTTCATACCTTCGATACGCCCTCCTCTGACGTTACCAAACCAGAGGTTAGCCATCTCTCCAGGCATCAATTCGATATATCTTAATTCACCGGTGGTCGATACCCAGCAGCATTCATCTTCTACATCAGGGATCAATTCTTGAACGATGTAATGTCCGGGATACAATCCTTCGAATGTGTACATACCCTCCATAGTATCTACAGGTTCTCCGATGGTTTCTATTGGATTTCCGTCTTCATCGGCGGACCAAAGCTGGAATTGGAACCCATCTATCAACTCTTCTTCATACCAGTTTCCATCGTAGTTCGAGTCGTAGAATTTATAGACCGTTATATCGCCCAATTCTATATTGCCGAACCAAACTTCCGAGCTTTGACCTGGATATACGGTAACCGGTTGTAGAAGGTCGTTGGTATTCTCCCAATTCTCTTTTAGTATCTCCTGTACAATATAGTCTCCTGGTGTTACGTTTTCAAATACCAACTGTCCGTCAGCATCTGTTACATCGCTAGCTATGATCTCATGAGGTTCACCATCATCGATCGTCCAAAGATTGAACATCCAGTCTTCCAGCATATAGTCTATCTCGGGATCGTATTCACCGGTCATATCTATGTCGTGGAACTTATAGACAGTTATATCTCCATCGAGTAACGCGTTACCGAATTCCACGGTCATCGGAACCCGTAGCCAGAAAGAATCTTCTACATAGCTTTCTCCGTAACCATCATCAACCACGTTCAGATTGTTTTCGTTTCCAGTTGGATACACTGCAGAGCCGGTATTGTACCATCCATCGGGGATATATTCCCTGACCTTGTAATGTCCAGCTGGCCCTGGTGGAGCACCACATTCATAATCCTCGAAGATGAGGTATCCTTCACTGTCGGTGTATCCTTCATCTAAGTAGAACCATGGAGGATGATCTCTATCATCACCTTCGGTCTCTACGTGTTTACCGTAGAGCTCGAAGTACCAGCCCTCTAGCGGATAGTCCACTCCCTCTTCGAACATTCCATTCCCATTCACGTCGTAGTACTTGAACACGGTTATGTCATAAACACATGTTTCATCGTCTTCAACCACCAGCGGCGAAGCCCTGTCTATCACTGACATCCCTACCCCAATACTGCTGATAACGAGGAAAGCCGCTATCAACAGTACTAAGCCGTATTGTTTTTTCATTCATTTCACCAATATGTACTATGCACAATATAGTATATATAACTATCGGAAATACTATTTATTATAAAGTTCAGATATGTATTAATTAATAATCTATGTAATACTCTGTTAATATGGCTTTAGATACTGCCTTATAAATCAAAAAATTCTAGATCATATAGTAATTATAACCAGTTATTATACCCGTTATTTCATGCCATAATCGGCGACCTACTTAAGTAGTTATATATAGTGGTGAATAGCTATATAGTATTATATTTTTTTGTTACCTTTCCCTTTTTTTTAATTTTATAGGTTTACCATCGTTGCCATCACTTTCTTTGAAAGGTCTATTCCCGATCTTTCCCTTAACCTTTTTCTTAGTTACTGGGATCATAGTCCTACTACTGATATGATATCTATACGCTTCCGAGATCACACCTCCTACCAACCACGTTAAGCCCAAGATTACCAAGTTGATGGCCCATAAACCTAGGAAAATGGATATGAAGTAATTTTGGTACTCGATGTTTGCAAGTATAGTAGACAATTCACCGGTCCCATCTGTCGGTAAAGGTGTTCTCGTTAGGAACAAGAAGGCTGGACCTAAAGAAGGCCAAAATAAGTACAATCCCTTCAACCAAGTAGGCCATTTTTCCCATTTTATATCCTCAGATAGGTGTAATAATCCTAGTTTAACTTTCATATCATCATCCCTAATCTATCATCGTTATAGAAGTATATAAATTTATTTAACTACGAGATGTACTCTTTGATAATATCAACTCATATCGATCAATCTATTTGATCCATGTTAAATAAAATATTTTCTAGAATATCTTATATAATTTAGATATACCAATGCTGAATTGTTTTTAACAACTTAATTAGAACATATAAGACAAGAGAATAAGATGAAAAGAGCTTAAAAAAATTGCTATATCTGGTTCGCTAATACTATTTTATCGATTATAGATAGAGCGGATTGTAATGTTCACACAAAATAGACCCAAAGTTGCTAACCTTATAATTGTTATACTATGATCATGTATTTTTAGCTCGGCAGCTTCGCCAAGTTTCATGGATTATCAAAAAGGCAACTAGGAATGTTTATTTCCGTCATAAAATTTCTTAGATGAATAGACTAGGGTGGCAGTTAAAACGGCGGGAATTAATGCAGTTACCCCAGGCCATGGTAGATCAAAACTATCGTCAATGTATACTTCCCCCTCAGTCTCCATCTCCATGTTAGTATATACCTCTGAAAGACTAAAATCGGGCTTATCCCCAGTATAGTTGTAGGATACGTAGTGATAGAAATCATCTAGATGCCCTTTCGCACCATCATCTACCCACGTTGTTATCCTCATCGAATCTCTAGCGAAGAACTGTCTGTTGACCGTATCGATGTTCACCCAACCGGAATCTTCGTCTTCAGATACATATTGTAGTCTTATCCAACCGTGACCCCCCCATTCATTCTGAACCCTGTCGTATAGAACACCAAGCTCAACCCAAGCAGGTATTCCAACAGCCCTAGCCATTGATATGTAAAGATAGGACCATTCATCACAGTCGCCACTCCTGCTTTCATATGTCCATATCGAATGTTTCGGTAACCCCGGAGATCCTCGTTCGTATTCTAGATTATTCTGCATCCAATCGTATATACTGCGTGCTTTACCGTAAACAGTATCTTCACCTCTAGTCACATCCTCTGCCAGGCTACGTATCGTTGGATGGTCCGGCTGTATCATCCAATCCCGCTCTCCATCGTTGTTTCTGTCTTCGTCCAGTTGCCATTGATTTCCACCGTATCTTTCAAGTAGTTGAGGGTCTATCTGGTCAGGTGTGCCTGATTGATCCCTATTATAACGCCATACAACTGTACTGGTTTCTACATCATAATTTATCACGATCTCTTTTGAATCACTATCTAGATTACCAGTCCAGGATTTCCATTCAACGCCGGTAGTATGATTTTTGAAGCTTTCAGGTTCAACGTTCCAATCGATATCGTGTATCTTCTGCATATCGTTTCCAGGGAGATCCTCAGGGTAGGGGACGGTAACGTTGTAGTTTATATTCTGGTCATCTCCTACCGATAATGAAATAGTTCTTTGAATGGTGAATCTAGCTTTTTCTGGATAAATTGGACCGCCCCAAAGGTGTGGTAAGTAACCTTCTAGGGGTAGTATAAGAACCATTATCAATATACCCGCGATTATCAGTAGAACTACCCCTTTCAAAATTTTAGGTTTTTCTTTGCGCTTTGGTGATACCTTTTTAGGAGTATCGTCAATCGGATGATACACCTTCTTACCAGGTTGTTTATAACCACCCGTTGGCTGGGATATCGGCTTACTATCTGTACTTCTATCCTGCGGACCTTCCATCAACTGTATTCATGTGCTATCCTTCTATTTATACCTTCTTTGTATCTATCCCTTTCAATTCCTTGGGGATAGTTTTCGGTATTAACTCGAATACAACATGCAGTAGAACGATCGTGCTGAAAATGGAACCGATGATCAGTAAGGCAAAGTTTCCTGATTCGGAAAATCTACCTGCCCAAACTATGCTCATAAGAAGTCCGTGAAATCCCGATATCATAAAGGCCTTTAAGAAATAACGCCAGAATTCACCTTTATAGCATCCATAGCCGATAAACGCACCGGTTGAAGCGTGTATAAAGGTATAACTTATGGAAAGCAATCCTATGAAAATTGCAGTTTTTGGGGATATCTCTATAAGTGCGGCAAAGTAGCCGTACAAGAACACCATGACTGGTGCTATACCTATCCCCATAGCCATGCCATAGAAGGTAGTATCATGCTTAAGACGGAACGGCTTAGTCATCAATACGATGAACTTCGTTAACTCGATCAAAGCAACCAGTGCCAATGACCAAAAGAACACATGTAGGGGTATGGTCAGAGAAAACAATCCTATCAACATCCCTACAAGCATGCCGAAAGCTAGCATGAAGAATACCTTATTATGCTTGAAATATGCTTCCCGGTCACCCAATACTTTATACAGTATTAGGATAGCGGGAGCGAAGCTGATCAAACCGATCGTGGATATAGGATTCATTTAACCTCTTAAAGGAAATATTCCTCTAAAGTTTTGTACTCCGGTCCAGACTTTTTTAAAACGCTTTCCTTTAGCTTAAGTTTAGTTACTTTTTGAGAATGAAAACGGAAATCTCTTTTATCCCTAAGGAGGTGTGCAAGCTCTTTCTTGTTTTTCCCTCCTTTGACCCTAGCAACGGTGATATGTGGTGAGAAGCTCCTATCATTCCTAGAAAATCCTAGTGGCACCAATTCTTCCTCTATACGATGCGCGATCTTCTGTAGTTCGGGGCACTCCTCAACTCCGATCCATACCACCTTCATGTAATCAAGATGTGGGAAAGCGCCTACACCTTTTATGTTGAGTTCGAAGGGCTCATGTTCTTTCAATACTCTTCTCACTATATCCGAGATCTCTTTTATCCTATCTTCCTCTGTATCACCGAGGAATTTAATTGTTATATGTATCTTATCTTGATCAACCATCTTCAACGGTGCACCGGTTCTCTCCAGTTCTCCCATGAACTTTTCGATCTTTTTTGTCGGCTCTATATCAACCGATATGAAACCTCTGAAAGTCATATTGACTTCAATGATAGCTTCTTCTTAATTCTTTCGGGAATTAAGATCAAGATTTGCGTTCTATCATACCTTCGGTAGTACGTATATAATCCGGAGAAATCTTTTCTTCCTTGGTAATAGTGTATTTACCCTTACGGTTTTTAAACCACCACCAGATCAGGAGCGGTATCAAAACCACCAATAATGGATACCAATATATAGACATTATAGTAGACCCCCTTTTAGCGTATTACAATCTACTGTTCTATATGATATATAAAGGCTTTCTAGTGTATCTAACCGAAGTATAGTTGTTATTACACCATTTATCGATGAAAGATGTACCTGTCAGAATGCTGGCGCATCCTGCTAGTCCATTTTCCGTTGAATAATGGACCCAGCGGGACGAACCAATTTTGTTAGAAATTGGTGAGTAGTAGGAACTCGTTCCTACGTATTTTCAAATCCGGCTGTGGACGCGGAGCGGTAGCGAAGTTGACCTGTCAGAATGCTGGGGCATCCTGCTAGTCCATTTTCCGTTGAATAATGGACCCAGCGGGATTTGAACCCGCGGCCTCTGCCTTGCGAAGGCAGCGATCTTCCGGTCTTATCTATGAGCCCACGAATGAACGTTAGTGATTGAGTGTGACCGTCGATGTACTGAATTTTAACTCAGAAGCTTATCGAGAACTTGAGTATAAGTATTTTGGAAGTTGAGGCTTCATCCCGAAAGTCTAGCGAATTTCTATCCATTAGAAATATGATTAAAAGAAGGGACAATTTGATATAGTTTAAACTCAAATAACACATTGCGGTTTTCGCAATAGGGTGGACTTGTGGTCTATTTAACCTGGATCCACAAGTCCACTCCTAACTCTTCAGCCCTTCGGCAGTACAGCATTTGTTTAGTATTATAAACAAGGACTTTGAGAGCTAGTTCTCTCCATCTCAACCAACCACGCTTAGAAAAGA
>PWKY01000013.1 GCA_003560595.1 Thermoplasmata archaeon | reverse complement strand
TTAGATGGAAAAGTTGAACCGTATCAAGTCGATATCCGTTAGGATACTGAGGGAGATGATCCATGACCGAAGAGCCATGGCTATGATCCTTATAGCTCCATTACTCGCCATGACGGTATTCGGGGTGGCTCTCGGAGGAGATATAACCGATGTGGATGTAGTGGTGGTGAACAACGATACTGGTCATCAAGGTATGAATATCTCTCAGGAGTTCATCGAAATACTCGAAGAGAGAGAAAGTTTGGATATATCCTACATGGGTGAGGAAGAGGCCATGAGTCAGTTAAAAGACGGGAAAGTTTGGGCTGTGATAGTGTTCCCTTCAGACTTCACGGAATCTGTGATCATCGAGGATGATGGGGTCATAGAGTTGATAGCTGACCGCAGCGATCCACAGGTGTTCGCAGAGATCACCGCAGCACTTGAAAAAACTTCAGAAGAGATGTTGGAAAGAACGGGTCGTGAGATCGAAAGACCTTTCGAACTGGATGTTCGAACGTTCTACGGTGAAGGGGCGGAATTCTCAGATTTCTTGGTACCAGGTGTCATCGCCTTCGCCATATTCCTGCTGACGACTCTACTGACCCTGTTGACCTTCACATCCGAGAAGGTGAACGGTACGCTAGATAGATTATTGGTCTCTCCGGCTACTGAATTCGATACCGTATCAGCTTACAGTTTGGCATTTGGGGTCATCGGTGCGGTACAATCCATCATATTGGTATCTTATGGTATAATCGTTTTTGACCTGATGATAGAGGGAAGCGTATTGATATCATTTTTGATAGTATCCTTTTTGGCGATGACGAGCCAGTCCATGGGGATTTTCTTTTCATCAGCGGCTAAAACTCAGGTACAGGCTGTCCAGATGTTCCCATTCATCGTTCTTCCGACCTTTCTACTTTCCGGAATATTCTGGCCCATAAATGCACTGCCCTCTCGGATAAGACCACTTTCCAATGTGCTCCCACCGACCCATGCTGCTGAGGCTTTGAGATCTGTGATGATCAGGGGTTGGGGCCTATGGGATGTGTTGCAAGAGATATTGGCTATAATCGGGTTCTTCATCGTCTTCGTAACACTTTCAACGATATCTCTAAAACTTACCCGAAGATAGGCCATAGAGATCCTGCAGACTTTTCGGATGGCAATCATATGGTCGTAGTTAGAATCATCAAATATTTCCGCAGATATCAATGGCAGGGATATTTTCTAAAAGTTGATCGAAAAGATTAAAAAAAACCATTTATATGTTTCACTATGCAACTTTTTTATAACTCCTTTATTGACCATATCATATAAGTCTTTTCTAGCAGTTCTTTTAACGACATCGTTTATTTCTGTATATTTAGAGCTGGTGATGGATTTATTTGAAGATGGTACGTTATTCGGGTAATTTTCGTTTCATTCATTTCAATTCATAGGTGATATTTCTGCTTTTACCTTTTCTCTTAACAATCCGGTGCTCTCACTTAACTCAGATATGGATGCGGGGGTGTTGAGTGCGGAAAGGATAAGGAGATCGGATTCTGATAACATGGTTTTATGCAGTAGTAACGAACCGATATTTAAAAGAATTCGTTTAAAGTGCATTTAATGGGGTGTGTTGTTAAAACATCAATGTTTTGTGGAACGCTTTGGCCGGGGATCCCCTTTACAGCATCCTTTATGACCAGATCGACATCTCCTCTTTGTTTCCCTCCGAGATAAGAACCGAATAAACCTATCTCCTTTACACCGAAATTGGAGATGTTCTCACGGTGTTTTTCCATCTCTTTGATTATCACATATTCATCGAGTTCTATCGTATCTGTATCTACCTTCGAGGCTTGATGGTTTTCGGAGGATATGAAAAGCGGTGATACGCAGAACCAAAATCTTTATAGCGTAGTACTGTACTATTATACTACGATGTTATCATGTCAACCGCATCCATAACAAAGGTCACTAGAAAATTTCAAATAACCGTTCCCAAGGAGATAAGAGAGAGTTTATCGATACATCAGGGAGATTATCTTGCTGTCATAACCAACGGGGATGAGCTTATACTAAAAAAATTGGAACTCCCTGAATGGGACGAGATATTCGAGAAGGGTGAAAAAAGTGCCTCTGAAAAGGGGATTACAAGAGACCAGATCATAGAAGCCGTCAGGAAGGAGCGTAAGGGATGAAGGTCTTCTTTGACACAAACGTTATCTGCATATTATTTTGATGGTAACGAAAGAAGAACATTAATGATGATCATCGGATCGCAACACATACCTGTCATATCCACTCAGGTTATTACTGAGATACAGAAAGTAATGATAAATTCCAGGAGAAAGAAAGGGATGTAGAGGCCTTTATAGAGAGATTACTGGCAGATGTTGGGTTGGTGCGTGATTATAAGATCGAAGTCGATATCAAAGATGAGTTAGATAAAAACATAATAGGTTCTTCCATCATCTCCGGTTGCGACATACTGGTTACAGGTGACAAAGAGATCATCAATTGTGATATCAAAGACATACAAATAGTGAACGCCGGAGAACTCCTTGAACTATTGTTGTGAAAATGGAATCAATTTTGTTTTTCATTTTCTTCAAATCTTCGTTTCCATATCGAAACCCGTGAAAGGGTTCCAGTATCAGATCGTTCTTTTCTGTGGATGCTAAGACGATCCGCTCCAGTAAGGCTAAAGACTTCTTTGTCGGATGCTTTCCATGCAGTTTTCTATTCGGTGTGGTGGAGTTCGTCGATGGGCGAGTATCGGATCAAGTAGGGGGTTGTTTGTTAGAGTTTGAGAGAGGAGTTGGGAGAAGGGGGACATCACTAAACTCGCCCACGTTCCCTCGCCGATCGTCCTCCTTGCTCTGGAGGGGAAAGCTTTGAGACATACACTTTCATACGATTTTAAACAGAAAAATTATATTTCACTCGTAGACACGTTTTGTAATCTGGATGTACATTATGATTTAGTGTGCGTCGAATGAACACATCAGAGATAGAAAAAAGCTTGTCGAAATGGACAAACAACTTCATGACATCTTGAACATGATCGAAGAAAGAAAAAAAGGAAGGAGTTGTAGAAGCCGTTATCGGTGCTTAGGGATATGGCGTGGATAGTGTGGAATCTGCTAGGAAGTTAAGAAAATCCACAAGGATAGATAGATCATCATGAACCCTATGTGTTTATAGATGTACACCTTCTAAATACTATATCTTTCTGTCCTCTTGTTGGATGGAACCTTTCTGATCTGATCGATCAGGTCAAGCACGTTTTCCATGAACCATCTACCTTCTTCCAAGCTTTCTTCGGCCTGAAAACGCTCTGTGGATAAAGCGATACCATAAGCGGTTCGCTCTCTTCTATCCTTCATTGTCCAGGCATCGTCCACCATGCGTTTCTCCACTGCCCTTAACCTCTGAATGACGATGATCCTCCTGTTTACGAGTACATCTTTCTTTCTGTAGAAAAAATGTTCCAGAGCAGCGATGGCACAGGAATGATTTTTACTTGTATAACCGATGGATACAAGCAGTGCGAGTATGGAGTGATATATACCATAATACGAAGCTATTATCGCCCAATCGTAGAACAACATTTCAGTTTCATCGTCTATCTCGGTACTCAGGGTGTCAAGATGGGTTAATCGGTGGGGATCCACGCTGTTTTCTTTTAAAAAATCATCAGAATCCTTTATCAATTTACTTGCCAGTCTAAAATGATGTCTGGCTCTGATCAAATATTTATCCGCTAGAGGATCATCCGGTTTTACTTCCTTCAAACCACCTTCAATATCTTCTAAACATCGTTTCACGAACTTCATTTTATCTTTCTCATATGTTTGAATGTAATTCTAAGGTAATTTTCTGATCCGTATATAGGTATACCTTCTTTGAGTATATTCAGATACAGTAAGCTGCCGTTGTTCAGTTCTGATATGAACGTATCTTCGGTGATGATAGTAGGGGAGATATCGTGGGAATAAGATGCATTTATGGCCGAGCTTACCTGCTCGATCTTCTTTGTATGTGTCAAATCATCCGTTATTAGCAGCAGATCAAGGTCACTCCTTTTTTCCTGTTCACCCTTTGCCACACTTCCGAAGAGTACGATGGATAGGATCTTACTGCCCATGGCCTTCTCGCAGGAATCTGCGAAGGATCTCAATTGTTTATGTAAAGAAGGGTAGTTTTCCTTTATACGGTCAAATTCTATCGCCAACGCCAGGGCACAATGGTGTATCACCAGTGAATTATCGTAATTTAAGGAGAATAAAGTTTGGTTGCCCTGTTCTCGTCTCTTAACGATATCTCTTTCATTCAGTTTGGCAAGAATTCTGCCGGTGGTGCTTTTACTCACACCGGTGTTCCTGGCGATACTTCTCAAATGAGGTAGCGAGTCAAAATTCCTGAATAAGTACAAGATCATCTTCAAAGTCTTTTCATCGCCAATATCCGCTGACATCACAGATCGATGTATACAGTAGATTATAAATTTTGTCCCAATTATAGGACAATCGTCCCAATTATAGGACAATCAGGTGTTTGGAAAGGAGTTGAAGGAGACATCCCTAAACCCGCCCGTACTCCCATTTATCCTGAAATCATCGTCTATTTCCTCCACATCCAAAGAACTGGTCTCGATGTTTTGATGATCTTCAAAATCTTTTAAGAAATGCATTTGGTGTCAATATCTCGTCAAAATCCTCGAAGGGAAAATCTTTGAGGTCGCTGGTTACCAGTATATCAACTTCCTCTAATAAATAAGCGGCCATTATTGGGGCATCTTTACTTTCTCCTACCAATTTCTCGGCAGATTCAAGATTCATGACCCATCTGTCTTCGGTTATGATATATGCATCTCTTAGATATTCTATCGCTTGAAATGCATTTTCCCTTCTTTCTCCGGTATAATCGTTGATATGTGCTGTAAGTTCTTCTAGAATATAATCC
>PWKY01000042.1 GCA_003560595.1 Thermoplasmata archaeon | reverse complement strand
TGAAGGGTATGATTAAACATGGCGAACAATACCTGATCAAGCCTAATTTAGTTGCCCCTGTTCCTTTTGCTGTAACACGCACTGAGTTAATAGGAGCAGTAGCGGAAATGGTTCTCGAGTATGGAGGCCGGCCTGTGATTGGGGAAACAGGTGGAAACGAGTTTGATACTGAGACCATATTCAACATTCTTGGCATCCGTGAATTGGCCGAAAGATTAAGGGTGCCTTTAGTCGATTTGTCCATAATGCCCCAAACTGAACTTAGCTTGTCTGGAGTGGGAAAGGTTATGCTACCTAAGCTGATATTCGAAGTTGGCGGTATAATTAATTTACCGAGATTAAAGATGCATCGTATTACCGTAGTGAGCTTATCAGCAAAAAATTTATTTGGCTTTTTGCACCCGAATAGCCGCAGGAAAGCACATCTAGTCAACCTGCACCGGGCAATTTTTGAGTTGGGTCAGATTATTAAGCCGATATGCAATATACTAGATGCCAGCACGGGTGTTCTGGACCGTGCGGTTTTTGGAAAATCAGCTGAATTTAATATTTTAATAGGTGGCAACAATGTTTGGGCCGTTGATATCGCCGCGATGCAAATTATGGGAGTGCCTATTGAATCTGTAAAATATATTGCCCTCTCAAAAATGAATCAGCAAGAAATAACCCTTATTGGAGATTGGGATTGTGTACAACGGCAAGATCTATTTAGTCGAATTAATAAAACAAAACTTACAGGTTCACAAATAAACTATTTTGTTCTCAATCTTTTGGACTCAGCTTATATGAAGATTACGGGGAGAAAAACAATACAGCCATTTATTCACTTTTACATGGGATTAAGGCCAAAAATTGATTTAGATCTATGTGACTACTGCAAAATATGCATTGAAATATGTCCAGTTCAAGCGATTTCTCCCAACTTGCATATCGGTTCGTCCTGCCACAATGTGCGTTGCATGCAATGCATTGAAGTTTGTCCACAAGGAGCAATCAAGGCTTGGTCGATGAATCGACCTGTTTCAATATTTAATCATCCTGAGTCTGGCAAATATGTCTAAAAATATAATTTTTAGAGATATTAATTATTTGTACAAACAGGGGAATAGAAATTGAATAAACTAGATATTTTTTCCAGGATCTTACCTGAGGTTATTAAGTATAAGATATTTAGAAGTACTGGTTTAACAAAAATTAACCCTATATCTCTAACCTTTTCGGTTACTGCCGCCTGTCAGTCGCGTTGTAAGACATGCCATATTGGGCTCATGTATCATGATAACCCTGATCGTAATAAAAACGACTTAGATATTTCAGAAATTGAAAGTATATTTAAAACGATGCATCCGGTTTTTTATTTTAATGTAAGCGGTGGGGAGCCCTACTTAAGAAATGATCTCCCAGAGATTATCAATCTTGCCTGCCGTTTTTTAAAACCGAAAATCATTCATATCCCAACAAATGCTATAGCAGTTCAAACAATATATCACCAGACCGAAAAGATATTGGATATAATCAAAGGCTATAGTGATGGGATAACTCTAACCGTTAAACCATCAATCGACGGAATTGGAAAATTGCATGATGAAATTAGAGGCAGAAGAGGAAATTTTAATAACCTTTTAGATACAATTAAGTTATTAAAAAGGCTTGAAGTCAAATATGACAATTTTTACTTAGAGCTGGGGACTGTCGTTTCTGTTTATAATCTTGATCATCTTGCCGAAATTGAAGACTTTGTTCATTCTTTAAACGTGGAAAGTTATCGAAATGAAATAGCAGAACAGAGGGCAGAGTTCTTTAATGTAGGCGATCCAATTACACCTGCGGTGGAAGTTTATGAAAAATTGATGGAAGACTTCAGAGAAAAGTTAATCTCTAATATACATAAAAAAAAGAAACTAACCAAAATCTCTGAAGCATTGCGGTTAACCTATTATCAATTAGCAGCAAAAATACTCAAAGAAAATAGACAGGTTATACCTTGCTATGCTGGCATATCTAATGCCCATATTAATTATGACGGTGAATTGTGGCCTTGTTGTGTATTGGGGTATGAAATAAAATTTGGCAACCTGAGAGATTACGGTTATGACTTCCAAAAGCTATGGCATTCAAATGAAGCAAACCAAGTGAGACTATATATTAAAAGAAAGAACTGTGCCTGTCCTCTGGCAAATCAGGCTTATTCTAATATATTATTGAATTTTAAAAGTTTACTCAAAGTTGTGTACAGCTATTGCTCTTTCAATGTTAAAAAATAAGGGTTTTAAAAACACTTAATAGCAGAAAGTGAAATCGAGGGTTTTACGATTATGAAAATAAAATGCGCTATTTTTCATCCCTATGATCCCAGGAAGTGTCAGAGCGACGGTATTGCCACGGTTATTAATAATTTAATACAATTTGCACCGTCAAATATTGAGTTCTGTATTTTTGGGATAAGCTATGATAATGATACTTTGTATAAAAGTCAAAAACTAATATTGAACCAGAAAGAGGTCGAGTTTTTACCTGTTTTAAATGTAGAAGATAAAAAAAGCTATATTCCTAAAATGGTGCGTTATTTAATAAAAAATATATTTAATAAAAAGAAATTAAAAATTGATGATTTTGATGTTATTATTTTTCATCGCATTGAGCAGGCACTACCTTTTTTTAGGTTCAATAAAAAAAAGATTTGTATTGTCCATACAAGTGTATTAGAAAGTTTAAATGCGAATAGATCAGAGGTTAAATGGGCTTATTTGCCCTGGTTGTATAGAATAATTGAAAAACTTACTATTCAAAATATCGATCGGTTGCTGACAGTAAATATGAAAACTTTACAGTATTTCAATATTACTTACCCATCTCTTAAACATAAGTTCTATTTTATGCCCCAAGTTGTGGACATGAACATTTTCTCTTGTTGTAGCAACCAAGAAATATTAAGTATAAGACAGGAGCTTTCATCTGTTTATGATATACCTTTAGAAAAGAGAATTGTCATTTACGTAGGGCGTTTTGATAAGGTGAAAAGGCCTTTACTTTTGTTAGAGGTCTTTAATTACATCAAAGTTAAAGTTCCGGGTATTTATTTTATATTGATAGGCAATGGTAACCTGCTAGTAAATATTCATAAAAAAATTGATGATCTTAATTTGCAAGCAGATATAAAAATAATAGAAAATTTAAGCAATAATGAAGTAGCTAAGTTTATGCAGGTAGCCGAGCTTTTAGTTCTGCTTTCATATTTCGAAGGAATGCCAATGGTTATACTGGAAGCTTTATCTACAGGGATTCCTGTTGTTTCTTCAGATGTCGGGCAAGTTTCGTCAGTAGTTACCACTGGTGTAAATGGTGAAATTGTTGGAGTAGACGATTCTGTTTTAGATATTTCTGAGACAATTATAAATGTTTTGGACAACATAGAAAGATATAAACCTGAACAATGTGTTAAATCGGTTTTACAATTTCAGAGTAAGTTTGATTACATGAAATTGTTGACATAAGCTTTTACGTGGAGGTTAGATCCAATGGCCCCGATTGTTACTGTTTTAATGCCTGTTTATAATGGTGAAAAGTACCTGCGAGAAGCTGTTGACAGCATCCTTAACCAGACATTTAACGATTTTGAGTTTCTGATCATTGATGACGGCTCAACCGACTCGACATGGGATATACTAAAATCATATTCCGACCCGCGCCTTAGCTTGATTCGTAATAAAAAGAATTTAAAGCAGCCCGCCTCGATGAACAAAGGGCTAAGTCTTGCTAAAGGTAAATACATAGCACGCATGGATGCCGATGATGTCAGTTTGCCGAAACGCTTAGAACGGCAGGTTGCTTTCATGGATAAGCATCCTGATATTGGAGTTTGTGGAACATGGGTAAAAATGTTCGGAAACAAACAAGATCGAATATTAAGGCATCCGGTTAGCAGCATAGAAGCAAGAATAGGGTTGCTTTTTGGTGGTTGCCTTTGTCATCCTTCTGTACTATTAAGGAATAGTTTTCTTAAAAAATATAATTTATCATATGATCCTGCTTTTGCTACAGCAGAAGATTATGAGCTGTGGGTGCGTTGTTCATATATATTTAAAATAGCAAATATCCCAGAGATTCTATTAAATTATAGAGTGCATGAGCAACAACTTAGTTTTTTACATATTAGAAAGCAAAAATACCTAGCAAAAAATGTCAGGAAACCACTGATAGAAGCTCTAAAAATTTCAGTTTCTGAAGAGGATATTGAACTGCATGATAAGCTTGCCTGGAGTCAGTATGAAGCTTCTAAGGAATTTATAGTGAAAGCCGAGATGTGGTTTTATAAATTAATTAAGGCTAATAATGAAGCCATGATTTATCCGGAACCACAATTTTCAAATTTTCTATCCAAAAAATTTTTTCACGTACATTATAGAACTAATAAGCTTACAAATTTTTTTTTATACAGCTTTTATAAGCCTCAGATAAATGATTCTAATAAAATTGGGTGTTTGTCTAGATTAAAATTTCGTATATTGGGCATAAGGGAGGCAATATTATTTGTAATAAAAACCAATAAATGATTATTTCCCATAATCTAATAATTGATTAACCTAAATATCCGGTAAAATTATTACTATGTTTGCAAGTTAATCTCCAGACTCTCCACGATCATGCAAAATGTATGTTTAATCACTGGCATTACCGGCCAGGACGGCGCTTATATGGCTGAGTTTTTATTAAAAAAAGGATACATTGTCCACGGTATTAAAAGACGCTCATCTCTTTTCAATACTCAGCGGGTTGATCATCTGTACCAGGATCCGCATGAAGCAGAAACTAACTTCTACCTGCATTATGGGGATTTAACCGATGCCACCAACCTTATCCGGATCCTGCAGGAGACAAAACCGGATGAAATATACAATGTTGCAGCGCAAAGCCATGTCCAGGTATCTTTTGAGACAGCCGAATATACCGCAAATGCTGATGCCCT
>PWKY01000049.1 GCA_003560595.1 Thermoplasmata archaeon | reverse complement strand
TTAGATTTCCACCGATCTCGAAATTTTTCTACTATCGGTAAAAGTATATATGTTATCGATCGGTTAACTGTTCCATGGTAGGGAAGCAGTGGCGGAGATTGGATCCTAAAGCCAAGACGGTCTGGTTCATAAAGGGAGCTCTATTTATCCTATTGATGACGGTGATACTGGCCATAATACTCTATTTTGGTGTGGAATTCACCATCATCAACACGCTGTTATTGTCCGTGAGCTTCGCTTTCATCCTCCTTTTACTAGTAGGGGCATGGGCAGTGATGTTCTACGAACGATATCTCTTCATGATCCAAAATGATGGCATCGAGATAAAGAGGGGCATCCTCTGGAAACAGGATATTTCCATACCTTACGACCGGGTACAGAACGTTGACATAGAACGCGGTCCCATCGAGCAGTTGATCGGTACATACAATCTGAACGTGTTCACTGCAGGGACGTCATCGGATGCTCAGGCCATATTCGGGGCTGAGGGATATATCCCGGCAGTGAAGGATGCGGACGGTGTGAGAGATGCTATATTGTTGAGAGTACAGGACTCGGAAGAAGACGGTTTCGGCGTGGGGAAGAAGAAAACACTCAGAATAGATGCCAAGATACTGGAAGAGATCCTAGAGGAATTGAGGAGCATCCGTAAGAAGATGAAGTGAACAGGGGGATGGTGGTGATCCACCAGCATGATTATTCTAGCCCCTCTCATCTTCGATAACCGAGTGCGTTTTAGTAAGATCCTTACTTATCAGACTCATTCTCGATCTTACGTGGCACTCAGGGCATTTAAGGTATTTCCAACCACCGCTTTTACCTATTACATGGGGACTTATGAAATTCACAAGTGCAGATATCCCGAACTTATGGTCAAACTTGGGGCAACGATATGCATAAGTCCCCGTATGCCACATCACGAGTGATGATAGACCCACGACCAATAGAAAAAGCCAGACGTACCAATAAGCCGGAAGCAGGACGATGGCACCGAGGATCAAGATGGAGACATATACAACGATGTAGATGATCGTCCTAATCCAATCCATTTTTGGTTTTTGAGATGGACCCATGATATCACAGTTGCCTAAGCTGTTCTTTTCCTATCATATGGCTGTGATCCGAATACTTTCATCATATCTTCTAATGAATACAGATGAACTCGGTCGGATCCAGAGCACCTTTCTATCAGATCTTCGGTGAACCCTGATCTAGAGAATAGAACGTAATCTTCTTCTCTATCTTTGTTCATCCATCGGACCTTTTTTGACTTCCTTTTTAGATGATCGAGCAGGGAGGTATCTACTTTACTGTTGCTCCACTTACATTCTCCAAAAAGGATCTTACACCTTTTTTCATCCAGACCGACGATGTCTATCTCATCCTCCTTATATCTACAGGAATTCCCTGAATTCCTTCGAACCGAGGAACGAGTTCCTCGAGTCCACCATCTACCGACATTGGGGAGATCATATTCTTTCCGAACGTATTCCATAGATATATCCTCGAAGGTTTTGGAGGTGAACTCGTCCAAAGATGACATGATATCTTCCGCCAGTACTTTTTCCGGCGTTTCCTCTATCCACGATCTCTTCGGTTCGATGAATCGAAACCAGAACCGAAAGTAATCGTCATCTATCCTGTAAATGGACCTTTTTGACCTCTTCTGTTCCGCCGTGACCGGTATCTCTCTTTTGATCAAGCGCAGGCGGCGTAGAGTCTTCAAGTATTTGGAGAGGGGACCCGGATCGATCCCGGTCGCGTCTGAGATCCTGTTTGGGACGGTATTACCCGCCGCTATCGCCTCAAGTATGCTCATGTATCTGTTGGGATTTCTCAACTCCGTTCTTAGTAAGAAAACGGGTTCTTCGTACATAAACGAAGTTTTGTCGAGGATCTTCTCTTTTAGATTTTCTTCTAGACTCAGATCGTAATCGAACTGTAAGAGGTACATAGGAGTACCGCCGGTGATCGAAAAAGACCGAACAGATTCTTCGAGAGGATAATCGATGATCTCCAGGGATGTGGTGAAGTCGAAGGGTTGTAAGTCTATCTGACCGCTCCTTCTACCGTACAACGGACTTTTATGACCCATGACCTCAGACTCCATTATACTGATACTAGAACCACTGAGTATGAGCATAGAATCAGATCTTATCCCATCTATCATACCCTGTAGATAAGAAAGGATAGATCTGTTCGTTTGAACGAGATAAGGGAATTCGTCGATACTGAAGACCATCTTCTCTTTTTCGAGCTTGGTTTTTAGATAGTCGATGGCATCACTCCAGTCTTTTATATCCGGTTTTGGTTCATCAAAAAACCTTGAGATAGTTTTCAAAAACTTGGATATCTGCATATCTTCCGTGTCCTGAGGTGAAAGGAAATAGATGTGTCTTTTGTCCTTTGAGAACTGTTTGATCAGTTCTGTCTTACCTATCCTCCTCCTTCCGTAGATCACCATGAACTCGAAATCGTCAGATATATACCTCTTTTGAAGGGCGTCCATCTCCTTAGAACGATCGATAAACATCATTATTACGATAATGATTGACACGATAATGAAATTTTAAATTATCGGTACCGATATGGATATATTGTTGGCTTCGTAGATCGGTATAATGTAATCTAACCTAACTTCAGTTTAGACTTTGGAACGCCTGAAGAGATGTTCTGTAAAAGGGTTAGTTCTTATGTTTTAGGTTTTTATTTTAGAGTATACTGAAGAGTTGGATAAAACATGATACGGATTAACATCCTTCCATCCTCAAACCGAGCTTTTCAGATGAAGCGAAGTATTCTGCATATAACACAAGGACAAAATACATAGGTAAACTTTTATAATCATAACAAAACCTACCTTTTACATATGCAGAACGAACGGATGAAAGACGGAAGGCCGATCCCACTCGGACATATGATCATCGGTTTCATAGTCATACTATTGGGTGTGCTGCTATTACTTGAAACCACAGACATTTACGATACCCGATGGATACTGAATTACTTTCCATCATTACTGGTAGTTTTGGGTGTATGGATCCTCATAAAGAGTCGATTAAGGAGTTTCTTCGGACCGATAGTGATCATACTCGTGGGTGTGGCGTGGCAGCTCGTCGCCCTGGATCTAATTACCTCCGATCAGGTGATGGATTATTGGCCGATCATAATCATAATCCTGGGTATACATCTACTGTTGACGAGGTATCGTACAAAGGCCCGAGAATCCAGTTCAGAATATACCAGTTCCTATGCAGTGTTCGGAGACGTGGAAGACCGCAATATCTCCAAGAACTTCACCGGTGGTGAAATGGCAGGGGTGTTCAGCGACATAACACTGGACCTGCGGGGCGCAGGCGTGAAAAGACCTCCGGCCCGTGTGAACATCGGCTGCTTGTTCTGCGATATATACGTGATCGTTCCCCCGGAATGGAACGTCAGGATTGAGGCGGTACCTTTGATATCCGAGATATCGGATAAGAGACGAATGAACGATAGTATGCACGAAGATATCGATCTGATCGTGCAAGGCTGGAGTGCCTTCAGCGATATATACATCAAAGATTGAGAACCAACTTTGGGACACAGTTTATTAGGTGGGAAAACATGAGGATCGTGTATGGGTAACGATACTGCCTCCGCCATCGAAAAGACCTTCAGAACTAAAGTAAAAAAGAACCCGAAGATAAACAACGCCTACCTGTTGGTACATTCGGATGAGCACGGAATACATCTAAATGTCGCTGATGGAAAGAATCCAACGGATCCGGGCCAACCGAATTACATGGCCAGCGTGGGAAAATTGTTCACATCCACTCTTATCAGCATTTTATATGAAGAGAGTAAACTATCATTCGATGATAAGATCGGCAAGTATCTGGACGATGATCTTTTAGATGGTTTACATGTGTACAAAGGTAAAGAGTACACCGGGGATATCCAGATCAGACATCTATTGAATCACACCTCAGGTTTACCTGACAGTTTCTGGCATCTTCTCCAGACCCTTTTAGAAGATCCGGAGATCAAGATGGATCCAAAAAAAGCGATCGAATGGGGAAAAAAGAATCGTAAACCACACTTTCCTCCTGGGAAGAAATTTTACTACACTGATACAAATTATTATCTGCTTGGATTTATAGTAGAATATATAACGGGAAAACCCTTTCATGAAACACTCGAAGAACGTATCTTTAGGCCGTTAGATATGAAACATTCGTACATGCTCGGTTATTCTGAACCCATGGAAGATCCAGGGTCCCCTATGGCAGATTTTTATATGAAGGGTAAAAAGATGACCGGTGTGAAGATCTTTGATGATAACGGCAGCTATGCAGGTATAGACTACGCCGGTGGTGGAGTAGTAGCTCCCATGGAAGACCTACTCAAGTTCATGAGATCCCTCGTTAACCACGAGATCATCGAGAAAGGGACGTTGGATATCATGATGAGCGATAAGGCCAAATTCGGACTGGGAATCGATTACGGCTACGGGATATGGATGCTAAAGAAGATCCCTGTATTTATGCCTGGAAAATTCAGTTCATGGGGTGTGGTCGGCTCGACAGGTGCTTTTATGTTCTATCACCCCGAGTTAGAAGCCTATTTTATCGGTAACCTCAATGACACATATTTCGAAAGAAGAGGCGTTAGATTCATGGTCCAGATCATGGATAAAATGATGAAATCCCAGTAAATGTTTGAAGTAATGACCAGTCTTTCGTATGTGTTGCATAGATCCCTTTGAATTCAAGTTATAGCTGCATAACTGATCAGAAGCAGCACCACATTGTATATGGCATGTACGGTGATAGGAACCACAAGATTATCCGTACGATCGTACAATGCACCGAGTATCAGGCTCACCACGGTGATCAATACCGCTCCCATGATGATGGGTAACAATGCTCCGGTATAGTTCCCTAGATGTAGGGCACCGAACAGTATGCTGGCCGTCACTATGGACGGGATGGGGCCG
>PWKY01000012.1 GCA_003560595.1 Thermoplasmata archaeon | reverse complement strand
CTCCCTCCGGGGGCTATTTTTATAACATTAGCAGGACAAGCATTTTTTAATTTCATAAAAACAGAGATTTATTATTAGTGCTAAAGGGCATAAAATTATTACCATTATTTAGGCACCTGTGTCATCTATGTCAGTAGGCAATACATGCATATTTGAATGTAATATAGGTAGTAGAAATGTTCTTAGCTGAATCGTAAAACATGTTGGGGGTTCAAACCCTATTGCCAACCCCATATTATTGCGGAGTTTGGTTAGAATATCCTGGCTCTTGTTTGTATGTACTTAAATCACAATCTTCTTCCTTGTTTATTATAATTAAAGATGGTTTGTAAGGGTTCTAAAAGATTGCCTTGCAAATAATAAATAGTCCCTTAAAGCTTTACTCGAGATTGAGAAAGATCCCTGAGATAATATTCAGCAATTAAATAATCTCTTACTAAGGCGATGGAGCAGGATTTTTTACTATTAATGAAGTAATATTGAAATATTTTATCGGTTTAAGCGGGAAATTATTAACTGTAATAATTTAAAAGGAGCTTACATTCCATGGCCTACCCTTCCGGGTTCCATCCCACATTAAAACGTCAGCTGATCAGGGAGCAGCTTGAATATGCTTTTCAGTATCCTCTGACCCTTGTTGTGGCAGCAATGGGTTACGGCAAAACGGTTGCGGTAAGAGATTTTATTGAAGGAATACAAGCAGAGTATTTATGATTGAATGTGGATAGTGATGAAACATCGTCCCACATTATGTGGGAATTCCTTACCAGGCAGCTTGCCGTTAATAATCCTGAGATAGGGGATCGTTTAAAGGCTCTTGGTTTTCCAGTCAGCGCTGCAGATAGGGACAGGGTTTTTGATTTACTGGAAGAATGGACCTACCTGGCAAACAAGATACTGGTTATAGATGACTACCATTTTACCAGTGCCCAGGAGCTGGATTTTTTGCTGGAGAAGCTTGTACGTAGGAGGATAAATGGTCTCCATGTACTGATTCTGTCAAGAACAAGTCCGGCTATAAATGTGCAGGAGCTAAAGCTTAAAGGTTATTGTCACCAATTGGAGAGTTCCCTCTTTGATCTTTCCAGGGATGAAATTAAAGAATATTTCCGGCTTTTTAGCCGGAACATATCAGAGAATATGGCAAAGCAGGTCGAGAAGATGACCGATGGTTGGATTACGGCTGTCCACCTGATTTGTCAAAACTTCCTGAAAACGGGCAGGTTGGAGGCAGGGTTGGGCCTGCATGAATTAATTGATATAACAGTCATGTCACAATTCACAGGCAAAGAAAAAAGTTTGCTCATGTCCCTTGCCATCCTAGACAGTTTCACCCTGCCACAGGCCGAATATATCACGGACAACAAAGCGGCAGCGGATATGATTCAAAAGCTGAACAGAGACAGTTCCTTTATTCGCTTTGATGAGCGGTCGGAAAAATACACGATGCACAGTATTTTTACCGGTTATTTAAGGGGATTGCTTAAAACAGAGGCAGATCAGGCATTAGTATTACAACTATACCAACGCAGTGGGGAGTGGCAAATTGCCCATGGCTATATGCTCAACGGGTTAAGGTTGCTCTTGAAAGCAAAGGCCTACGATCTAATCTTGAAGGAGTTTGAGCAGCCGGACATAACCAGGAAAATAACTCGCATGCTTGACCCTGCCGTAAAGGACATTGTGAACCTGTTTGAACAGATTCCCCTTGAAGTAAAATATCGTCATCCCATCGGCTATATTACTTTTGCAGATTTTTACCTTGCCCGGGTTGATCTCAAGAAGGGTGCCCGACTGCTGGCAGAAATTGAAGCATACTATGAACAGGACAGCCTTACTCTACCAGATATGAAGAGGCAAATTGCCGGAGAGATTGAATTGGTCAAGTCATTCATTCATTTCAATAATTTACGCCAGATTCATGCATGCTGTTCCAGGGCTCACAAACTGTTGGATGGTCGTTCCCGTATCGCTAATCCGGATATGATCTTTACCTATGGCTGCCCTAATACTTTGTTTCTTTACCACAGGGAGGCTGGTGATTTGCTTATTTTAGTGGAATTTGCGGAGCAAAACTATAGCTGCTATGAAGAGATTTCCGGTGGTTGTGGCAAAGGGTTTGAAGCTCTATTTAGGGCGGAATACTGCCTGGAAAGTAGTGATCTTGACCAGGCTGAACTCCATGCTTATAAAGCTATTTACCAGGCAGATACCCTGGATCAGGTTACGGTAATCATTTGCGCCAGCTTCGCACTGGCTCGGATCTCTGCTGCCAGGGGCAAGTTCGGGGAAGCGAAAGGCCTGCTCGATGAACTGGCGGTCAGGGTTCTTGAATCTAACAGCCCCATTTTCTTAGACGCCCTTGATTTATGTTACGGATACCTGGGCGGCATAACGAATGATCCACTGAGCTTCGCACCGTGGTTAAAAAAGGGAGTAATGAAGCAGGATATAAAATTTTACCATGGCTTAGGGTTTAATTATCTAGTTCATGCCCGTTACTTACTCTTAGAGGGAAACTATCTCAAACTAGAAGCGCTCTGCAGTGAGTTGCACCGGATTTTTTCCCCCTTCAATAACCTCATTGGCCATCTTCAGGCCTATATCCTCGATGCCATAGCAAAGAATCAACTTTACGGCCAGGAAAAAGCAGAAGAGGCTCTCAATTCTGCTTTGGCCCTGGGCAGAGCCGATGGTCTTATTCTTCCTTTTGCCGAGTATGGCCAATATATTGACGTCATCCTGTCTAACATTGCCAGTAGGGGGAAAAAAGATGCCTACTTGGAAAGATTACTGAAAGCAGTGTTTCAATACCGGAGCAATCTGGAAGCTGCCGGAAAGCATGAAGAAGCAGCCTTTAGGCTGACTGAGCGGGAAATGGAGATTTTAAAGCTCATGCTGGAAGGACAGCAGAACAAGGAAATAGCCAGCAAACTTTTTATTGCCGAAGTTACTGTTAAGAAAGCAATTAGTTCCATTTACCGCAAGCTGGGGGTGAGCAGCCGCGCTGCTGCGGTGAGAAAAACAATGGAGTTGAAACTTATCTAATAATCTCTTAAAAGATTCTTTTTTACTACAGCGGAATGAATGTGCTTCTTTTCCCTTCCTGGTAGGATAGGCACCTTCGTTGCCGTTTTTTTGTTTTCGAAATGTTTAAGCGGTAAAAATATATACGTACGTATAGTATAAAAAATTGCCGATCCCTGTTATTTTTAATTTAGGCAATTTTTTTTAATTAAAACGATGGTAGGGATGAGACATAACAAAAATTATCAATGTATCACCCAACGATGACCATACCTTAACCATGGAGCTGAGCAACAACCATAGCATTATCTATGACATGCGTCCTCGGCTGGTGACTACCCGTTTTTGTGCCCTGAAAGATCTAAAGAAATTCAAGGCTGTCAGGATCGAGCATGGTAATACGCTGGTCTGGAATAGCCTGTGCCAGATCACCATTGACGAAATCATGGATATGCTCGGTAGGTAAAAACATGGTTGAGTAGGGGTTTGAATTGGCAATCCCTGATAGGAGGTGAAAGAACCAGGCAGGCGATAAGCGGATAGAGTGTGGTGACAGTGCTTATAAACTCAAATAAGAATAAGGAAGTGAAAAGTGCGATGAAGAAGGCTCTGGTTATTTTTGTTTTGATTTTCCTTATCGTGGTGATTACTACACCTGTTTTTGCCCATCCGCATGGTAACCCTCCAGGGCAGAATAAAGGAGAGGTTGGTGGAGGTAACCCTCATGGTGAACCGCCAGGACAGGTTGATAGAGAGCATCCTCGAGGTGCTCCTCCAGGGCAAGCTAAAAAAAATACTATATATACTTATAGTGGAACTTTCGTTTTAGTAAAAGATCGTGTGGGAGATGGTTTCAGCGGTGAACTAAGAGATTATAATAGTTATACTGAAGAGTATGAACATTATAGTTATTGGGAAGGCACTCGAGATACTCAGACGACTGATCTAAATGGTACTACTTTTTGGATTGGAGATTGGACAGTTAGAGAATTTTATGAAGGTTTTTCCAGCCCCGAATATGATAGTCGTATATACTTAAATATAGCAGAAGATAATAATATCATAACTGGTAATTTCTATTACGACAACGATGCATTGACTTATCAAGATTCAACATTTACAGTTACAGAAATTCTATATACTGGTAATGATGCTATCCGTCTTGAAGGGGATTGGGATATCAATTTCTCATTGTCAACAAAGAGTAGCCGTAAAGCCAAATAGCATTTGGAGAAATCATATATTGCCCCTGGAGCACAACTCTTTCCAGGGGCATTTTTTTAGAAGAAGGCTGATTTGTTGATCTGATAATTTCATAAAACCAGCTCCCATAAATCACATTATTGATCTTCAACCTGCTGAAAATTGACACCGCTATTTAAAATTAAAACCTGTAAAATCCAGATCCTACTCTGATTTGATGGACACAGATAATTGCTGATAAATTGTAAATTCTAACGGAGCAAGGAAGGCATAAAAAAGAAAAAGAGCACAGTTTATCTACTGTGCTGTAAACGGTAAAATAAAATGGGGGTTAACTATCTAGAAGTATAAAACCTGATGATTACAAGAATATTACAGGTAGATTATTTTTGAATTACATGAGGTTTAAAATGGATTGATATATGCTGGTTAGGAATAGCCTTATAACCAATCCTGACCTCAAAACTCCTCACGTAGCTATAGAGTTTTTGGTTTTGGAGGGTAGGTTAATAGTGTTGACCTTAACCTCAATGAAATTTAGGAAATATTATTTTTATAAATCAAAAACGAAATATAACAACTCCCATTATTTAGGCGCCAATGTCACCTATGTCAGTAGGTAATCCATGCATATTTTAAATTAATATAGGTAGTAGAAATGTTAGTTTTAGTGTGCAGTTTGTGTGCCAAGAGGGTCAGAAAGCCACATATAGAACACAACCAACCAATAAATTCCACATGCTTGAAGTCCCAGTAGATAAGG
>PWKY01000026.1 GCA_003560595.1 Thermoplasmata archaeon | reverse complement strand
TCGTCATCACCGTTGTCATCTGGTGGGGCTTCTCCGTTATCATCATCGTCATCACCGTTGTCATCTGGTGGGGCTTCTCCGTTATCATCATCGTCATCACCATTGTCGTCTGGTGGGGCTTCTCCGTTATCATCATCGTCTGGTTCAGTCACAAATACCGTGTGAGATTGGTCGAAGAACTCTATATCATAACTTCCAGCCTCATCGAATGTGTGCGTATGTTCGTAGGTGTTCTCACCGTTTGCAGGTACTGATAGGGTATATACCAAAGTACCATCGATGTAGAGGCTCACATCTCCAGCCTGATCTCCATCGTTCCGTAAACCGATCTGCACGGTGACATCCATGGGGAAATCGTCTGGATCATAATCTACAATAAATATGGGATCAACAGGTTCGAATCGCCCTTCTCCATAACCCTCTGGATAGTCGGCATCGGGACCTGCCATATCGATCTCCATCTTGCTCTCGTCTCGGGCATATACTTCGGATATCAAAAGGTCTTCCGGTTCACCGACATTTTCTCGTGTGAACAAGATGGTCAACGTAGAGGTACCGGCACCTTGGGTCGGGGGTTCGAATTGATTACCCCATGCTCCTCCATCGTAGAACCTCTCTGCTATCACCTCACATTCGCCGTTGGTATAGTATATCTCATATGTTCCACCACCGGAGCACTTCAAAAATATCTCGTAATCTATACTAGAACTGTCGGTTATGGTACCTACCACAGTGAGCTCAACGTATACCCAGTCCGGGTCTTCAAACACCTCTACCTTGACGATATCCAACTGCGGGTTCTCGACGAGTGTCCATTCATCTTCGCTTACAAAACGCATGACATCACCAGTATCATCGGTGACCACATCGCTGTATTCTCCACCCGCCATGACAGGGTTGGTCAATAATAAGACCACAGTTATAAATCCAACTAACATTTTTGTATATTTCATATTATCACGCAATTAATACAGTAAGTATAAACATTTCTAATATACTTTTTGGTTTCTAGATATATACTTAAAGTTATAGTAGAAGAACCACGTTTCTAAAAAAGATAGGATCTATTTTTTAGTTATACTAAACGCCGCAATAAAGCCGATCCTCTGTTTTGCGCTCCAATCAGATCCGCATTCAGGGCATTTTAGGTCTTCAGATAGCTCCTCAGTTATCCTAGCACCACACCTACATTTCATGCCGCCATTAGTCCTTTTGGGAGTCATCTTTACCCTCTTACGATGTTCAGAAAATATATGATCTTTATATGCCTCCTTCACTTTATCACGTTTGTAGCTAGTAAACTCCCATTCACATTCATTCTCGTAAGAACACTTTACTTTGTATATCGGGGACATGGTAATTCCTCATAATAAGCTACGTTGATTAATAAATTTCGTTTGTTTTGCACATATTATACTTAAATACTTCCTTCACTTTGACTAAATAATTTAATGCCCTTTTTTATCAAAGATCTGCTCATATCTTCCTTTGCATTGAACATCTCCATATTAGTCTTCTCTAAAATTTTTTTAAACCGTTCTACATTTTTCTCATGGTCGATATCTGCCAAATACTTATGATTCAAAACGCAAGGAAAACTTTCCATATCTGTAAAAATCTCTTTCTCGAAGCCGCTAACGAGTCCAGTTATCAATTTAAACTTATTTGAACTGGAAACCATTTTATCTATGTAAGTTTTCGGGCTGATTTGGGAGATATCTAGTTTGATAGCTTCTACATAAAGATCGTATATCTTTTTGTCCGACTTGCATCCAATTATAGCTTCCCACATCCGGGTTTTTAAATCCTCTAGGGTGTCAGACATATTATCATCTATCCTCAAGGATTTTAATATTATTAATACTTTTCTTAACATCTACTAGTATTACCATGTAAATTAAGTAAAGCTTATATCCTGAAGGTGTAATCACCAATCGATAAAATGCCAGGCAAACCATGGGACATCTTCACGCTGGATGACTTCAATCTCAAGGGCCGAACTGTGTTGGTTAGGGTGGATATCAATTCGCCATTAGATCCTAAATCCGGTAGGATATTAGATGACTACCGGATCAGAAGACATCTTTCCACCATCAAAGACCTAGAAAAGTCAAAAGTGATAATCCTCGCGCATCAGAGCAGACCAGGTAAAATCGATTATACTTCTTTGAACGCCCATGCTATGCGTATGAGTCAGCTTTTGGGAAAAAGGGTGGAATACGTTGACGGTCTTTTCGACAGCCACGTTAGACAAAGGGTTAGAGCACTTGAACCTGGTGATAAAATACTGCTGGAGAACACCCGTTTTTACGCAGAGGAGATAGCCTTAAATGGTGAAAAAGAACGAGATAAGCATGAAAACACACACATCATAAAAAACCTCGCACCGATGGTAGACTTTTTTGTACACGATGCCTTTGCCGCGGCACATAGAGCGCAGCCTACTCTAGTCGGTTTCGCCGAACTTGTCCCTAATCTAGCAGGCAGGGTCATGCAAAAAGAGCTTGAAGACATGGGAAAGGCTTTCCAATCTGATCATTCACCGAAGATAGCCCTTTTAGGAGGCGTTAAAGTAGGGGATTCTATCGAAGTGGCGAAACACATGCTGGAAGAAGGTTCCATGGACAAGATACTCACCATGGGTGTAGTCGGACACGTTTTCATGTTGGCCGATGGTATTGAGCTTGGAGAAGGAAGTGTTTCGTTCCTGGAAAAGGAGTTTCCCAACTACCAACAGCTTGTCGATGAAGCATATTCTATGCTAGATCGATGGGGAGATAAAATAATGATACCGTGCGATGGTGCCGTGGGAGACAACGGAAGGCGTAATGTTGTTTCACTGACAGATCTTCCAATATCTGAACCTCTGATGGATATAGGTATAAACACCATCGTAGAATATACCAAGCAGATAGAGAACGCAAAACTCGTTCTCATCAACGGACCCGCGGGTGCATTTGAGTACGATAAATTTTCCATAGGAACTACTGAGATATTTAGAGCGGTGGCACATTCGAACGCATACTCGATAGTAGGTGGGGGACATTCTACCGCAGTTTTAGAAAAACTAGACTTATCCAAGAGTATAGACCACATATCCACAGGAGGTGGGGCCTGTATCAACTTCCTTGCCGGGAGACCTTTGCCTGGTATCGAGGCACTGCTACGTTCGAAGCAAATATTTAAGAAGGGGCCTTTCCAGACCCATTAAATGGAAACTGCCACCGTAGCTCAGCTGGTGGAGCGATGGTTTCGTAAACCATAGGTCGGGGGTTCGAATCCCCCCGGTGGCTTCCTAAAAAATTTAGAGGATGTAATAAAGATGAAAAAATACGTTTGTTTTCTGGAGCGGGATCATTGGTCCTCGTTGAATTCACTTTGGGCTGTTATATGCGAGCATGATTTCATACCTGATTCGGTTTTGATTCTATCTCGATACAATGACCCGAAACCATTTTCTAAAAATCTTAGAAGTTTGATATCCGCCTACGGCGGTGATGTAGATATAGAGGTCAAGCAAACTAGCGATGCTTCAGACGCCCGTAAAGTGATATCTAGTTCCATGTCTGATAGTACTGGAACCATAGTACTGGATATCACTGGTGGTAGTAAGGATTTTTTGGTGAGTATATTGGTAGATAGATTCAGCCATAATTTTGATAACGTGTTCTATCTATCTTCAAGCATCCCCATAGATTCAGCATATCCCGTACTCGATCAAACGAAGATACGTCTAGTAGACCTCTTGGAGGGTTGATAAGATGGAATATACGCTAACAAAACAAATGATCATGCTTCTGTTGAACGCTGCAAGGAATAACAAATTAGACCGTTTGACCATCGAAGAACCTTACTTTCATAAGACCATATTGGATATAGAGCTAAAAGACGATGATTACTTGGTCTCTCTTAGAGGGAAGAGTACATTCGACCATTGTTCACAGATGGAGAATTACTGCCACGCCTCAGATATACCGGGTTTTACGGATTACAAAGGGTGTCTGATATCTTCGGGCCTGATCCCTTTTGATAATTGGGATGAATTCACCGAATGGATCGAATATCTTTATAGAACGGAGACCGATCCCACACTCTCCAGTAGATCCGTTTTCCTATCCATAGATTCAAACCTTGCTTACTTTCGCTTCATCTCTCGCAGATTTCCTATAAAAACTAAATCTGGGACGATAGAAGCTAAAGATTTTGATTACCTACTCAGCTCCATCGTAGAGGAAGAGATCGACCATCACATACGGGACAAGTACAGAGACAGTGATCTAAAGATGATGGGTATGTACACAAAGATAGGAGACATACGGTACAACTTCCGAAATCGCGGTAAGTTGATGACAAGGAAGGCAAAATTTGCTACTCAGGAGTTAAGTTACCTACGCAGTAAATTGAATGCCGCAAGGATCAAAGGAAATCCCTCTAAAACTGATTCTGAAAAAAACGATATACGTATAGTCGAATCCCTAGAACGTTTTTCCTGGACCCGAAATATAGTAGCCAGCCTGATTTCAGCCGATAGAAATATGGGATCTCATGCTGAGAACTCCGAGATACCTTACTTTGTACTTGAGATACCCCATTCCATAGACCGACAGCATGAGGTTTCATCTGAAGTTATATTGAATCTGCTCCACGACCTAGCTTTGACTTTCGGAGCTATAAAGATCCCCGAGATACAGGTAACACTTTTTGGTATATGGGGTGGGAAAACGGATCAAGATTATAGAGATGAATCTGTACAGGCGTGGGTAAACCCGGGATCCGTATTGAAAGATAGTATAAAACGAGATATGGATGTTATCGAATCTATCATTCCACCCTATTGATATTTCACCCACCGTTCTATATCCTCCCGCCACCATCCGAAGGGGACCATGACTTCCTCAGCTACTTTGAACAGGTATTTTTCATAGAATTTTGTATCATATGTTCCTTCTCCGTCATATATGGTAGATACCCTTTCTTTCGCTGATCTCCTACCTTCACTTTTAACCACGTACTTCACATCCTGCCCAGGATGGATCTCAACACCTGCCTCAAGATAGCGCTGATGTGCAGCTCTTACATCACTCAGCCCACTCCGTCCCGAGAATTTTTTTGTAAAAGCCAATTGAGCCCAACATACGTCTCTTTTCTGCAGACGGATATATGCATCTTTAGTCACCTCCAAACACCCATTTGAGTTAACATCGAAGTTTCCATGAACAAAACACTCAAGCATCCTTTTTTGCATCTCTTTGAAAAATTGGGGTGTATCGTGTCTTTTAAAGTGAAGTCCCTTCACCTCCAGCTCATCATCTAACACACCAAAATATCGAGTGGGAACTCCCGTTGTCCTATCTTCGTTGCTGGGGGAAAAGGCCACCCACCTATACGTTCCTTCGTGTTCGAGCTCGATGCCCGTAGCTAAGTTAACCTTTTCCAACAATTCAGGGATACCTTTACCACTGCCCTTCAACCAAAGGGAATCAACTATTCCGTGTATGACCTCGTAACCCATATCCATGGCGATCTCCGCCGCATCTAGTATCGTTTCACGGCCGTACGCAGTTATGCTTTCGTGGACTTCGATCTTGCTGAACCTAGCCTTCTTGTAACCGGTATATCCGAAACACGTAACTAGAAGCCATTTTAGGGCATCCGCTTTACGAGCGTAAACGTCGTCTCCCTTCGATAATCCCTTGTACTCTTTTCTCTTTTGAAGAAGGGGTTCGATGGTTTGAGGGATCAGTCCCTTTCTAGCTTTGCATATGCTGTATCCTAATTCTGGCACCTTTCGATCATCACCACAGTTACACCCTATCGTATCCGGAGATATGTTGTATCTAACTATGATAGAGGGATACATACTGGCAAAATCTACTTTTTCTACCTCCCGATGAACTCCAACCCTAGGCACGTAAGTTATACCTCCTCTATCGGCCTTCAGCAGTTGTTTCAACGTTTTGAACTCCTCTACCATATTTTTCTTCCAAGGGATTATGTATCCTCTTCTGAGTGCTACTTCTATCTCCATGTGATCTACCGCCCTGCCGGGGCTGTATCTTGCCATCTTTTGTGGGGTTATCTTTGAGGATCTAGATATCTCTAATAGGCCTTCTAAACCGCTTTGGGAGTACATGAAGGAATTTGAAGCGTCTATGTGTATGCGCCCTTTCAGCATCTGAGGTTTCGGACGATAGATAACCCTACCGTATGATTCATGAGAACTGCCCTCCTTCGGCATATGTACACTGGGTTCTCTACCGATCTCAAGCTCTACGTCTAAAAGCTCCCCACGATAGTATAGATAAGGTATCACGAAAGCATCCCCTCCCCGAGTAACGATCACGTCTGGATCATACTGTTTCAATCTCACATGTAATTCTTCGATCATCCCCCTCTCATCCCCGGATATAGTTTCATCGTTGAACATCAAACACTTTATCGGCGACTGCATCTTTTGTCTTCCCTGAGTCACCACATCTAGGTCTACAACCCGTAGATCCGGATAAGATCGGTCCTGACATTCCAGGTTCATCCAATCACCGTCCCATTCTACAAAAGACATCGGTGATATACACTTCTCTACCATATAACGATGGTCAAGGGGTATGTCAACGTTGTAAAATTCCCTTTTACCATATCCTTCAAAAAAGTCCAGGGCCGATATGTAGCTTTTAGGGTTCGATGTACGACCGGTTGATACCTCTACAACTTCCTTTTTATCCCCTGAACCGGGAGCTATCTTTCGAAACACTTTGCGGGTGTTGAATCCCAGGCTGGAAAACATGTCTGGAACTGAGCCCTCAATGTAAAAAACGGGGTCGAAGTCGTCCGTCACTTTATGGCAGTGTTTATCCGTCCTCAGCCATATCGTCATCTTCTCCCGACGCAGATCCGGGTATGTGTCCAATATCCATCCTTTCATTGCATAGCCTCCTTTCTATACGTTCCAGCATCAGACGATGCTCCAGTAAGATCGAAAGCATCAGGGTTTCCATGGGATCCGGATTGGCTTGATACTGGCCTGCGGTGGCGTGCTTTTTTGCACTTAGGATCATCTCATCGAAGGAATCCCTTTCCCTTTTCCTTAAACTCCTTCTAAATCGGTTCCAGTCTGTGATCATCCGGTTCAGTTCTTCACGGTAGGTGGGAACACTTCTACCCATCCTTTTCACCTCTGATAATCGTAGAATAAATATCGTATTCTTTCACGAGCTCCTTCAGCTTTCTCATACATCTAGAACGAAGCCACCTTGCCTCATCTGGATCCAGCTCGTCATCTGAAAAACGTTCATCAACACCTGTAACGCCGAGGTAAGAATACTGGTCTCCTAGTAGTTCTTCATCTAATTTACCGATCAATTCATAAAGCTGGTAAGCGGTAAAGCCCCTGGCACCGATTATCCTTTCAAGCACGATATTTTCATCGAAACCATATATCTTACATATCTTGGTCACAAGATAGGGATTTAACTTAGAACAACCGTCAAGTATGATGGCCTTCTTTTTAGTATCCTTAACAGATCTAACAGCTAAATCCATCATAAGAGCGTGATTTGAAAGGACCGTGAGTTTTCCTTTGTTTAGTTCCGTATCCCCTTTCATGCATCATATCAAATCACTTTAGCCTTATAAAGAGATTCAAGGGAGAGGTGTCCGAAAGTGATCTTACAACATATGTAAACACTCAGAATTACGATATCGACGATATAACAAGTGTTAAATACTATTAAATAATTTGGTAAACGGTGTTATTTTATGACCGCCCAAGTAAAAGAACAGATTTACTGTTGGGTCGTACCAACTATTTATTGTAGGATTAGCTGATGCCATATGGAATACCATTATATCACGTACCCTAAAAAAGGTGAACCATCGTCGGGTGATTCGGTCTTCGTACTCCATGAACCACAATATACCCGCTTTTTAGTGATAGATGCATTAGGTCGAGGCATAAAAGCATCCCGGGTCATATCCAAAGTTGAAAGTAAGATAAACACTATCCGTGAACTACCTTTGGTCGAGACTATAGATATCATAGAAGAGATACTAAAAGATACATGTGGTGCAAATATTGCTGTGATCGATTTTTACACATTAAAAGTGAATTACGGCTGTTTAGGAGATATCGCTATAAAAAGCAACTCTGATATGATGGATAAAGAGGTGCATAAAAAGGCTATAGAGCATAATACAAATCCAGATGATGTATTTATAGCTCATACCAGGGGGATATCCGGAGATTTTGATCTCGACGAGGGGCTGATAGATTTCAGTGCGGAAGATATAGCTAGATCGATAATGAAAAACTATCGTAAAGATACGGAAGACAGTACAGTACTAGTGGTTAAATTAGTTTAAGCTTGTACCGGGACCAGCTTGTATTCTCTGAACCCCTGAAGAACCCTCATGTAACCCTTTTCACGGATCTTCTCGTTCAACTCGGTATCTCCGGTATCGGCTCTGATCATTGATAGACGTTTTAACTTGGTCGGTGTTGCCATGATATAGATATTATTTATACCGGCAAGACGAACAACTTTAGGACTGATCTGTTGATTTCCTCTACCTAGAAAAAACCCCTGATTTCCTATCACCGAGACTGCGATCTTCACACCGCCGGAACCCTTGGCTTCATCCAGTATCTCTTTCTCCGACACATCCAAAGCGACCACTTGTTTCCCCTTCAAAATATCAACACCAAGCAGAGTATATTCTACACCCAGTACTTTCTGCACCTCGGCAGTGGTAGATCCAGGTCCGAGTATGAATAGATGTTCCGGAAAATGTTCCATCTCTTCTATGATATATCTGGCTAGGTCGTACTTCAGATCATCCTCGGCAATAGAACGATAGCTCTGCTTTCCCATCTGAATATAATGTGGTTCGTACACCGTTTTAGCTTCTCCGTGAAGCTTTATCTCCCATTCTCCCTTCCGGTACCTATCTTCATCTAGATCCATTATCTCGACGGTATCTATGCCCGCTTCACCGGAAACGAACATGTTGAACAGCTCAGCACTAGCTTCCGGGTTTATACCGAAAACACCGCTGTACATCTTTACACCGGACGGTATGCCAAGTAAAGGGATATCGGTTTCAACTACCTCAAAAATATCTCTGGCGGTTCCATCTCCACCGCAGAAAACGATTATATCGACGGACCTTTCAACGAATTCTTTCGCCATATCACTCGTATGCTCAGCGGTAGTCTCTCCGATATCTCTGGGTGGTTGAAAGACCTCTATATCGTCTTCTGGAAAGTGTTTTTTGAGCAGTTCTTCGCCCATGAACCCCCCTGCAGTTATCCACAGATGTCCTCCGTTCATGGACCTTAAAGCTCTTGAGGCTCTATCCTTAGCCACCGGCTCTGCGCCCCTCTCCAATGCCTCTTCGTAAACACCATCTGTACCTTTCAAACCAACTCTACCTCCCATGCCTGCTATGGGGTTGACGACGAAACCGATCTTCATGTTTTCGCCACATGCGGTAGTCATGATAAGTTTTTTGGAAACTGTCATACTATAAATATTTAAGAGTCTAAAGTTCCCAATACCTTTAATTCACCTTCAAAATGGAATGTACTATCTTGGTTGCCGGGGGGGTATTAAATAGGAACATCAGTAAGGGTAATAAGGTCTTTATAAACCCCAGATCTGAAATAAAATTGATCAGAAAAACCAAGAAAAGTTGGATGGAATTTTATGAGCTGTACAGAAGGATAGATATCGTGGATGCCTGGTCTGTGAAGGATATAGATATCATCATGGATAGTTAACAACACTACCTGAGGCCTCAGTGAAAACCTATCTTAACACACAACTTTCTAATATATTAAAATTCTTAAAATACTCGGGTCGTTTTTTCTAACATGTTAGTATGAGATCCGAAAAATATCTTGAACTACTTGGTGAAAAGATGAGAGCTGTAAACTTGGCTAAAGACGAAGACCTAAAAAGAGTTGTAGCCGATGAGGCTGTAAAAGCCATGGGGCAGATGCTGGAAGCTGATGCTGCAAAAAGATCCGATAGACATCTTAATAGTCATGCAGAGGAGTTCAAATATTGTAAAAGAAACCATCCTGTTTTATTTTCAGCTTATCAAGAATCCTTTTCGATTTACAACAACCTTGGTTATTTAGGTGGAAACGGAGAAAAAATGGACAGGATCTTGGAGCTCATGAAAATATTTAAAAAACACTTTGAAAATGAATGGGATGTGGAACTGCGGTGGTGATGATGAATTATAAGTTAAAGAGCGGGGGAAAAATACCTAAACATCTAGTTGACGAACTAAAAAAGGTTGATGGTCTGATATGTCCCTTAGTTTACGGTTCTTTTGCAAGAGGAGAAGAAGGCGGTACTTCTGATATAGACATACTGAACACTTTTGAGGATGAAGAAAGTCTGGATGATGCGGATCTCACAGATCTTACATTCTCTTCTGACGTGGATAGTATAGTTCAATTTGTAAATATGTCTATAGCTGAGGTTAGATCTGGAAAGAATGATTCACTGGTTTCATCTGCATTTCACGATGGTGAAATACTGTTCCTGGATCATCCTTTAGGATTCGATGCTCGAAATGTTTTTAGAGAACATAGCTTTTCCATAATCACTTACGATCTAAGATATCTGGAGAACAAAGAAAAAGTGAGATTCCACTATATATTATACGGTAAAGGTAAAAATTATCAAGGGATCATAGATGAATATCCCAGAGAGAAACTCGGTAAAGGTGCAATATTGATCGAAAAAGAGGGGGCAAAAAAAGTGATAGAAGCCTGCGATAAAACAGGAGTTAAATATGAAGAAAGAAAGGTCTGGTTGTGATTTACTTAATGCAACTTCACTACTACCATAACCTCGACCATTTCTCACACATATCTGATCGATAAGCCAACTGTGTGATCATTTTCTGGAATCGTTAGGTATATTACCTAGTTTGTACTATTAACTACGATGGAAATAACTGAGATATTCTATTCGCTTCAGGGAGAGGGAAAGAACATCGGGCTCCCCACCACCTTCATAAGAACCGCGGGATGTAATATGCGGTGTGAATGGTGTGACACCGACTACGCATGGGGCAGAGGTACGAAAATGGATATCCCTGAGATAATAAATAAAACCGCCAAATACCCATCTCATAGGTACTGCATCACCGGCGGTGAACCTTTACTTCAGAAGGATCTGATGGAGTTATTGGAACACTTGTTAGAGCTAGGAGATGTGTCTATAGAAACCAACGGATCCTTGGATATAGAGCCCTTCGTTTCTACGAAAGGGATGATCTCCATGGATTATAAAACTCCATCATCAAGTATGACATCTAAGGTGCGTAAAGAGAATGTGGATCTACTAAGGGAAAAGGATCAACTCAAGTTCGTCATCGCTAATGTCGACGATTACGATTTTGCACTAGAGGTCATAGAGGAGAACGATATCCATGCAGAAGTGGTGTTTCAGCCAGAGGGCGGTACTCAGTTAAAAATGTTAGCGGATAGGGTGGTAAAAGACGGGGTGGATGCAAGAGTTCTTCCACAGTTGCACAAATTGATATGGGGCGAAGAAAAGGGACGCTAGTTTATAGTTCCAGAAAGATAAACACCGTGTGCATCGGAGATATTCACATCGACCCACTCACCCAACAGACCATCTCTATAATCGTCTATAACCACCACTTTGTAGTTGTTCATCCTCCCCATCATCGTATCGTTTTTACCTTTTTCCAGTACCAATATCTTGGTATCTATCCCGATGAATTCTTCGTTGTTCTTTTTACTGTTCACTGCATGTAGATCTGTAAGTATTTTGGAACGGCGCTTCTTCTCGCGAGAATGGATCTTATCCTCCATATCCATAGCTTTTGTGGCCGGCCGAGGACTGAATCGGGTGATGTTGACTATATCCGGTTTTACCTTATCCAGGATAGAAACTGTCCTGTTAAAATCTTCTTTACTCTCTCCGGGAAAACCAGGGATAACATCGGTTGAAATGGTTATATCTGGTATGCTCTTTCTAATATCTTGTATCAGATCTATCCACTGTTTGACTGTGTACTCTCTCCCCATACGTTCCAGCACGCTGTTTGAACCAGACTGAAGGGGTAAGTGAAGGAAGCGGTAAAAATGAGAGTTGTCCATACACTCGATAAGTCCTTCTTTGATAGGTAGGGCGGTGTTCGGATTCATCATACCCAATCGGATCCGGTGCTTTCCCGGATAACTATCCAACTCTTTCATCAATTCGATCAGGTTGGTATCGATATCAAGACCATAGGAAGCAGTGTCCTGGCAGGTGACCCTGACCTCTTTAACGCCACTTTCAATCAACCTCTCAAATCTTTTAGTGATCCGGTCGATACACTTGCTCTTCAGATCCCCTCTAGCAATCTTGGTGATGCAGTAAGTACAGCTTCCCAAACAACCGTTGGATATCGGTACGGTGCCTATTAGAGACGGTTGTGGTTCAAGGGATATATCTACGTCACCGGCTTCAACCAGTTTGATTCCCGGGATAGAACGCTTTAATTTTTTCCCGCCGATACTCGCCAAACATCCTGTGACTATCACTTGGTCGCAACATTCTTTTAATTCGTTGATGCGCCTTTTCATCCTCTCTTCCGTTTTTTTGATGACTACGCAGGTACCTATAACGGCGGTATCGGCCTCCACCGGATCTTTAACTTCTATATGACCTTCACAGGCCATATCCTCTGCTAGCATCTTTGTTTCGCCCTTATTCAGGGTACATCCATAGGCCTCTACGTAGTATTTCATTTAAACTCCCTTTGACGAAGGATGTATTTTAGATTATTCCCTCTGCTTTCTATCATCTTTGTTGAAAAAACTACTCAACTTTTGAGGTAACCGTGATTTTTTATCTATTATCTTTTCTTTCCACCATCCTTTTTTATACAACCAGTAGGAGGCGATACCTGCACCCACGTTGCTGAGGCCGATGGCTAACCATGCACCTGTAGAATTCATCGCTAATGCGAATCCAAATAACAGTATCATGGGTATCCTCAGACCCCATAAACGTGTCAAGCTAAGACTGAACTGCTGACCGGTGTGGCCGGAACCGTTAAGTGCTCCAGAAACCGCCTCATAGATCGCAAAGAACGGGGCCCCGATAGCTAGGATGGCGAGGTACATGGCACCTATCTCGATAACCATATGCTCATCGGGGATGAAGAATGCCACCAGTTGGTACCTGAATATCACCAATACCAGTGAAACTACGGACATGAATATAATCATCAATTTCATGGCTTTGCTTGTTGTCTCTTCTGCTCTCGATACTTTGTCAGCTCCTAGAGCCTGGCCTACCATGGTACTTATGGCCATCATAAAACCGCCTAGAACCACAAATGTTATGTTGATTATCCTTCCACCTATACCGTAGGCGGCAAGCACCTGTTCCTGATGAGGCATCATCGCAAGAAGACCTGTTAAAACCACAAACCCGACCGCTTCTTCCATGCGGGCAAGGGTCGCCGGTATACCGACCTTAAAGAATTGTTTTATCTTATTTATATCTGGCTTTAGGTAAGATAACTTTAGTTTTATACCGACTCTACCAGTGTAGATCATGTATAGGGCCAAAACCAATCCCACGGTGCGAGCAAATACCGTGGCGATGGCCGCTCCTCGGATACCCATATGAGGAAAGGGGCCAAGTCCGAATATCAATATGGGATCTAACAAGATATTGATAAGAACTGACACGGCCATAACCATCGTAGGTGTTATCGTGTCACCCCAGGCTCTCAAAGAAAAAGAAAAAGCAGCGAATAACAAGAGGGATGGAAAACCTAAAAATATTATCTGAAGATAAGCAGTTGCGTAGGGTACAAGCTCGCCTTCACTTGTTAAAAAATTGAGAAATGGTTCGGCTGTAAAAAATCCTACTGCTCCTAGGATCACAGAAAGGACAACAAACAAAAAAAACAGCTGGCCGGTGTCGTGATAAGCTTCTTTATACTTTTTAGCTCCAGTGTGTTGAGATATCATAGCTATCGCTGATATCCCCAGTCCGATCTCGATGGAAAGTAAAAGAAACACGAAGGGCCAAGCAAGACTTACAGCTCCTACGGAAAGGGTATTTTCCGGGGAAGGTAGCCTGCCTAACCATATGGTATCGATTAGATTGTATGCAGTCTGGAGTATAGATGCAACCATCATAGGCCATGCTAGCTTGAAAAGAACAGGAAGTATATCTCCCTCTATTATCTCGTCTTTTGAGGGGCGTCCCATCCTTGATTTTAAGAATCCGTATGTTTTTCCTAATTGCATTTTTCGATCACTCTATTCATCACCTTGGCATGGAAGCTTTAGACAGCGGTCCTTTATCGATGACCTTCTTTTTCCACCATCCCATCTTGTAGATGAGGTAGGCAAAAGCACCCGAACCGATGTTACTCAACGCGATGGCCAACCACGCTCCGGTGGAGTTAAGATCCATCATGAAGGCTAAGATGAACAGCAGTGGAAGACGCAGTATCCATAGTCTGGAAATACTGATACCCAACTGCTGCTTTGTATGGCCGGAACCGTTGAGGGTGGCGGATACCGCTTCGAATATAGCGAAGAACGGGGCACCGATAGCTAATATCAGGAGGAATTCCGCCCCCATCTTGACCACTTCTGGTTGATCTCGAATAAAAAAGTTGAATAACGGAAATCGAACTAACACGAGTGATAGCCCGATGATACTCATCAAGATCATCATCACCATCATACCCTTTTTCGCAGTCAAGTCCGCTCTTTCTTTTTTCTCAGCACCGAGAGATTGCCCCACTACGGTACTCACCGCCATCCCAAGACCCCAAACGATCACGAAGCTTATACCGATGATACGACCACCTATAGAGTAGGCCGCCAGTACCTCCTCGTGCATGGGTAAAAGGGCCAAAGCGCCCACGAAGATGATGAATTCCGAGGAGTCTAAGATGCGTGCGGCGGTGGCTGGAAGCCCTATCTTGAAGAACTTTTTGATTCGGCTCATATCCGGTTTTAGGTACTTTAATTTGATGCGAAGATCTATCCTTCCAGATGAGAGCATGTATATCGCGATAAAAGCGCCTACAGTACGTGATAGAACCGTAGCGATGGCGGCTCCACGTATACCCCATGCCGGAAATGGTCCGAATCCGAAAATGAATATCGGATCTAAAAATATGTTCAACAGAACGCTTATGGCCATTATGGCCGTGGGTGTTATAGTATCCCCCCACGCTCTAAGACTGAAAGAAAAGGCGGCAAAAGTGAGTAGTGCCGGGAAACCTAAAAAGATTATCTGCAGGTAAGCGGTAGCCGGTTCAACGACGGGACTGCCGCCTGTAAGGAGATTTAGAAAAGGTTCGGTGATAAAAAATCCCACCAAGCCAAGAGTTATCGAGAGAAAAATGAAGATAAAGAATAACTGACCCGCATCCTTACTCGCGGCTTTGTATCTCTTGGCACCGGTGTTCTGTGATATCAAAGCAATACCCGCGATCCCCAACCCCAACTCGATAGATACCATCAACATAACGAATGGCCAGGCGACCCCTACTGCGGCCACCGCATTCCTATTCATCGGCGCGGGTAGTTGTCCCAGCCAGAACGTATCTATAAGATTGTATGTGGTCTGGAGAAGGGATGCAAGCATCATGGGCCATGCTAGTTTGAAAAGGAGAGGAACTATATTTCCCTCTACTATCTCATCTTTACTGGGCCTTCCCAGCCTTGAGTGTAAATACGTGTAAATATTATTGAGTTCCATCTACAGTTCCACCGCCCCTTCTACATTTTCCAATATACGCTCCAGATAACCGATGTAATGATTTTTTTCCTCCTCTGAAAAATTTTTAAACATGATATCGTCGACTTCTTGATCTATCTCATTGATTATACCTTCTATCTCTTCCTTCTTCTCTGTGAGGTAGATCCTTTTGACCCTTTTGTCCTCAGGGTCCTTTTCCATCCTTAGATAACCCTCTTGTTCTAACTTATTCACCATCTTGGATGTGGTAGACTTTGATATCATAACGTCCTCGCATATCTCTTTTTGAGAAACTCCGTCACCCTTCTTCAATAGTCTAACTAAAAAAGGAAATTCTCCCCTACTAAATCCATAAGGTTCGATCTTTTTCCTAAGGTGCATTATGAGCTTCCGTTGGATTATGGAATGCAGCTTTAACACGGACTTCCTTTCGGACATTGGTTTCGGATGAAACTAAATCTATATAATAGTTTCGGTGGAAACTAATATCGCTCTTAATTCAATATTGAATCTATTATCATTTAAAGTACAGATCGACAGATGAGTTAGATCCTGAGATATTTCCGTGCTATTCTAATTTTTTTCAAGGATCGAATGTATAAATGAGATACGAGATAGTCTTAGAGCGTGGTTACTCCTAATAGCCATAGTCTACCATTGGTATCTATCATTTCCTATCATATAGGATGAGTCCATCACCCGTCTTTATTTGAGCGTATGTTCATGTGATAGGTGCTACCTATCCAACGGTGGTATATCCTGCATTTTTCCATGCGTCCATGCCGCCCATCACATTGACCACGTCGTCGTAACCATGTTTCTTGAGAATACTGGCGACCACACTTGTTTTGTAACCGGAATCGCAGTACACGACCAGCTTTTTACCATCGGGCACCTCTTCTAGGTGCTTCTTTATCTCTCCTGCGTAGATATGGTGTGCACCTTTGATACGGCCTTTGTTAAATCCCTTGATATCCCTAACATCGATCAGGAAAAAGTCATCATCGATATTGTTGTGAAGATGGTGAACGCTCCATACTTCTACCTGTCCCAATTTTTCTCCAGCAGTGTGCCACGTATGGAGGGCGTTTGAAAGATAACCCACCAGGTTATCATAGCCCAAACGTATGAGGTGTTTGTAGCTCTCTTCGTTGGAAACATCACCGATGAGGACGATAGGTTTTTCGTGATCCAAGAACCACCCTGCAAAGTGAGGTAGTCCGCCTTCCCATATGTTTAAACTCCCCGGGATGTGTGCGCTTGAAAAGCATAACGGACCTCTCACGTCCAACAACTGAAGATCATCCATATCTTTCAATTCTTCTTTTGAAAGAGCTTTTAGGTGCCCGTACCTATCGGTGAGTGGTGCACCATCTTTGTTATAAACCTCCATCTTCCTGAAATACGGTGGACGGTACATCTTTTCTTCTATTTTTACTTTTAAAAACTCCTGCTTTTCTAACTTCAACATATGGTTGTTTTTCCTTTGATAACCTATGGTTGTGAAGACCTGGTTGCTGATCTCTCCACCGCATACCGAACCCTGTCCGTGTGCGGGACACAGGATCACACCGTCATCTAGCTTCAGTATCTTATCATGCAGACTGTGATACAGATTGGCCGCCATCCTTTCTCGTTCCTCCAAACCGTATAGGTCGGTTCTTCCCACGTCACCTGCGAAAAGGGCATCCCCTGTGAATACCATCAAAGGGGTGTTAGAAACGCTCTTGTCCCTCAGTACCAGCGAGATACTTTCATCGGTATGCCCCGGGGTTTCAAGGACCTCTAGCTCAAGGTCACCGATGGTGGATCTATCACCTTCTTTAACATCCTCTCCATATCCAAAATCTAATCCAGCTCCGTGATACACCTCTGCGTCGGTGGCTTCCATCAATTCGGTGGACCCTATAACGTAGTCTTCATTTCTATGTGTTTCGAAAACGTGGGTTATACGCAGATCGTTTTGTTCAGCGATCTGTAGGTACACACCTATATCCCTTCTAGGGTCGATAACCGCTCCTTTTCCTTCGGAACCTATGAAATAGGAATAGTGGGCTAGCCCCTCTGTTCGTACCATCTCGAATATCATTTTATCCCGTCTGATGTGGTAAGATAAAAGGAGGGATAAATAGTTTAACTTTATTCTGAGAAGAATATATCTTATCGTGTCTTGGTGATATCCTTCAGTGATATAAGATAGAATAAAGTTATATGATGAAATTAACGATAAAGTTTAAATGTTAGGAAACCTAGCTGTATGCACAAATGCAAGGAGGTGACACTCTTATGAAAGGAACAGTAAAGTTTTTCAGCAACATGAAGAACTACGGATTCATCGAACCCGATGATGGCGGAGAAGATCTTTTCGTCCATCGTAGTGAAGTAAGTGCTCCTACACTCAACGAGGGTGATAGGGTCGAATTCGAAATAGAAGACAGTGAAAAAGGACCCCGTGCCATCAACGTAAGTATAGAAGAGTGATCGGCAGGAGACCTTTTCGCACCCCGAAATCGATTAGGGTTTTAAAGCCCCGAACTTTTTCTCCTACTAAATTTCCCATGGTCATCTTTTTATATGAATTGTATATTAGGCCAACTACGATTTCGCGATAAGTGTGCTGAACAGTGATACAAACCGCCTCAAAAAATCGGATGAAGACCGAATCACACTGATCGGCCTGGTAGTGATTTACACACACTTTATAATTCGCCTCAATTCTTAACTGCGGGGGTAGCCAAGCATGGCCAAAGGCGCAGGACTTAAGATCCTGTCACGTAGGTGTCCGAGGGTTCAAATCCCTTCCCCCGCATACTTTAGTTTTCTGTAGCGGAGCGAATGAAAATAAAGTATAGGAGGAAGAACTTGTTTCTTCCTGCGCATTACAAGGGCTTTGCCCGAAGTAAAAGAGGGACGTTAGTCCCTCGCATTGATCATTCTTTCGAGCGGAGAGAAGAAAGTGAT
>PWKY01000002.1 GCA_003560595.1 Thermoplasmata archaeon | reverse complement strand
CTGTCAGAATGCTGGCGCATTCTGCTAGTCCATTTTCCGTTGAAAAATGGACCCAGCGGGATTTGAACCCGCGGCCTCAACCTTGCAAAGGTCGCGATCTTCCGGTCTGATCTATGGGCCCGAAATGAGCTGTTGCGAATGAGGGCACATCGATATTTGGAGCTTTGCTCCGATACTATCTATGGGCCCGAAATGAGCTGTTGCGAATGAGGGGCCATCGATATTTGGAGCTTTGCTCCGATACTATCTATGGGCCCGAAATGAGCTTATGGGAGTGAAGAAGGTATTCTATGTATAAACTTTTTGTAAAGGGTACTTGAAAGCAAAGCATCTAAAGCTTTCATCCTCTACCGCCATATTTGAAATATATTTGTTGGTTCAACTTTGAAGGACTATTTCGATATGTACTTCATCTGGAACCTGTATTCGCATCAGTTGTCGTAATGCCCTTTCATCTGCATCGATGTCGATCAAACGCTTGTGTACACGCATCTCCCAACGTTCCCAAGTTTCCGAACCTTCTCCGTCGGGTGACTTTCTACACGGAACTACAAGTTTTTTCGTTGGAAGCGGGGTAGGACCTTTCATCTCTACACCTGTTCTATCCGAAATTGCTTTTATCTGACGACTGATCTCGTCGACTTTTTTGGGACTGGTCCCGCTGAGAGATATCCTTGCTCTTTGTGCCACTTTTTTCACCTTTATAAAAATAAAAAGAGGGTTTGAAGATGTTTTACATCTTCTTTTTTACCACGTCGATACACTGACCTGCAGCAACTGTCTGGCCCATGTCTCTGATGGCGAACCTACCCAATTCAGGGAAGTCCTGAGCCTTCTCGATTACCAAGTTCCTGACCGGTTTAACAGTAACGACTGCTGCATCACCATTCTTCAGGAAGTCTGGATTTTCCTCAGTCACTTCACCGGTTCGTGGGTTCAACTTTTGCTTCAACTTGATAAACGTACAAGCTACCTGTGCAGTATGGGCGTGGAATACTGGAGTGTATCCAACGGTAACCACACTGGGGTGGTCTAATATGATTATCCTTGCATCAAAAGTTTCCGCAACTGTCGGTGGATCATCTACTGGACCTGCTACATCGCCTCTTCGTATATCGTTCTTGCCCACTCCACGGACGTTGAAACCAACGTTGTCACCTGGGTCCGCTTTGGGTAATTGTTCGTGATGTTGTTCTATCGACTTTACTTCACCAGTTACATTTGCCGGCATGAAGTGTATCTTCTGACCGGGTTTCAGTACACCAGTCTCTACTCTGCCAACAGGTACAGTTCCTATACCGGTTATGGTATAAACATCCTGTACTGGTAGTCTCAAGGGTTTGCCTACTGGCTTTTCAGGAACATCTAAGTTGTCGATGGCTTCTAGGAATTTGATCCCTTTATACCATGAAAGATTATCACTCTTCTCTGAAACGTTGTCGCCCTGAAGTGCGCTTACGGGTAATATCTGGAACTGTTCATCTCTATATCCGATCTGTTTCAACAGTTTCAAAACACTATCTTTGACTTCGTTGTACCGCTCTTCGCTGTATGCCGGTTGGGTGGCGTCCATTTTGTTTATCGCCACTATGAGTTGTCCAACTCCTAGAGTTCTAGCAAGGAAAGCGTGTTCCCTTGTCTGAGCCATTATTCCCTCAGGTGCTGAAATAACCATGACGGCGGCATCAGCTTGGCTGGTACCGGTGATCATGTTTTTTACGAAATCTCTGTGCCCTGGGGCGTCGATGATGGTAAAATAATATTTGTCAGTATCGAACCTTTGATGCATAACATCTATTGTGATACCTCGTTCTCTTTCTTCCTTAAGCTTATCCATCACCCACGCAAACTCGAATGTACCTTTACCCATCTCTTCGGCTTTCTTTCTGTATTCGTCTATCTTGTGAGCGTCGATGGCCTTGGTCTCGAACAGCGTCCTACCTACCAGTGTGGACTTTCCGTGGTCCACGTGGCCTATGAACACGATATTCAAGTGTGGTTTTTCTGCCATTTTTATGCCTCCATTAATCTCTATTTGTCCTCCTTAATGCCTTTCCATATTTATAGTTTTATCCTTCAAACGGTCATTTTCACCGAAAAAGACATTAATATACTATAATCTTCTTTAGTAAATAACATGTCTATCGATATCAGAGAGGCGGAGGAAAGAGATCTGCTAAATATGTCAGTCCTATGGTCCGATCTAGCCGAGATGCACCAAGAGATAATGAAAGAATATACTCTAGCAGACAACGCAAGGCAAGAATGGATCAAATTCATGGAGGAGTCCATGGAAAAAAATAACATAATCTCCTTCGTCGCAGAAGAGAAAGGAGAGATCATCGGTTTCATAAGTGTATCCCTAAGGAGAAGGGCTAGGATATTCAAGCTAAAAAACATCGGCGCTATAATGGATCTAACGGTTAAAAAAGAGAGGAGACATGAGGGGATCGGAAGGAGTTTGGTGCTGAGAGCTGAATCGTGGATCAGAGAAAGAGGCTTCGACCTGGCCGTGCTCACCGTTGCTCCAGAAAACGAAGGTGCCATGAAATTTTGGAATAAGATGGGGTACAAAACGTACCTTCACAAAAAACTCAAAAAATTATGAGCGAAAATGATCATAGCCGCCAACCAGTTCTCTTTTTTGTTCATCTTCCACGAGATAAGCTCCTTTTTCCGTAACATCCCCGACGACAAAGTAGGGTATATTCGATATCTTATCAAGTTTTGACTCAGGGATGGTGAAAACCAGTTCGAAGTCTTCTCCGCCTGATAGCGCCCATCTATACGGGTCCTTATCCAATCTATCAGCTGCCTCACGGGTCCGTGAAGAGATCGGTATCTTATCTTTATATATCGCCGCGCCGGTTCCACTCTGATTACAGATATGCAGTACCTCGGACGACAAACCATCGCTAACATCGATCATGGCGTTAACATAAGGTGCCAGCATCCTGCCCTCTTCTAGCCTGCAGGAAGGCTCTAGATGATAATCAGTATATCCCTCCACCCCGGCCCTGAGTAGATCGAGTCCGGCCCAGCTCTTACCGAGATCACCGGTAACACATATCTTATCTCCTATCTTTGCATCGCTCCTTAAACACAGATGCTCCTTCTCCACCCGGCCTATGATGACTATGTTTACCACAAAGATATCACCATGAGTGGTGTCCCCACCGATTATTTCCATATCATATTTTTTAGAAGCTGAATTCATACCATCATAGATGGAGTCTAAATATTCAACATCCACATCGTCGGGCAGGGCTAAAGATACCAGGACCCAAAGGGGATATCCACCCATGGCAGCGATATCCGATACATTGGCAACCATAGATTTCCATCCGATCTGAAATGGCGTCTGCCACTGTCTGTTAAAATGATCTCCAGACACCAGCATATCAGTGGTCACTAAGGTATAATGATCATCTCCATCAAGTACTGCACAATCGTCTCCGATGCCCTTTATCACCTCTTTTCCCGCACCTACCTTAGATGCCAATCGATCTATCAGTCCAAATTCACCAAGATCACTCAACTTCGTCATCTTCTTAACCTCTTACATCTTCCAAATTCGCTCTCAAATAGCCGTACCCTATCTTCAATATCTCCTCTCCTGGTAACCGATGAAAGAGCACATATCATATCAAAGCCTGTGCTCAAAGGAGATATGTCCCCTACATCGATCCCACCGATGGCGGCGGCAGGTACATCAACGGACCTTGCTATCTCCAATGCACCCTCTACACCGAGTTCGGTCCACCGGTCATCCTTTGTGTCTGTGGCATGTACCGGCCCTATGCCGATATAGTCGGCGGTACCCACCACCCTAGCCGCCTGCTCTTTGTTATGGGTGGATACACCTAAGATCATGTCTCCGATGAGTTCTCTTGCAGCGTTGTACGGCAAATCATCCTGCCCCAGATGAACTCCGTCTGAACCTACGGCTAAAGCGATATCGATCCTATCGTTCACTATGAATAACGCTCTGTCCTTACAGACTCGGCCGACTTCTAGCGCCTCTTGATACATCGCCCTAGGATCGGCGGTTTTTCGGCGATATTGGATCATCTTGGCACCCCCACGTACTGCGATTTCAACCTGTTCTGATGGGGAGATATCCAGTCTTTCGTCGGTGATGAAATAATAATTTACATCCTCTATTCCCGATGGAAACGACATATTATACCGTATACTTCATTATCTATTTATGTTTAGTTCATGATCCTGAGCGCCCTGAACAACTCGTCCTCTGTATTCTCCCCCACCTCTTCATAACCAAAGTATAAACCAGGTTCACCGTCGGTGACTTTACCGATCACCTTGCCTTTAGGTACCTGGGCATCGGGAGGGATGGTAGCCAATAGACAACCGGAAGCTATCAAACGCAGGGGGTCTATATCCAGAACACCGCATATATCCATGGTCTCTTTTCTAACCGAGGGTTCGATGTCTATTTCAAACCTGTTGCCGGATGCCTTCGCCATCTCATATGCCCCTTGAAGTAAACCTCCTTCAGTGGCATCGTGCATGGAAGTAGCGATACCCTTTAGATCCAAAGCATCATCGACCACGCTTATATCATCTCTCCAGCCTTTGGCTTCTTTCAAACAGGCCGCACTAACGCCTAAGGACTCCAGCTTTGAGTATTCATCGGTTGCCAATATCCAGGTTCCTTCTATGCCCGCATCTCCTACCTGTACCAAAAGATCGCCGGGTTCGGAACTATGTGTATAGATCGGAGCTTCAGTCATCCCCATCATACATGTGTTGATCATGGGACGGTCGATGAATCCGACGGTTTCCGTATGCCCTCCGATCAAAGATACTTCCAAACTATGGGCAGCCTCATTTATCTCATCAAGTAACCTTTCGATTTCATTGTGAGATATGTTCTCCGGGACCTGAACGGTAGGCAGTGCCCAAAGAGGATTTGCACCTGTTACCGCTATATCGTTGGCGGGTATGTGGATCGACAGCCACCCTATATTCTCCAAAGCCCCTGATATCGGGTCGGGATGGACCACGAGATATTCATCATGAAACTTTAGCACGGCGGCATCCTCACCGTAACTGGGACCCATGACTACCCGTGGATCATCAAACCCCTGTACAAAAAATCGTTTTAAAAACCCGTGAGAGAATTTACCCATGGTTTCACATCGAAAGTGGTATGGTCTTCATCTCACGCTGAACGTGCTCTATGACTCTACTAGCGCCGCTTGATGAAAGGGACAGTAGTGACTTTCGGAAATTGCTGGCGATACCTTCCTTGTTCCCCTTCTTTTCCTGTAACTTTGCCATGGAAAAATAGGCAAGGCCCAAGGGGTAAGAAGAACCAAGTTTTTGATATATGGAGATCGCCTTTGCAAGATTTTCTTCAGCCTTATCCATATCATCCAATCGGGTATAGGCCTGACCTAAAAGAGCGTGTCCGTATGCTCTTTCTTCTTCATAATCCAGTTTATTGAAGATCATAGTTGCTTCTTCGGCACTTTCAACGGCCTTCTTTAATTCATTCCTTTCCAGGTAGCATTCGGTGAGTGTAAGTAAAGCCGATGCTTTGAGCTTACGATAGCCCATCTGTTCACACATCTCTATGGTCTCTATTAGGAATTCCTCTGCATGTGAAAGGTCTCTGATCACTTTATAGAATGCGCCGATGTCGTGTAGTCCACCTACCTTATGGTAGGTTTCTTCGATATTTTCCCAAACAGATAGCCCTGCCTCAAAGGCATCCAATGCTTCCTCTGAATTGCCGCTTTCTTTTTCCACATGTGCCATCAAAAAGTAGGCCGAAGCGAGTGTAGGATATGCTTTATTTTTATTCAATATATCTATAGCTTTTATCAAATATTTTTTTGCATCATCGATATCCCCTTTTTTTGAGTATAATTCAGCGATCTGGAAAAGTGTCTTACCGGTTATATCGGAATCTATGAGCGAGGTGCCCTTGGATATATCGATGGCTTTTTCATATTCCAATAGCGCGGATTCGTATTGTCCCTGCTCTTCTAGGATCCGAGCTATACCGTGATGCGACGACGTTATCATCTCTTGATCCTCAAAATTATCGATAACGGATCGATAGTTACTGAGAGCCAGAGGATATTCGTTCAGTATCCTATGTGCTTCACCCTTCCAAAATAACAATGAGGGGTCTTCAGCACTTTCCATATTGTTTTCAACCCTGTGTATCAAGTCCAACAATGATCGACTATATCCTGATGAGATCATCTCTAAGCCGTTTTCCTTGATAACTTCAAAAAAACTCTCAAATTCAAACGCACCGGCTAGATGGTATAGCACCTCTAACTTCTCCCAAATATTCTTGGCAGGTATCTCATCATAATATTCCGCTGCGATAGAATTCAATATCTGTTCTGTTGTCGATGGCAATCTCCCAAGCAGTCTTTTTCTGACCTGAGGGTGTACGATGGGCTTCTCATCGATAGATACTGTTGCCAAAGGAGTTTTCAATAGATTAGTGATCAGGTTAGAATTCACAGATTCCAGCTTACATATCTCGCTCTTTTCTATCGGATATCGATGTATGGAGATATAAGAAAGTGCGAGATGTTCCTCCGGTGTTAGATTATTCTCTAGTACCAGATCTAATACCGCTTCACAGCTCTCTTTCATACCATAAAAATCAGCTAGTTCCACAAACATGTGGTTGTCACATTCATCACATACCAGGGAAACTACTTCGGGTCTCATCCTTCTTTTGTTCTCTATTGGACATTGGCCGGGTTTCAGAGTCAATATCATCCGTACACCCTGCATTTCCTTGATATCCTTGGCAAAATCACATAATATCCTCATCAATATTGGGTTATCATCGAGATCATCTATGCAAAAGATGGCTTGGGATATCAATTCTAGATCCCCTTTTAGATTTTGTAACGCTTCTGGAACCTTCACGTTCCTAGTAGATTCAAGATACGAGGACAGCTTATGCTCTCCATTCTTGGATAAAAAGGCGGCTAGATGATCCCATAGATATCTCTCGTTATGCCATCCCTCTATCTTTAAGTAAAATATGGGGATTCTCCCTAGATACTCTTCCATAGCACTAGTGACCAATGACGTTTTACCGCTACCTGGATCTCCTTCGATAAGAAATAAACGATCCTCAGCTTCCAGCATCTCTAGAAACTCAGATAATCCTTCAGGTATAGTTGCAGGGGGTTCGGGCATATTGAATGTATGGTCTGCTCTTTCCATCTTAGTGCTCTCAGATTCGTACTCAAACACCCCGTTATCCAACCGTTTTAATATCTCTATAGTTGAAAAATTAGTGTGAAAAAATTTGTTTATATCCTTTATAAGAAGTTCTCTTTCTTGACCCTTCAATATCGCTTTGACCTGAGATTGGTTGATCTTTGAAGATATCTTATTTGCTTTTTTAACACCTTTATCGGTCAAAAAGTAACCCTTTCGCCTTTGCTTTTTTCCTTTGATCCGAGATGTATCTTCTATTAGAAAACCTTCGTTCACCAGGTTCCTTACCGAATAAGAGATGGTATTCTGTTTGGAACCTATGGCCTGTGCCATACCCTCTTGGGTGATCTCCACGGGTTGCTGATACTTGTCCCGAGTAGAGTGATAATCTAAAAGATGGACAAGGACTTTTTCTTTTGTGGTTACCTTTCGAACCATATATACGATAACAGTGCAGGGGGTATATGTATATTATTGATATATGAAGGGAGTGTTTATTAACAAGGGGTAACTGACCGTAAGTTATCAGTAAGCTTTATTTTATATGTTCAGATGTAGGTCTGGATAAATTGAAAGAAAGAGCAAAAGAGATCGCTGAAAAGCTGTTAAATTCCTCTAAGGTTCACATAGTGTCACACATAGATGCAGACGGAATAACGGCCGGTAGCATCGCATACGCGGCCCTTACTAGAGCAGGTATAAACACTTCGATACAATTCGTTAAACAACTAGAAGAGAGGATACTTGGCAAGATCAAAGAGCAAAATTATTCAATGATCTGGTTCGCCGACCTCGGCAGCGGACAGCTAGGGTCATTAGATGATTTGGAATGTGTGATAACGGATCACCACGAACCCCAGGGACGATCCCAGGGAACTTTCGATAGAGGGAACATACTCAGTTACTCTAAGAAAGAAACGCTGGAATTGAACCCACACCGATATGGGATAGACGGTTCGACCGAGATATCCGGCGCAGGTACAGCTTACCTGGTCGCCAGGGAGATGGGGGATAATAAGGACCTATCTAAGCTGGCCATAGTAGGTGCCGTCGGAGATATGCAGGCTTCCGGCCAGGGAAAACTCATAGGATATAATCGAAAGATACTTGCCGAGGCTGAGGAGGAAGGAGTGGTTTCTACAAAGATAGACGCCCAATTATACGGTATCGAAAGCCGCCCCATCTCCAAGGTCATCGAATACGCCAGTGATCCCCTGCTTCCGGGTTTAAGCGGAGATACTATGGGGTCTATGAACTTTCTTGAGGACCTAGAGATACCTCTTAAACAAGATGGGGAGTGGCGAAGGTGGTATCATCTTGAAAAATCTGAAAAACGTAAGATCATATCCGCTCTCGCCGATAGGATACTGGATCGCGGTTACCCTCCGAGTTATGCAAGTTCACTGGTGGGAGAGATTTACACGTTACCTGAAGAGGAGCATGGTACGATGCTGCACGAGGCTAAGGAGTTCTCAACCTTGCTGAATTCATGCGGGAGATACCGTAAGGGGAACGTAGCTTTGGAGGTATGCTTAGGTGATAGGGGTGATAAACTAAAAGAAGCACAGAGTCTCCTGAGGGGGCATCAAAAAGTATTAGTCGATTGTTTGCAAGTGGTAGAATCTCAGGGGGTGAAAGAAAGGGAATATATCCAGTATTTTCATGGAGGTCATAACATCCCTGAAACGGTGCTAGGGACGGTTGCAGGTATGGTGTTGGGTTCCGGAAAAGTAGATAGGAGTATGCCTATACTGGGATTTGCTTACACCGAAGAGGAAGATGGTGTAAAAGTATCATCAAGAGCGACCAGAACCCTGGTCGACGCCGGCCTGGACTTATCCATGGTTATGTCGAAGATCTCAAAAGACCTAGGTGGTGAAGGAGGTGGGCACGCCATCGCGGCGGGTGCATTCATACCGCAGGATACTGAAGAGGAGTTCATAAGATTGGTTGAATCCATGGTTAAAAAGCAGATGAATTGAGAGAAAAATTGATTACCCTTTCCACATATTCACGAGATGATCACGATGATAGACACTTCGGAACCCAAGGATCTAGATAAAGAAACGAAGATGCGCAAGATAAAGGTATGGAGGGATATCATCGCTTTGGCCATCGTAGGTGCTTTTGTCGTTCTGACCTTTTATTACGCTATGCAGGTATGGGTCAGGATGGTCTTCGTGGTATTAGGTGCCTTATACATAATATACCTGTCATTTCGTTTGAAGAACGCAATAGACCAATATTATGCATTAACAGAGGACTTGATCATAAGGGGGGGTCATCTAGTTAAAGTCAGTCCAAAGGTCGGTGTCGACTTGTGGGAGATGCCCTTGGACAACGTAGTAAAGGTATATCCAAAGATAAAAAAGATGCCGAATACATTGTACGTGATGTTTGAAAAGGACGGAAAAATGGGAGCGGAACACTTTTACAAATATCGTATCAAAGATCAAGAAAATTTTGAGGAGATACTAAAAAAACGTGATCTACTGCACGATGATTACGTCTCTTTGGATCACTTGAAAAATAAGATAGGATGACATTTTTCAATGGTACTCGCCGATACCTTCGGCTTCCAAAGTATGCTTTTGTCCGAATAGGTCGATCTGCAGCTTGAATCGACATCGTAGAAGATTGAGATCAAGTAATGATATCAGATCGAATACTTTTATCTGCAAAAGTTCGGTAGAGACAACTTTTACGATAAGATCGATTTCGATGCCCTTGGACCTAGCTCGAATCCTGTATTTTCTTGGTACCTTTTCTTCAATATCTGCATTTATCTGAAAGTCGTCTAGGATGTAAACATCTTCATCCACACTTAAAAGGAGGTACCCTTCCTTCCTATCCCTGAGCTTGAAAAGAGTGAAAGTAATAAACTTACCGTGCGATCTTTTCGAAAATGTAAACCAGAACCACGGGTGCTTGGAAGGGCGCCAATGTCCCAGATTGCTATCGTGATATCCTATACCGCTGAACTCGATATCTTTATTTGAGATGCCGATAGTACCTTCAACATCTGCATGATTACAAAATATCTCCCAGTCCATCCAATTCCCTTCTTTTTTGTCCCCAAATATCTCAAATCCCTTACCTTGAGATCTGCAGTCATAAACTAGATCCCATTTCACTCTTCCTGAGTCACCTTTGATGATCCATCCTCCATCTTTCTTTTCGATACTACAATCACCGAATATCCACTTGTTGGTTTGTGAAAGATCTGTATTTCTTTTACTTGTTTCGAAGGCACCAACTTCAGTTATCCCGTGATGGTAGATAGCGTAGGACATTATGTGCTTTCTAAGCCCGAATATGTTTCTAGGATTACCGACTGAATAACAAAAAAAACCTTTTGTGTTAGGACTTATAAAAGAAAAATACTTCCATTCAAGATACTTCCAGTCTTTATAATTTCCGAGTAAGTTGTCCTTGAATCTCCAACCGTCTTTTTTCATACATGACCACCATTGATCTCAAACAAACAATTATTTTACGCAATCTATCATGATATATTCGACCACTGAGTGTTCGTAGGATAATCTTGTGATGTTTATATTGTCTAAAAATACATCGATACTCATCCCCTTAGTTTTCATGTGAGTTTTGATCAAGTTCTCAAAGGCGGGAAGTTTTCCTATGATGTCAAATATTTTTAGAAGGTGGCTGGAACCTCTAGCTAGATGTTTTATGTTCTTGTCCGTTATATCCATGATCCTAGGTTGTTTTCCAAATATTTCTTTGACTGCGTGTATATAGTCTTCTTTTGTAAAAAAAGTATTTGCACAAAGCATATTTTTATAATCCTGTAATATGTTATGTTGTAATTCGGATAGCTCTTTTTTTGTTGTGATATCTCCCACTATGAACGAACCTTGCTTTTTCAACACACGATAAGCTTCGTTTATAAAGCTGAGCTTATCGTTAAAGTGGAAGGCTGCTTCACAAGAGTACACGCATGAAAAGGACTCAGATGGGAATGGTAATTCCTCCGCATAGGCTTTAAAGACTTTGATATGATCTTCCTTCTCATTTTCCTTTATCAAATTTTTAGCATATTCAAGATTATCATCAGATATGTCTATACCGGTGATATTGGCACCGGTAAGCTGGTTCAACAATATTAATTCACCACCTCTTCCACACCCTACAACTAAAATATTTTTTATCTTCTTTTTTGAAGTCCGGGCTATCAATGCCGCTGTCAACCTTTTTGAAGAGATGCCTGGATCAAGTAGCCAGTATTCAAAATATGAGTCGGCATAACCTATGTTCGTGTAGCCCTTTAGATCACCAAGATCATTGATCAACTTTATCCCTTTTATTATCTCTGAACCTTCTTCTATAACTAAGCCGTACATCTTGTTGATATCTTCCGTCCTATCTGCTAAAAGGTCGTTTTTCATAACTCAAGCCTCTTGACACTTCTGTTGCGATACACAATCACTTCTTATTATTTAATCTATGCTAGCTAATACCCCTAAAGGATTAAATACTATACGTATAATTCACTATCTATGGTTGTTGAGGGAAAAAAGATCCTGTTCGTGACCACTTATTTAGAATCGGCAGATCAATATGATTACTGGGGAACTAATATATCCGGCAAGGTAAGATTTTCCTATCCTCGATTTTCTTCTTACGGTCTACGTTTTATTAAAAAAAACATACCCCAGATAGAAATACTTGAATATCCCACAATAGAGGAATATATGGATAAATTGAGGGAGGATTATGACATAATAGGTTTCTCTTTTTTCACACATGAGTATCCAAAGATAAAGAGGATGATAGAACTCGCTCGAAGAAGTGGTGTGGAGGAGATATGGGGAGGACATTACGGAGTTTTGACCGACGGTATCGAAAAGATGTTTGATAAAACATTTGTAGGTTACGCTGAAGATGAAGTAGCAGATACTCTAGGAATGGAACTTGAGAGGGTAAAACACCCCTACCTAGTAGACCTAGTTGGTTTACCTGGAAAACTTCGTGCGTTCCCTATCGGTGTACTTTTCACCTCAAGAGGCTGTAGTCTGAAATGTGAATTTTGTCAAACCCCGGCCTTCTGCCCTGAATCAATACCAGTCCCAATAGAATCCATCAGAGAGGCGATAGCGGAATACAAGAAAGATGGTATTGTAGAGATATTGATCCCAGAAGAACATTTTGGATTACAGAAAAAACATTCGGAAAAAGTCATAGATATGCTTGACGAAAATGGTATGAACTGGTATGCTCAAACGAGCATCAACATTTTAGATAAAAAACTAGACGATTGGTACGATCGTGGCTTGAGCGGAGCCATGTTAGGTATCGAGGGGTTGAGACAAGAGCAGGTGGACAGCGTAAGTAAGAATATAAACGTGGATAAGACTGTAAATTTACTTAACAGGTTAAAGGATAAAAATACATTTGTGATAGGTAACTACATGATCGGATTTGTAGATGATACCGAAGAGAACATCAAAGAGTGTGTGTTAAGATTGACCGATTTTTCCATAGATATAATACAGATCTGTATCTTGACCCCATTCCCTAAAACTCCCCTTTGGCATGAGATAAAAGAGAACTACGGTATCATAGAAAACGATTGGTCTAAATGGGACACAAAGCATCTTGTTTGGAATCATCCAAATATTTCTCAGGAGAAGATGGATGAGTTATTGAAATGGTGTTTCAATAAGGCATATCCTAGATACAGAATTTTTCAAACCCCGATCAAGTTTTACAGATTACACGCCCACAGATACAAAGCTGTTGGAACAAGAGTTTCTAGACTGCGAACTATCAATAAGATAGTTGGAGATTTTTGGAAAGCAAATGTTAGGTTCGAAGAGCCTCCTTCGAAGATATGATCATTTTCTGATATATAAAGTAAATAGTACTAAAAATTATATATACTTTGATCATCCTTCCATCATTTATGAAGAGATGGTCCCTGAGAGACAAACCGTATCTGATTTATGCATTTATTTCTATCCTGCTGATAAGCAGCATCAAATATGGTTTGGAAACCATCTTATTTGAAGAATATCGTTTTTCCATATTATCGATATCTATCAACTTTTTCACCTTGAGTCTATTCTTTATCCTCCTCCTGTTCTTCATGGGAAAGCTAAGAACGCGAGGGGCTGTAAGCGAGAGGATACAGAAGATGCTTCCGATATTCTCATTGTCCATATTATTTCCGTTTTTAGATAGGGTCGATATGCCCTTGTCGCTACTTCATTTGAGCAATCACGGATTATACGATCCCTATCATCTACTAAATAACTCTTGTTTACCTGGGATAATCCTGGTTTTTTTTGTTTCATTACTACTGTTTGTTTACAAATCGAAGGAAAAAATGGTATCACAGGTCATGGGTATCGCTGCAACATTTATTGCATTTTCGATATCCCTGGCACCTTTTTTACTGACCTATTCCCTAGAGGAATTTATCGTTGATTTTCAGGGATCAAGCAGGGAAATTCATTTGATCCTTATCTGCGTACTGATAGCAGCGAACCTTTTGGCGGTTTCCTTAGCTTACTACGATGAGAAGAAAGATGAGTTCTTATCTCTTATCCAAAATCTAAAGCTTTTCAGAACCGTTCATTTCATGATCATGGTGATCATCGGGATATTGGTGGTCAGAAGAGTTGCTCCAGGAGAAGCGTTATATCTGTCCTCGGTTCATCATATCCCATACATAATCCTTCCAGTCTTATGTATGGCTTTGACATGGCAATTCACCGCCATCGTAAACGATTACTACGATATCCGCATAGACGAACTCGTTCACCCCGATAGACCCTTGGTGAGTGGACAGATAAGTGTAAATAGGTATCTTCAGCTAGCCGCTGTAGCCGCAGGGATCTCTGCTCTTACTTCATCACTGATCGGGGGCATACCATTTTTATTGAACCTGTCATTCATTGCAGCTGCATTGTTCTACTCAGTACCGCCCATAAGGTTGAAGAGTAGGATCTTTGGCTACGTATGTGTTGGATGGGCTAGTGTAGTAGCCTTTTTGAGCGGGGTTTACTCTCCGACAGTTTGGAGAAGTGAATTACACTGGTTTTCACCAAGTATCTCAAGGAATATTCCTTTTTCACCAGATATCGCCTCGATCGCCATGATCCTATTCTCAGTCCTCTCGATCTCACCTTACATAAACGCCATCTCGGATTACGAAGGAGATAAAGAAGGAGGTGTAAAGAGTTTGTACACCATCTATGGATTTGAAAAGGGTAAAAAGATCGTTTCTGTGCTGATCCTATTTCTTTTCCTAGCACCACTACTACTGATCAATTCCATGTTCGACATGGCCATCCTGATAGCTGCTTCTATATCTAGCTCCCTGATCTTTTACTATTCAGAAAAATATCAAGCGATATTTGGGATCTATTTTTTAGTTTTGATCTACGTGTTAGCACGTTTCTTAGGGTTGATTTCCTTTTAACTATTGATGTTTGATTCCTCTTAAACCAAAAGACAATTATATGAACAAAGTTTCTTATCCAAATAAGATGTTGGAAACTTTATCCCGTTTTAAAATAGAAACTATGATCGACTTCCTTGAGAAAGATAGATTTACACCATCGACCGCTTTTGTATATCTTATTATTTTAGGTGTTGTCAGATCCGTATCTGAATCAATATATTATGAATACCCCATGTTCAGTATGTATCTGGTAGCTCAACATATCGCGTTCAATATGCCCGTACTAGTGTTAGGTGTTTTAGTGATCCAGATAGCAACTGGAACATCTATGAAAAAAGTTTTTAATGTTGTTCTTTTAGGTTTTTGGATAACTGTCTTACCTCCTTTTATCGATAAGTTTCTATTTGGACTTTCAGGATATGAATACTCGGCCATGTATTCCTATTATTCAGGATACGAAGGAGCCCTTTTTATTGAAAAGATGGCTATGATCGTTCCTACCCATCTCTTAACTGCAGAACATATCAGCCCAGGCCTGCGTTTTATGATCCTTTCGATCGTTGTTTTTAGTGTTTTTTACATTATTGTTAAATTAGACATCCACAAGATAAAAGATCAACTCCACGAGTTAAACGCCGGTATGATGATAAAAAAATTATCCGCACTTTTCTTTGGTTTTTTTGGTATATGGCTGGTAGTTTGGTTTATAACGGCAAGCGTGCCTTCGGTTATCAGTTTAGAGGGGAATAATATCACCCTATTTGATTTTATTAGAAGTAGGATGTCACCAGAGCATTACTTCTTCTTTTCGGAATATGGGTACAGTATAGAAGCTGGAGGCGAAGTATTCCCTACAGCAGGTTCAGATACTATAGGTTTAGGATTGGGGACGGTCGTACAACAGCGTTCTCTCTTCATTACGATGTATTTTACGATATTGACCGCTGTTGCTTTTTTGATGTCTTTGTACATCGCTAATAAGCAGTTGCTTAAAAAGATTTTAAAAACCGTTAACACACCTCTGGTTTATTTAACGACTCTTTTGGCTTTACTTGGAAATGTTGGTCTATACCTAATAGACGGAGATTTTTCTAAGGGGTGGGCTATGGATCCTACTTATCCTCTCCATTTACCATATATATTTTATATCTTGATCATGGGCTTTTTCTTGGGTTGTTTTGCTGTATTTATCGATATGATCTACAACAAAAAAGGTGATTCAAAAGAAGATGTCCTATCATCATATATGAAAAAAAAATTAGCTATCGTTTCATTCATAACTGTAGCCTCATTTTCCTTTTTGATGGGGCCATTCAACACATTCCCCATGGCCTTGGTATTCATGGGGATCATTTTTATAACATTTTACATACCTGAGAAGATATCCGGATTACTGCATAGTTTTAGTTTATCCATGATAGGTCTTTTTTCATTTATCATCGGTATGTATACTCCAGGGATATGGAAATCCGTTATCTGGAGAGTATCGAACGGCATACCTCAATACGATACTTACACCACCATCGATTTAACTAGAAGTCCGCCTCTGGCAGGTCTTATCCTTGGTCTTGCGGTGATAATTTTCATGATGCTGATGATATTGAATCACATATCACATCTGCTTGAAGAAGATAAATTCCCGTTGGAATACCCCCTCTCTTTCGTCCTTTTACCAGTATTCCTTTTACCGATCATCATATTAAACGATCTGATGCTTTTAGGTATCCTTGCAACGCTTGGTTTGGTAGGTATAACATTCATGGATGTAAACCATGATATGCCGTTGAATATATTGGTCATACAAATAGCCTGTATTTTGTTGTGGATTTGGAATTTCATACCCTCGATTTGACTCGAACAGTGATGCAGTCAATCATCGCTTTTACACTTTTTCAATATGACGTAAGATATAACCCAAAGGATAAGAAGAGATATACTTACTATAGCGGTGATAGGCCTTTCTCTGAATACGTTACGGGCGGCTGTGACCTTAACTTCTTCGTGAATTTCACTTTCTCCCATGGCATTTACAGCGGTTATACTGTAAACATACTCCTCATGATTCACCAAACCCGTGTCAACGTAATCAGTGGATGAAACACTGTCGATCAATACTCCATCCCTATAAATATTGTAATATAGTATAGGTGATCCATTATCTTGGGGAGAAGACCAAGACAATTTGATGGTCCTGTAATCTGGTTCTACATCGATATCATCGACCTTCCCCGGATATGACGCTGGTGTTTCATCCGGAGCCTTTTCTAAAGACAGCGTGTATCGCCCATAGTTTCCTTCTATGGTCTTATCGCCTTCCCTAGGTGCATAAACACCTAGATAATATGTTCCTTCAGGCAGGACGATCTCGTTATCTGTTAAACCGTCATCAGGTATATCAGGTGGATATCCTTTATAAGTTATAGATAATGCAGGAAATTCACTATCGCTTACGTACAAACTTGGGTTAGTGCCTCCTGAAGATTCTAGAGTCAAACGTGAACTTTCGTCTATCTCTAAGGTGTATAAATCACCACCACCCCGTCCAATATATTTCTCTACAGAGCCATATCTCATATTTGGAACTGGTCCTTTATAGTGACTAGTCACATCGACTATATCCTGAGCTACAGGTTCTTTTTCAAAACCTGTGCCAAGGATGAAATAATGATTTATTTCGTAATCGTAAGAAGGGTTGTCTCTGAAAAAAAGCTCCGCAACAGCGCCATAGTTGGCTCGAGAGCTATAGCTTTCCCCGATAAAACTCCAAAAAGTCGGTTTAGCTACATACCATTCTGCGTTCCAATCATCGGCATCTATCACATACCAATCACCGCGATCGGTCGTCCATGATTTTTCATACATCGAATTTTCAAACCAAACTTCCACTGTGAAATGCCCCATCATCTCAGAGTCATCTATGTGCTCAGGTCTTGGGTGAAGTGATACGATACGACTGGGTATGCCTACGGATCTTAGCAAAGCGGTTAGTGCGATGGAGGTTTCATCACACCATGCATTTATCAATTTAGTCCTGTCGTGCTCTTTGGGGTTTTGTATACTATCAAGGGTTCGATCATTACTTGCTAGTACCGGGGCATCTTCAAGTTCCAAACCAGTGTATTCTAGTTCTTCACCATGATAATTCATAGTTCCTTCACCGAATAAGATTCCTGAGGCATATCTTTCTACTGGTTGATATTCTGTTAAAGGTGTTGGAACGGCTTCCGCTCTCTGAGCTACTACTCTAGCCAATCTTACAGCTGCTTCCTGAGGATCAGTTGTACCACTCACCGCTTCTAAACTGAACTCGTACATGGACGGCATTCCTTGATTCCCCTTCTCATAAAGATCTAACCTAGCTTCCTGAAGAAGTCCATCCGTGGAAAATATATACGTTTGTTCTTCCCTAACACTATCCTCATCATATACATAGGCTCTTCTTTCATCATCTGATATGGATAGTTCCCATGGGTCATGTATGATGAACATATCTATTGTGGAATCCCCTGTATCCCAGTCACCCTTTATTGTATACCTACCGACAGTCCCATCAGATGGTATCTCTATGGTGATAACATCATCGTAGGATACATACTCCTCAAGGGAAATCATCTCTTCATTTGAAGGAGTGATATCTAACTCGGTTCCATCGGGGGCAGATATTTTCAATGAAGTCCCCAACCTAGCAACCACTGAGTCGCGAGCTATAGTTATTGTTTCATTTGAATCTTTTAATTCGTACTCCTCCCATCCCTCATAGTTTCTTGTTTGATAAGAATCGTCATATGGGATGTAAAGACCAAGATCGTTTTCATCTTCTAAATAGTTGATCGAATCTATCAATTTATCAGTGAGTTCATCAAAATCTCTTTCAATAAGGTCCGATCCTTCGTGATTGTTATCAATTGAAGATATGGAGGAGGCTGATAAGGATGTAAATACGATATTAAAATTGATTGAGACTAACATGAAGATCATTAACGTGATGAAAATAGCTCCCGATATCTTAAAAGGTCTACTACTAAATGACATCTATTACGATTATGCCTGAAACTACATTATAAAGTTTTGGCCCTCATTGGGATTAGTTTTATTCTCTGGAAAAGGGTGTATAGGTTACCAGATTACATCGAACCATGGATCTGTATTATAATTAAGAAAAATGACCCTAATCTATAAATAGATAATAAAAACCTTAAATCAACAGGACCAAACATGAAAAAAACAAAAACTATTTCTAGAAAGGGCATATGGATTCTTGTTGGGATCATCACAATTATAGTTCTGTTGGTTTTTTCATCGATTTTAAACTCTTTTTTAACTCAAGAAGATATCACCG
>PWKY01000020.1 GCA_003560595.1 Thermoplasmata archaeon | reverse complement strand
GGATAAACCATGTTTTTTCACGTATGCAACTATTTTCTGGACATCCTCGTCAGATAATCCCATAATTTGATTATCAAAAGATGTACTTAAATCTTGACGAAATTTTTGGAGAATAACACAGATACATGATATGTATAGAAAATTATATCTATAATATACCTTATGTAGTTATAGGACGGTAGATAATTTGAATGTTATTATATCCCGAAAAATATTGGCGCTATGTCTTGTGACCGCATTGGTATTGAGTACTGTTGGCCTGTTATTTGTATCGGCAGGAGATGGTAGAGGATCTTATGGTGAGTACCTCTCCCTGAGTGAACAGTCGGACCCTGGATTAAATCAATACATAATAAGGGGACCGATACGCATAGATAACGATGAAGATTTTTTTAAACAAGCTACAGAAGAAGATTGGCCCGGGGATGGAACGGAGAATGATCCCTATGATATCTCAGGCTTCTTGATCGATGGAGAGGACGATGGTTACTGTATATTCATCGGTAATACCACTGTACATTTTGAAGTTGCAAACAATTTGCTGCGTAATGCCCAAGGAGGTGTTGGAACATATTTTAGAAACGCGGGTATCCATCTATACAATGTTGATAACGGAACACTTTATGATAATACAATAAATAATAACTTCTTTGGAATATATCTGGAGGATTCACACGAAACTAATACGGTTTCGTATAACAACATCGATACTTGTTACTCGGGATTGATATTAGATGGGTCTGATCTGAATGATTTATTGAATAATGAGATATCGAATTATACGGTGCATGGTATCTCTATCACCAACAATTCTTTTGGCAATGATCTCATTGAAAACATCATACAGGATGGCGGAAATTTTGGTGTTCATATAATCGGGGAATCACGAGCTAATTACCTTCAGAGAAACATTATCATGGATAATAGTGTAGCTGGTATCTATGTATTAGATGGTTCAACAGGTACTGATCTTTGGGTTAATACATTAGAAAATAACGAAGAATACGGTATCTATCTCGAAGCAGATAATTCTGATTTGAGAACTAATGAGATAACTGGAAGCGATATAGGTATAAACATAGAAAGTCAAAGTAATTTAGTTCTAAGAAGTGATATTAATGATGTCTCGAGTAGAGGAATACGTGTCGCTGGAGATGAAAACACGATAGAAGACAGCACCATCGATGGTGTAACTGATGGAATGAGTTATGGTATCCTTATACATGAAGAGGGATCTGAAAATGTAATCATAGATAATACCATAAGCAATACAAACCATTTCGCAATCGGTGTTTTAGGCGATTCCATAGATAATGAGATACAAGATAATCTCATCTTTGAATGTGATCGCGGTATCGTTTTCGGAAGCGTTCAGATACCTGGTGGAAATACAGCCATTGGAAATGTCATCAGAGATATAACTGATGAAGGTATCCGAATATTTGCATCTACAGAAACAGAGGTGATGAACAATGAGCTATCTAACGGTGAAATCGGTATCTATGTCCGTGGGGCCGGTAGTGGTCCAAATAACATAGAGGGCAATGAAATATCAGGTTTCACTGATAGCGGTATCAAGATCGAAATTTCAGATCAAGGTATAATAAATAATACCATCTATGAAAACTTCAACGGTATCGATCTTGACGGAGGTGTAAATAACCAAATATCTGAAAATACTATCTACGATAATATCAACAGGGGTATTTTACTCCAAGATGATTCAACGGATAATCATATAGACTCTAACGTGATACTTAGTAATTGGCAGGGAATAGTTTTTGCCGGTGTGAATGGAAACACCGTTACGAACAATCTTATCAAGGGCTCTCTATCAGAGGGTATACGTCAAGCAGGTTCTGAAAATTTGATATTCGGTAATGACTTTATCGAAAACGAAGTCCATGCATGGGATGATAACCCTAACAACTGGGACGACGGTGATCCAAATGATGGTGGTAGCGGTGGTAATTACTGGGATGATGATGATAATCTAGATAGAGGTGACGGTATAGGAGAAGACCCATACACCGATATAGAAGGAGGTGCCGGAGCCCAGGATCGTTACCCGTTGGTGGAAGCAAAGAACGTGGAGGCAGAATTCATTTTATACGATTGGTCTATCGATCCGGATACAGTCTTTATCGACGAACATGTTCTCATAGAAGGTCGGGTGGAAAACATCGGTCATCAGACTGAAGTAACCGATATAGATCTTTATATTGGTGATATGGGTTCGCATATCGAAAGAGAAGAGGTCGAATTAGCACCGGGCGATATAACCTGGGTAACTTTTGAAGGAGAACCAGGAGAAGACTGGGATATCGAGGAGCCCGGTATATATGATGTGAAAGTAGAACCATATCATTGGCCCGATAATTCGTGGGAAAGTGAATTGGAGATAATCGCTCAGGAGGAATTCGTATTGAATGACTGGTCCATCAGTCCGAATCCTGCTTACATGTTTGAAACGGTGACTATACAGGGCGAAGTTGAGAATATTGGAGGTGTCGAAGGTTTCACAGAAGTGTACTTCTATATCGATGGTACTACCATCCATGGTGAAGATGTTGAACTCCCTCCTGGTCAAACAGAAGAGGTAACTTTTGAAGGCGTACCCTTCGATGATTGGGACATCGATGAGTCTGGGATTTACGATATAAAAATTGAATTAACGCATGATCCCGATGAATATTGGGAAAGTGAGCTTATAACCCACGTTTTTACCGATGGAGACGGTACGGAGGAAGACCCCTATCTTATAGAAGACTGGTATCATCTTGACTCTGTGAGGTACTTATTGGATGCTCATTACTTGTTAGTTAACGACCTTGATGAGAACAGTGCTGGATACAATGAGTTGGTTGGAACAGCAGATGGTTGGAATCCTATCGGAGAAGGTGGAGCAGGATCTCAATTTACAGGAAATTTCGAAGGTGGAGAACACGAGATAAATGACTTATTTATTGACGGGGACAGTTATACAGGCCTTTTCGGAGTAGTCGGTGATGGCGGAGTAGTTGCCAATTTAGGTATAATCGATTTAGATGTTACCGGTTTCGAGCTGGTAGGCGGGCTGGTTGGATGGAACAATGTTGGTACGATATCTAATTCGTATGTTACAGGTGAAGTATCAGGAGCATGGGCCGTAGGCGGGCTTGTTGGATTAAGCCAGGAAGAAGCCGTGATCTCTAACTCGTATTCTTTAGTCGAGGTGACCGGAACCGATGAAAAGATCGGAGGTCTCGTTGGATACAATAGAGGTCTTATCTCAAACTCGTACGCCAGCGGTGAAGTTACTGGAGAAATACTTGTAGGCGGACTTGTAGGAGATAATTGGCGAGGCGATATAGAAAATTCGTTTGCTTCAAATGATGTAACTGGAATTGGGGGTATAGGCGGTCTCGTTGGGTTAACCGATGAGGCAACTATATCGACCTCATATGCCACCGGAGATGTGACTGGAGAAGAAGGAGTCGGTGGATTTGCAGCATTTAACTGGGGCACTATAGAGAATTCTTATTCTATAGGTGATGTATACCGTCTTTCTTCGAGTGATGATGTTGAAATTGGCGGGGTTGTTGGGATCAACAATATGGGGAGGATCATCAATTGTTACTCCACTGGCCAGGTGATATACGAAGATGCTGAAAACCCAACCAACAAAGGCTTCGCTGGTGATGTAAATACAGATGGAGATTACGAGATGAGTAACAACTTTTGGGACGTAGATACTAGCGGGCAGGATTCGACGGCGGGTAACGCAGCAGGAAAGACAACTGAAGAGATGCAGGACTATGAAACATTCACAGATACCGATACAGAAGGACTCGATGAACCCTGGAATATCGAAATTTTATCAGGACCACATCTAGACGACGATTATCCATACTTGAGCTGGGGAACTGGAAACGGGCCGGTTTGGTATATCGAACAAACAACATACGCTGTAAGCTTCGAAGCCTCTGTTGAAGATATCGTTGCTGGAGAACAACCGATAGTTGAGGTATACGATGCTGTAGATCAATTCGGCGATCCTCTATCAGGTGCATATGAAGTCAATATCGAAATCGATGGAAATGTTCAGGATATCACCATATCATTCGCTCAAGGTGAGATGAGCGTGGTATGGGAGCCTATGACACAAGCAGATGAATACAATGCTGAAGTGACCATAGACGGAGTAGATGAATCTGATACCTTCACAGTCTATCCGGGTGAAGTGGACATTGTGAACATATCACCTATCGATGATCAAACAACCGTGACTGCGGGTGAAGATCTAATGTTCACCGCTGAAGCCGTTGATGAATACGATAATCTGATCACCGATGATGTGACAGAATTCGACTGGGATGGTACCGAGGACGGTGTGTTCAACGAAGAGAGCGCTGGATATCACGATGTGACCGCCACCTATGATGGAACGACCTCGGCCCCGGTCACGATCACAGTTGTGGCTGGCGATGTGGACTACATAGAGATATCTCCACAGGATTCTACCATATATGCAGGAGATAGTGAGACCTATACTGCTGTTGCCTATGACGAATACGGTAATGAGATCGGTGATATGACCGCTGATACCGATTGGGAGATAGATGCAGGAGCAGGTGGAAGCTGGGATGATAATAACGTATATACTTCTGAGAACGCAGGTACATGGACAGTCACTGGTACGTATGAAGGTGAAACCGACGAAGCTACGCTTGTGGTGGAGGACGATGAAACCGATTTTATGCCAGAAAACCTGGTTTTGGATGTAGATCCTATCGAGGGTGACGCACCCCTGGAAGTCACTATATCTGTCAGTGGAGATAACGCAGGAGAAGAAGATGGCTCCATCGATGTGATCGTCGATGGCTCGGTAAAACATCAATTGTATATGCCTGCTGGTGAGAGTGCGGACCACTCCTTTACTCACACCTTCGATGAGGTTGGTTCCTACCTGATAGAGTTCCATGATCTGAGCGAGACGGTCACGGTTGGAGATGTGCCTGAATTTGAGCCGGAAAACCTTGTGTTAGATGTAGATCCAACTTCCGGTGAAGCGCCTCTCGAGGTGACTATCTTCGTGAGTGCGGAGAATGCCGGTGAACTTGGAGGTGAAATAGATGTGATCGTTGATGGTTCAGTTGAGTATATACTGGAGATACCTGCTGAAGGTAGCGCTGATCACACATTAACTCATACATTCGACGAGCTGGGTACTTATCAGATACAGTTCCATGATCTGACGGAAACAGTATATGTTATCGATACTGCAGGATTCGCACCGGTGGACTTGGAACTCGATGTAGAACCGGACTCAGGCGAACCCCCGCTGACGGTGACCATCTTTGTGAGTGCGGAGAACGCTGGGGAGGAAGCTGGGTCGATAGATGTGATCGTCGATGGTACTGTGGAGTATACATTGGAACTGCCTGCTGAAGTTAGCGCAGATCATACATTTACTCACACCTTCGATCAGGAAGGCTCCTACTTGATAGAATTCCATGATCTGAGCGATACTGTCGTCGTTTCATTTGAAGTGGAAACTTATACGCTGACGGTAACCACTGACGGAGATGGTACTGTAGAAATGGATCCGGATCAAGAGGAGTATGAAGAAGGAACAATGGTAACATTAACAGCAGAAGCTGATGATGGCTGGGAGTTCGTTGAATGGACCGGACACGCTTCGGGTAATGCAACATCTATAAACGTGACCATGACTGAGGAGATGGTTGTAACAGCGGTCTTTGCGGAGGAGGAAGAGGTGACTCCCGACGACGATGATGAGACGGGGATCATGGACCTTCTATCCGACTACTGGTGGATGCTACTAGCACTTGTAATATTAGTTATCCTTCTAATGATCTTAGTCATGATGCGTGGTAAGAAAAGGGGAACAGATGAACAACCATATCAGCAGCCGCCGGAAGAACAACCATATCAGCAGCCGCCGGAAGAGCAGTCGTATCAGCAGCCGCCGGAAGAACAGTCGTATCAGCAGCCGCCGGAAGAACAGTCGTATCAGCAGCCGCCGGAAGAACAGTCATCCAAAGAGCCATCAGAAGAGCCAGTGAACGTTGAAACCGATGGATCATCTACAAAAGATGATGCCTGAATAAGACCTGGTTGAAACAATTAAAACCCCTTTATCTTTTTCTTTTTTAACACACACCTTTGATGATCGCGGAAAAGGTGGTTCAAAAACTTAATATAATGACCTCTAAGTCTCCTCGCCCAACCGATGTTGAAACTGAGGTAATAACATGGATTCTGTGGAAAAGATAAGAACGACTGCGGACCTTTTAGAGCATGATTATGAACACTATAAGGACAAGACCGCCGTGATATACGATGATATAGAGATCGATTATGGAGAGCTTTACGAAGACTCGCATAAGATAGCTTCCGCGTTGATGGAGAGAGGTTTGAAAAAAGGGGATCATGTAGCGGTTTGGATGCCTAACAACCACGTCTTCCACAAACTGTTCTTCGGGATAACTATCGCAGGTGGTGTGATGGTACCCATGAACACCAGGTACAAGGCTCATGAGGTGAAATATATATTGAACAACTCCGATGCCAAGTTCCTTTTTACCGTCGGTCGCTTTCTTAAGTACGATTACCTGGAGATGCTTAACAAGGTAGTAGATGAAGTAGAAAAACTAGAGACCGTATTCGTGTTCGATGGTGACGAGGTCAAGGTGGATGCTCCTGCTGTGAAGTATGAAGATCTACTCGATGAAGTGGAGGATGGATTGGAAGAGAGGAAGGGTGGATTAGATGAAAACGACCCGGCTCTGATCCTTTATACCTCCGGGACCACCGGCCAACCCAAAGGAGCACAGCTACGACATATCAATATAATCGATAATGCCCGGGTAACAGGATATGTGATGGATATCAGGGAGGAGGACAGGTACTACGTACCTTTACCGCTGTTCCACTCCTTCGGCCTCGTTCTAGGCACTCTTACACCCTTTGTTTACGGTGCTTCGGTCGTTATACAGGACGTGTTCGATACCAAGGATGGTTTGAAGCTCATGTCAGACCACGGATGCACCATGAACTTCGGTGTTCCTGCCATGTTCATAGATGAGCTGGAAGAATACAGGCATAACAAAGAGAGATACGACCTTTCTGATCTGCGATCAGGTATGATGGGAGGTGCACCTTGTCCGATAGAGGTGGTCAAAGGTGTTATCAACGAGATGGGCTGCAACGTCTGCATCGGCTACGGTATAACCGAAACCTCTCCATTGATAACGCTGACCAGATACGACGACCCCCCAGAGATACGTGCGGAGAGTGTCGGAAGGCCTCTTCCGGGTGTAAAGGTGAGGATAGTGGATGAGGAAAGAAACGAAGTGCCCGTGGGTGAGATCGGCGAGATATCAGTCATCGGTAACGTTATGAAGGGATATTACAAGATGGAGGATAAGACCAAAGAAGTGATAGACAAAGACGGTTGGTATTACACCGGGGACCTCGGTAAGATGGATGAAGATGGTTACGTTTACGTTACCGGTAGGAAAAAAGATATGATCATCGTCGGCGGATTCAACGTCTATCCACGGGAGATCGAAGAATTTCTATTCACCTTGGAGGGTGTCCAGGATGTAGCGGTGATCGGAGCCGAGGATCCCAGGATGGGCGAGATAGTGGTAGCCTACGTGGTTCCTAAAGGAGAGTTAACCCCAGAGGAGATCATCGATCACTGCAGATCGTCCATAGCCAACTACAAGGTGCCTAGGATCGTTAAGATAGTGGATGAACTTCCAAGGACCACTAGCGGCAAGGTGCAAAAGTATGTGCTGAGAGAACAGGCGGTTGAAGAATTGAAGGGAGAAAGATGAGTCTGTACTATTAGGTTCGGCGAGGAAGATATCTTAAATATTATATAAGGGCATGTCCCTTAAATATTATGTTCGATGGAGTGACGAAAAGAGGATATGCTGCCTTAGTGGTCATTTTAGGCTTATATTTGGTGGTTATCGTACTTTTCTTAACGATCCCCAGTCCTAACATCTATAACTTTTTAGTTCGATTCTTTGCATTGACCGGATTCTATGCGATAGCCATCGCAACTTTGATGACCCCCTTTGCCAAAGATATATACAAAGAATTCGGAAAACCTTTCAAAAAGATACATCACGATTACTGATGTAGAAGCAGCTAATGGCGTAGATACTAAAAACCCATTCTGTTTTTTTTATGGTGCTAGTCACAGTAGATTCAATCTACTCTATTTCTGTACAACTCATCATCGACCACAGCCAGCATATCTTTTACGTTTACCGCCCCATCTAGAAAAGCGGAAACACTCTCCAGCACAGGTTCGGGGTAACTCATTATATCGTTGTAGCTGAGGTAGATAACGTCCATATCAGGATGTGATTTGATGTTGTCCTTTAAGATCCTTTTGTAATCTTTTAGTATCTGTTTCAACTCCGCCTTTGACAGCTCATCTTCATCCATCCCCTTTCGTTTAAGCATCTTCTCCTGCGACTCGATGACCTCGTCCAGCTCCCGCTCCATGAAGACCACCTTGTACCGATATCCTTCTGGAAGGAATTTTATCAGCTCTCCCAGCACCTTGACAGCTTTTCCTTTAGCATCCTCGAGCCACTCCGTATCATCGGGAAGCTTCTTTACCCTCTCATATTCGTAATATCCTTTGGGATTATCCTCGTCCGCCTCTCTGATATCATCTGTAAGGACATCCAACCCACCCTTTGCCAACATCTCCATCATCATGGATGTCCCGCTTCTGGGAAGACCGGAAACGATCACTATGGTTTCATTGTCCATGGCTATTACCTCTCGTGTGCTTGCTCTAACATCAGTCGGTTATAATAACTTTCCTTTATTCGAAATGCATTCACTTACATTTTTGAACTGGGTAAAGCTAAAAAGAGCAATCATATACTATTCTATCCAAACATGTCAATTTGGATCTCCTCTTGTTCCAGCTTAACATCACCCGCTGTTGGTATATCTGCTGGGTCTTTCCCCCTGGTTCTCATTGAACATCGCGGTGATCTTTCAATCCTCATCCAAGGTGATACTTTCACCCGTGCCAGCTCTTCTCCATTCTACAAATTCCCAACTCTCTTCAGCTATGCCCGTCAAAACCACTGCTAAAACGGTTGTACATATCTCCGAAGGGTTCGAAATCCCGTCCGAAATAACACTCACTGATCTCATCGGCATATATATACTTCGCCAGCTCATAAAGCGCACTCAGATCCTCATTCATGTTCCCGTGTGGGAGGATGTCACACTTGTGAAGAACAACAAAATCCATATATGTATGAAAGAGTCTATGGGTGTATGAAGGAGGCACACGATCTTAAGATCATAGATCTGACAGCACAACTGAAACCGGGTATGAAGGTGTATCCAGGAGATCCCGAAGTTAAGATAACGGTAGTCAATACACATGAAAAACATTCTTGGGAGCTCAGGGAGTTGAATGTTGGTACACACACCGGCACCCATGTAGATGCCTTTTCCCACATGGTTGAGGATGGAAGAACTCTAGATGAGATACCGCTTACCCAATTCTTCGGTGATGCCCAAGTGGTCGATCCTGAAGATGTATTTCCGAAGGGTATGGGATTGTTCTTTGTTAGTAAGGTGGGTGTTGAACTATTGGAGAAGATACTCCTTGCAGGACCTCCCTTCGTTGGAGGTATGATCGATCTGGATTTAGAACGGGCTTTGTTAGAGAACGGGGTTGTAACATACACTAACCTGGTTGATCTAGAGCTTCTTCCAAAGAACAGAACATTCACCTTCTACGGGCTACCACTAAAGATCAAAGATGGTGACGGCTCTCCTGTCCGTGCTATAGCTTTGACCGAGTGAAGGATATACTCCAGGTGAGAAACGATGATCCACCTTTTCATCTGATATCATCTGACTACTCTTTTCGAAAACACGCATAAAAATGATCTTCTCTTTTACCGGAGGTGAATGCATTAAATCCGTGTTCCTCCAGAAGCTCCACAGCACCGCCTAGTGTAAACCTTTCCTGTAAAGGAGGTCCTCCATCACCTTCCGCATCTTTATCCCAGTCTACAACGCATATCTTCCCTCCTCCTTTGATAACACGGTATAACTCGTCGAACGTACCTTTATCATCTATCTCATGCAGCACGTTGACCAGAAAGGCCTTGTCAACATCATCCGATGGTACCGGGATGTGCCCTTCTCGGTTCAATAATATCTCGGCATTCTCACATCTGCCACACTTCTTTCTTAACTTATCCAACATCTCTTCCTGCACATCAACTGCATAAACCTTGTTTACCATCTTGGAAAGAGGGATGGTCAAAAAGCCGGTACCGGCTCCCAAGTCAAGCACTGTGTCCTCTGCTTCGATGCCCAAAAGATCGAGTATATCCTCCGGACGTCTGTCTTTGGAGTCTAGTTTATCCGCATGCTCGGGGTCGAACTTGCTCATATTTTAAGTGAAGATAGTAGTTTAAACTTTAATCTTTTTTGGTCTGTCTTAGTGTGCAAATATATCATTTCTTGAGTAAGTTTTTTCGCAATTTACACACTTTACATTACCTTCTTTCTTATCGTTTTCAGTGAAAGTGAATACTTCCCCGCATCCCATGCATCTACCGCTAAAGATGGGGTCTTCATAGTTTTCTGTATCTAACTCTATCCCCATGTCTAAATTATAGATCAGCCAAACCCAATAGGCATCTTCCTTGTTGTTTTCGGCGAAGGTTTCGATTATCTCCATGGTCGTCTTATCTGTTTCGTTCCTTTCCTTTTCGATACTATCGACGATCTCTCTCTTCTTCTTTTTATACCCCTTCTCAGCCATCCTGAACAGGAAATTACCTGCAAATTTTTTAATTCTATCTTTACCCATCATTACACCACCAAATATGATAACCTGCACAGATATAAACTTACCTTACGATTTTGCACATATCTTTATCGACAGTTGAAAATAGGAAGTGTTTTTGAGTTTCCATTCGATCATCTGTACTCATCCAATAGTTGGTCATACCTATCTACGAATTCATCTGCATCCATGTAGAATGCCTTTATGACTTCATCCATACCCATCTCCTGTTCGATGCGGTCCACCATACCGCACCCGATACGGTAGGGAAATCTTTTTTCACCGAAAGCTCTGTTCATGTACTCTTCGAGGGACCAGTTTTCTGAATCTTTTAGGCCTTCACGGAGTTCGTCATGATCTTTAACAACTTGTCTCATCTTTTCATGGTCTGAGATAACGTGGTAATCGGCGGTGATGTAATGTTCTTCAGAACCTGTATATCCTTCATCCAGTCTCAACTTCAACGGTGTGTAAACCGCATAGCCCTCGGTTTGGATCAAAGTATTGAAGAAAGAGATCCCATCTTCTATCGATCGTATTTCATCGATACTCGGCAATCCGTGCACCCTACTGTATAATGTATGACTGCACTCGTGTATAGCTAGATACAGGAGATGACGTGGATCATCGAAGAACAGTTCCTCGTTCAGATTTATGCATACACCTTCCTCAAGTCCGATGCCTATATCGTATCCGAAGACCGGGTATATGGTGATATCTTTCTTTTCATCAGGTACCACTCTATCGAGCTCCGTTTTCATGACTTTTGACCAGCTACCCCCCTCTTCTTTGACGATTTCCATCAAATTTTCGATCTTTTCCCGATTTTCGCTGATGTCTGAGATGCCGTAATAATCACTCTTTTCTCCCCTCACCGCTCTCTCTATCTGCTTTTTTTTCAGCCCGCCTCTCAGCTTTTCAGCGTGTTCCCTTATTATCTTGTAGGCGTCGTGATCCCAGACCTCATCGATGTTCACCTTGTCGTCGATGTAGGAGAGGAACAGCTCGGCTGCAGAGAGGTCGATCTCGATGCACTCCCTATCCATCATCGATCACCAGCATGCTGCACTCATCGAATTCCCACATCTCACCATATGCTACTTCCCAGTGATGACCGTCGGGATCGGTGAAATATCCACCATAGCCTCCCCAATCGGTCTCATTTGGCTCCTTTAAGATGGTGGCTCCGGCCTTCTTCGCTCTCTCGAATATCTCATCCACTCCCTGTCTTGATCTTGCATTGTGAGCTAAAGTGATCCCGGAGAAACCGCTCACTATCTCGGGTGGATGATCTCGGTCGATGTCCAAAGCCAACTCATCCAAGGGATAGAGTGCGATCCTCGTTCCTTCGTTCTTAAAGAAGATTATGTCCGGGTCCGATTTATCTCCTCTGACCGACGTATGGAAACCGAGTTCTTTGTAAAATTCGTGGGACTTTACCATATCTTTCGTACCTAGAGTGACTATATTCAATCTGTTCATGTTCAACCCTTCTATGATCTTTTTATCCGTTCGTCTCGAACGTACCCTGTGATAGCTCTTGAGCCTATATCTATTTTTTCTTTTCACCCATAGAGTACACCACTCAGCACTGTGGTGAGTTTGACAATCATATCAGCCGGCATATCAATAAGATGGAGTGTTTACTGTTCGATTGACCCCATGGTAATCTTTAAATCCATCGGTTGTGGATGTGATACTCCCGGCACATCAACTATGTTGTTTTAAATAAACTGAGGCAATATTTAAATGCCTCTATGAGATTATCAGCAGTGATAACATGATTGAAGGGATAATTGCGATATTGGCAGGCCTCATCCTATTGACTGGGCTCCTCGGAGTCATACCAGCTTTTGGAGAACATCTGGAGAAATTCGCAAAATGGTTGGGAAGCTTTCAGGGTCTGATCGGGATAATCGCCCTTATAGTGGGTATCTGGAAATTCGGTAGTCTAACAAGTATTATGCTGATAATAGCTGGTATAATGCTCGCTGCAGGCATATTACAAACATTACCCGCCATCGGAGATAGCCTGCACAAGGTTTCCAAATGGCTCGGTTCCTTCCAGACAATAATCGGGATAATAACACTGATAGTCGGTATCTTATCCATACTTTAGAAAACAAGGGATCGTTCCTTGAGAAGATGGAGGTTGTGCATGGGACCGGTGAGGTCTTTATAGGAATATCTAAAAGGAATTGGAACAAGATCTAGAGGTATTGTTATTCAATCCACCTAAATATGATGATGTTAAAAAAGAGGTCGTTCGCGCCTTATCCGAACATGGTTTTAAGATATCTTGAAGTGTTTCTTAGAGGTGTGACTGAGAGGGTGTATAGAACAGATGTTTACGGCAAGGAAACTTATGGTAGGCTGAACTCTAATTTATCCCTTTTTTCCAAATACGATGGATGGGTGATAGTTCTTGATTCATGCGTTGCTTCCACGCAATTCTCATATCCCCTTCAGAGCCGGGTACGATATCAGAGCGTTCAAGATACTGTCCGAGAGATGGTTCCTACGTAGCCCTCTATGGACATGATCACCTCATAGTTGCGGAATGAATCTGTCTCGTGGTGTATCCTCAACCTGGCACCTTCTCCATCATCCTCTTCGACCCTTTGGAAGAACGATTCAAATGTACTCTCCGGCGTTTCCTGATCCGTTCCATCATATAGACCCGATAATAAATAATTTTTATATTATATATGATTTATCCATCGCTCTCATGGGGATCTACTCATCTTCCGATAACGACGAAAGTGCTTTTTTCACCCTATCTATCCAGAGCTTCATCCCCATCTCTTCAAACATGGAGAGAGCTTTCGTTAGATTTTCTTCGGCAGGCCCTCGGTCTCCCTTGGCTTTCCACATGAGCCCGTACTCGTAACGTGCCTCTGCCAACTCTGTTTTATCTCCTATATCTCCCAGTATCTCGATCCCTTTCTCGTACTTTTCCTTTGCCTCTTTCCATCGCCCCTGATCTCTATGAACCGTGCCCAGTATATTGTGACTAACACCCATACCACTCTTAAATCCGATATCCAGGGATACTTTTAGTGACTCTTCTGCATTGGTTTTCGCCTTATCTAGATCGCCTTTTTTGATGCAGGCCTTACCTATGGAGCACAGAGATATAACTATGCCTCTCTTATCTCCTATCTCTTTCCGCATCTCCAGGCTCCGTTGATAGTGTTGAAGGGCATTATCTAACTCGCCTTTATAACGATAGATGGACCCGATGTTGTTAAACGAATCCGCGATACCATATTTATCCCCTATCCCTTCCTTCATCTCCACGCTCCGCTGGAAGTACTGCAGCGCCCTGTCCAACTCGGCTTTATCACTGTAGATCAACCCGATGTTGTTGAACGACAACGCGATCCCGTGTTTATCCCCAATCTCTTCATGCATCTCCAGGCTCCGCTGGTAGTATTGCAGTGCTTTATCTAGCTCGCCTTTATTACCGTAGATGACTCCGAGGTTGCTCAGTAATCCAGCGATCCCGTTTTTATCCCCCATCTCTTCCCGCATCTCCAGGCTACTCTGGAAGTACTGAAGCGCCTTATCTAGTTGGCCTATGAAATAGTGGCTGTTCCCGATGTTGTTGAGCGAATTCGCCATCCCCTTTACATCTTCTATCTTCTTCCTTATGGTTAATGCTTTCTTAAGATAGTCCTCACCTTCGTCATAATCACCTTTCATGAGATTAATCGAGCCTGTATCGTGTAACGCCTGTGCATAATCTTTTTTCTCATCTAGTCTCTCCGACAGAACTCTTTCTTCTTCGAAGATATCCATGGCTGTGTCGTAGTTGCCCTGCCTTATATATGCCCACCCTTTCCTGTTAAGCAGTCCACACACCTCCACATCATCTTCTGTGGTCAGCGACATGCCTTCGTCAGCGTATTCAATAGATACGTTGAATTCACCCTTAACAGTATAAACTCCGGCTATCTTCCCGTACAACCTCGCTTTATTTTTGTTATCATCCTCTATCTCCAGAGCGTTCTTGTAGTTTTCCAGTGCATCATCATACTCTCCGATAGTAACGAGAACGTCTCCCATACCTTCATGTGCTCTAATTGACCTTTTATCTCCTTCACCCATGATAGACAACGCGTTGCGGTAGAACCTCTCGGCCTCTATGTTCGCATACTTATCTTTCGACTTGTCTCCCGCATCCAAAAGATATTCGACGGCTCTTTCATCCTCCGCTTTGTAGTAGTGGTATGCGATATTTTCCACAGCATCTTCTAAGTTATCTTTGTAAAGTTCTTCGTGGCTCTTGGCAACGATACGATGATACTCTATCCTCAACTCTTCGTTTATATCGTTGTATAGGACCTCACGTATCTTGCTGTGGTCGAACCTGTACTTCTTCTTTATGGAATGTATAATATTGTGGATCCTTTCTATCTCGTGGAGGTTTTTGAGTAGATCTATCCTTTTCAACCCAGTTACACTCCCTAAAACTTGGCTATCGAATTCCTCACCGATCACACTAGCACATTCCAGCAGTTCGCTCTGTTCTTTCATCAATCGCCCCAACCTTCTGACGATAACGTCATATATCTTCGAAGGGATGTGCACTTCATCCATGGATCGTTCAATGGTCCATACACCATCTTCCTCTATCAAGTGTTCTTCCTGGACCAGCATCTGTATCAGTTCGAGGAGGAACAAGGGGTTTCCTTCACTCTCATGATAAATTCGATCTACAAAGTTTTCCTTTAGATCGATTTCACCGAGTGTTTTAGCGGCGAAGTCTTCCACCATAGATACGTCCAGGCGGTTGAGTTTTATCTCTTTGAAGAGCCCCTCTCGACTCATGTTCTGCATCGCGATCTTTAGTTGATGTGTCTTACCGCCGTACCCATCAACGACATCTGGAGTGATATCCTCTGGTCGATACGTACCTAAAATGAGGACCCCGTGATCTCTGGTATTCCTTGAAAGATAATGTACCAGGTTCAACGTTGTCGGGTCGGCCCACTGAAGGTCGTCCAAGAACAGTACTATGGGCTGCTCGGAAGCTATCCTTCGCAGACCCTTTAGCACGTTGTCGAACTGATTTTCCTGCTTGATCTTCGGATCGTCGACCAGATATCTACCCTGATATTTTCTAGATAGGATGAACCAATCTATCTTGGGTTGTACATTCACTGTCTTTTCCATATCTCCGTCCCAGTCATCGAACTCGGTACCGATATCGGCTAGTGTTTTTTTCATATCGTCTATCAAAAATTCGCTGTTGGTACCTTCTATCACGGTAGCCATGGACAGATCGCCGACCGTTTGTATAAGTATGTCGTGCTCACCGTAACCGATGGTGTTGAGCTTGCTACCCGCCTCTTCACCCATCATGGCCAGCGAATCGCTTACGAAGTTCTCCACAGCGGACAGCATACTGGCGAATATATCCGGGTCCAAGTCGGTTTCTTCTCTTTCGGCTTTTGTTATCAGCATCCCCCCCTTGTTTATCAGATAAGCTGAGATCACCTTTGGCGGCGGGCTTTCAGCTATAAGGTGAAATAGATCTGTATCCCTGAGTGCCTCTCGTATGGGCATAAGGGGTTCAAGACTCTCTGCCAGACACCACCCTTTGATGATCTTTGCGCCCCTCTCCTCAGCTGCCGATATGAGTTCCTCGACCAGCCTCGTCTTACCTATGCCGGCTTCACCGGATATGATTACTGTGGAGCCATTACCCCCTACGACAGCATCCAAAGCGCCGGTCAACTGGGCAAGTTCGGCATCCCTACCCACCAGTTGGGGTCTAAATTTCATCTCTGAGGTATGGTCATGCATGATCGGCACCCGTGTTGATACCGGTGTAGAGTGGTATAAGCCGATATATGATTTTGGGTATCCTCGGTATTTTTGCTGATATAAGAAGTCGTTGACAGAATATAATAAACGAACTAGGTAACTCATTTAAGGTCTTCATCTACCTCCTTTAACGGATCAAGAGTCAATTTCAACCCCCATGCTACAATATTTGATAAGATAATACCATGTGTAACGATTATAATGTTCGTATTCTTTTTAAAATAAATTTTATCTAAACGATCGCAAGTTCTTTTGTAGGATGGATTCATCTTTCTTCTTCAAGCTTTCTAGTATTGTTGGTTTTTATAACCATTATTGGTTACTTACGTTACATGGATTACAAGTAGTTTGCTTTTATTGACCCTTAGAGTTCATTTCGTCCATAGTCCTTTTCAACGGGACTATATGCATTGAAAAAAACTAGAGTATGTGATAGGGTGTGTTTTTTATTATCTTTGAGTGTATTGCTACCGATGTGCGATTTATTGTAAATTGTGTAAACTATTTATATGATTAGCGTATAACATGATTACATGGAAAGTATCGCTAGGCGGGAAGCTCAGCTGATCTCAGAGATCAGATCAAGGGATATGGTCGTGTTCACCAACAAAGATATCGTTCGTTTCCTGGATACGTCCAAAGAGAACACTTATCGGATAATCGGTAATATGGTGGAGAAGGATCTGGTCAAACGGGTGGAAAAAGGCAAATACATATTGACCGAGATGTGGAATGAATTAGATATATACGAGATCGTACCCCATATATTTCAACCGTCTTACATCGCTTTCTGGAGTGCTCTACACTATCACAACATGACAGATCAAGTTCCGAGGACGGTGTTCCTTGTTACCACAAAGAGAAAAAAGTCATTAAGGTTTCAGGGGCAGAAGGTCAAGTACGTTACCGTAAAAAAATCCCTGTATTTCGGATACGAGAGATATGATAAAGTGGTAGTTTCCGATATAGAGAAGACCGTGATCGACTGTTTAAGGCATCCGGAGTACTCTGGCGGTATATCTCAAATACGGGAAGCCATATCGGATGAGCTGGATACGGATAGGCTCATAGAGTACTGTGTGTTGACCGGAAGTTCCGCAGTGGCCTCCCGTTTGGGATATCTGTTGGAAGAACAAGACATAGAGTTCCATAAGGAAGAGCTGAAAGAACTGATCGATACCTACACAAAACTCGACCCCAAACAAAAGGGATCCGCGTTGAACTCGGAATGGAAATTGTATGTTGATAGGGATGTAAGATGATAACAAGAAGCCAATTGAGAGAGATCCATAGGAAGGAATTGCCTTTTCACGTTCTTGAACAGGATTATATCCAATCCCTGTTCTTGAATGAGCTTTATCGTAGAGATGGTTCCCTGGTTTTCAAAGGCGGAACTTACTTGAAACACGCTTTCGGTTTGGACAGATTTTCGGAGGATCTGGATTTTACTGTTTACGGTGAGGTGAAGATAGAGGCGATCTTGAGTGAGACTGCCGGGAGTTTGATGCATTACGGTGTGGAAGCTATGCTTGATAAAGTGGAAGATAAAGATATATCGTTCAACGGAAGATTGAGATATCGTGGTCCTCTTTACAGAGGTTCTGAAAAATCCATGGGTAATATCAATATCGAGATATCAAAAAGAGAAGATGTGTTGTTAGAGCCTGAATGGACAAGACTATTTTTTGAATATCCCGAGGTCAGGGTGCTTTCGGCTTTTGGTCTTCAAAAGGAGGAGGTCTTTGCAGAAAAACTGCGCGCTTTGAGTTCCAGATCCAAGGGAAGAGACCTCTACGATGTTTGGTTCTTGTTGAAACAGGATACTCCTGTGAACAAGAAATTGTTCCTTGAAAAGATGGCGGTAGTGGGCAGGACCGGTGAGGTTTCCATAAGCATATCTAAAGAGGAATGGTCGAGGGACCTTGAGGTGCTTCTGGTCAATCCGCCCAAATATGATGATGTTAAAAAAGAGGTCGTTCGCGCCTTATCCGAACATGGTTTTGAGATATCTTGAAGCGTTGTGTAGATGGGCGTTTGAATGGTGGGTTTCCGGAGAGGAAAGCTTGTTCTGTGGAGATCGTTAGTAATCGAAAAATTTTATGATCTTCGAGTGAATGGCCAGGCGTTTGATGAAAATCATATAAACTCATCGTCCATTTTTTTCAGTTCTTCTATCAAATAGTCAATTATTTTCATCGCATCTTCGAATTTGGGGAAGTTTTCGTGGGATACAAAACTCTCAATCGTAGATATTTCTTCTATGTCCCAATGTACCCACGAATATTTTTTCTTCTTTCTTTTTTAATTTGATCAAAACCCTATAATCTCCCACT
>PWKY01000091.1 GCA_003560595.1 Thermoplasmata archaeon | reverse complement strand
GTTGCTGACGATTACGAGGTTTCCGCCTCCTATGGTACAGTGGTGTCCGATGTGACATATGTTATAGTAGAACCAGGAGATGTTCATACTGTGATCATCTCACCTCCTGATGTACAGACGATAACAGCGGGAGAAGAGTTGGAGTTCAGCGCAGAGGCTTTAGATGAATATGGAAATCTGATAACGGATGTGGTAACAGACTTCGATTGGAACGGTGCGGATTCCAACGGTGCCTTTAGCGAAGAGATTGCAAGTAGTTACCAGGTATCAGCTGTCTATGAGGAGATAACCTCGGACATCGTCACCGTGATCGTAACACACGGAACGACCCATAGTGTGATCATAGAACCATATCCTGAGGCGGAAGTAGAGGCAGGTGTCAACTTGCAGTTCACCGCTGAAGCCTATGATGAGTACGGTAACCTGATCACTGACACGATAAGAGATTTCTCCTGGGAAGGTACCGATGTAAATGGAGTATTCAATGAGGATACTTCAGGCGAATATCATGTGACCGCAACATACGATGGAGTATCATCAGAGCAAACTATCGTGACCGTGGTCGATGAATATGATGTGATTTTTACACTAACCATCGGTAGGGTAGGTGAAGGGAACACAGATCCATCGGTGGGTACGCATAACTACGACGAAGGCACGATGGTAGTGATAGAAGCGATCCCTGCTGATGGGTGGGTATTCAGCCATTGGACCGGTGATAACCCTGTCGATGAGCGAGAAGAGGCTTCGATTGAAATTACCATGGATTCAAACAAGGAACTGACAGCCTATTTCATAGAGGAAGATATCGATGCACTACCGATTGATGAAGATAATGATGATGAAACGAGTATTATAAACCTTCTATCCGACTACTGGTGGATGCTGTTAGCATTCATCATCATAATAGTGATCGCTGTTGTACTGGTACTGATGCGAGGTAAGAAGGGACAGCCGACCGATGAATCTTATACGGAACAGCCTTACGAAGAGCAGTATCAGGAACCATATCCGGAACCGCCGCAGGAACCTGTGGATGAGTTTGAACAGTCCCCCCTAGAAGATGAGTTGTGATCGGCTCATCAAAACCGTTTCCTTTCTCTTATTTTTTATAAGAGTTTTTCAATCCACATATCGATTTGTTGATATTCCTTAATAAAGATTTTATATCATGAAAAACATCGCAATATAAGAATAATTTGGTGTTATAAATGTATAATAAAATAATAGTATATGGATTGTGTGTTCTCCTGGTCCTAAGTGGTTTGATCGTGATTGGAAGTCCCGATATGTCAGAAGATGTTATCGAGGGAACTGAACAGTCGGTCACGACTGAAAGGTCTATTCCTTCCGATCCCCGATCAGATGATCGTCAGATGATGAGAGAGCGAACCTCTAGAAACAAATTTGACAACCTGTGGCTCGAAAGAAATGAAATGACATATTCTCCTCGCTTGGCACCTAATATGGGATACCTTTCATCTATCGATGGTATGAAAACAATGGATGCCCCCCCTTCCTTAGATGACTATACACCCAGTGATCCCATCTTTATACTTGGTGATGATGACTTCGCCGAACAAGCCGCGGCAGAGGGATGGCCCGGTAGTGGTACCGAGATGGACCCGTGGATCATCGAAGGCTATGATATCGACGCCACCGACCATGAAAACGCCATCTATATCGGGAACGTTGATGAGCACTTTATCATCAGGGATTGTCTTCTCTACGATGCGATGATTTATGAAGCGTTCAATCCCCCGCATCAATGGCCCTCCGGTATCCAATTGAATAACACAAATAACGGCTTGATCGAGGGAAACGAGATATTCGCCAGCGGTGCCGGAATATTTGTGAAGGGAGCCGGTGATAACACCTTTGTTAACAATACAGTTTATGGGAACGGAGTAGGTGTGATGTTATTCGAAACAGAGAACAACGATATCATCTATAACACATACTGGGGGAACTACTACGGGGCCATCGGGATCTGGGATTGTACTCACTCTTATGTGGCAGAAAATGATATGACTGATAATGGGATACTGATATTTGGTGATATCCTAGAGCAATGGAACACACACACCATCGATACCACGAACACCGTGAACGGTAATCCTGTTTTTTATTTGAAGGACGAAATCGGAGACACTATACCGATGAGTGCCGGCCAGGTCATACTAGCCAATTGTACAGACATTACGGTCAGTTGGCAGGAGGACGCCTGGGCCATACAGTTGGGATTCTCTAATCAAAGTGTGATCGAGAACAATCAACTTTCTCCAGCATTTATCGATCTTCAGTTTTCCAGTGATAACCTCATCCAAGATAACCAGATCTCACACGAGACGTGGGACGCTCTGGTTATAGCTTTTGGATCGAACGATAATACGGTAGTCAACAACACCTTCTTTGAGAGTGAAGTTGGGATCTACATAGAGTTTTCCAGTAACGGCAACGTCATCGCCTATAACAACGTCAGCGGCAATTATGACGAGGGGATAATGGTCGTAGATTCGATGTATAACCACATATACGAAAACGAAATCCACGCTAACATCTGGGGCATCGCCATTGCATACAGCGATAACAATGTGGTGGAAAAAAACAATCTATTCAACAATGAAGAGATAGGTATAGAGGTTTACCATAACGACATTGGAAACATGATCAGAAACAACACTATCGGATTTTCTGAAATAGGTGTTCATCATTGGGATGCAGTTGGTAACACAGTGGAACACAACATCATCTTCGACACGCTTTGGACCTGTATCAATCTAGGTATGTCTGATGATAATAGAATTCAACATAACCGTCTATCGGACAGCAACGACTCAGCATTCCACATATGGGATTCTCATCATAACCTCATATTGAACAATAACATCTCGAACAACGACGGATGGACTGCCCTAGGTTTGTATGATTCCACGGAGAATGTCATCCTTGGTAACACCGCATCAAATAACGACAATGCGATACATTTAAGCAATTCTTCTTACAATGCAATCGAGCACAACGATATTTCAAATGGCGGCGATGGGGTCAACCTATGGGAGTCATACGAAAATCACATACTGAATAACACGATAACCTGGATGTGGACGGGGATATACGTCCATCATTCCCATGATAATTTGATCAGTGGTAACGAGATAAAAGATAATGCCCACGGCACACAGGTATGGGATTCACATTGGAATAAAATCACGGATAACACGATATCCTACAATGATCATCAAGGAATTAATCTATCAAACTCCGATCTGAATACCATACTGAACAATACCTTATCTTACAACAACGATGCTGGAATAGAAGTGATCTCTTCAAACGAGAATAGTATCAGGAACAACCTAATTAGTAATAACTCAGCAGGGGTTTATATCTCAGATTCCATGTTCAATCAGATAGAAGACAACGAGATAATCGGAAGCAATATGAACGGTGTTCGTCTCTCGAATTCCTCTGAAAATCTATTGTACAACAACAACATACACGACAATTGGGCTGGGATCGATCTTGATCACTCAAATATAAATTTCATGATCTACAATCACATATGGAACCATGGGCAAAACGGTGTGCAGAGTTTCTCTTCAAATGATAATGAGTTCTATCATAATATCTTCGAGGCTAACAGTAACCATGTTTGGGATGAGGGAAATAACATCTGGGATAACGGTTACCCTTCCGGAGGTAACTACTGGGACACTCATACGTATCCGGATGAGTACGGGGGCTCGGACCAGGACGAGGATGGACCAGACGGGATAGTGGACGATCAATTTGATGTTCCCGGAGGAGATAACAATGATAATTATCCTCTAGCTGAAGTTCCAGTTCGGTTACAATTCAGCATGGATCTTTTTTCATATGCAGAGAGTGAAGGATGGCAGTTCGTGTCTTTACCAGTGATACCGGATAACGTGTATATAGGTTCAGTTTTAGGATCCATCGAAGGTAGTTATGAATCTCTGATGTATTATGACACACACGCGGATCAATGGAATAGTCACGTTCCTGATAGGGCGGAACATTACAACAACCTGCATTCATGGGACCATAATATCGGTATGTGGATAAGGATGAACGAAGATGCTGAACTATCCATATGGGGAAGATTACCCACGGTGACATCAAATGCATTATTGCCAGGTTGGAACATGATAAGCATACCAAGCGAAAACGCTGGAAATCACTGTTTACCAGGCGAAGTAACCAAGATCGGGTACTTTAACACCGCTGCGGAGTACAACATCGTTTATGATCTAGATCCAATTAACTTCGAGTTCGAGCCTGGTCAAGGTTACTGGGTATATAACAGTGCTAACGAGTACGTTATCTGGACCATCGAATATTGAACTACAGCAACGAATAGCTCTTCAATAACGAGAGGTCGTTCTTGTACGGTTCTCTGATATCGTCGATTCCCAACCGCAGCATCACAAGTCTCTCCAAACCAAGGCCCCAAGCAAGCACTGGAACCTTTATACCATGGGGTGAGGTCACCTCTTCTCGGAATATACCAGCGCCCCCCATCTCAAGATAATCGTCACCATACTTTGCGAATACCTCTACACTAGGTTCGGTGAATGGGAAGTAGCTGGGACGGACCTTAACATCGTCGAATCCCATCTTACTGTAGAATTCTTTTAGAAGGCCTATCAACATGTTTAAATTAGCGTTTTCTTCCATAACCACTCCTTCTATCTGGATAAACTCGGAAAGGTGAGTTGCATCGGTTGCCTCGCTCCTGAAATTCCTATCTACAGCGAAAAACTTCTGCGGTGCGTCTGGATTCTCCGAAAGGGCCCTGATTGTCGTCACAGTGGTATGGGTCCTGAGAACGTTTCTGCACGATTCTTCGTAAGACCAATCGTACCCCCATCCATGAGACCTTGTATTACCACCGTTTTCATGCACGGCTTTGACCTCTTCAACCTGCTTTCCCTTTACCTCCGTTTTCTCTGGTCTCCTTAAATAATGTGTATCTTGAAGGTCTCTAGCAGGATGATCCTGGGGTATGAATAGAGAGTCCATGTTCCAGAAGGCTGGCTGTATGAAGTCGTACTTGATCTCGGTGAACCCCATCTCCAAAAACACCCTTCTTATCTCCTCCAGTTCACGACGAAGTGGATGTTTCTTACCACCATAATATGTTGGTGCAAAGGCTTTTACATCGTAAGGCCGGATGTGTGCTTCCTCCCAGGCACCGGTTCGTATTATCTCTGGGGTAAGTTGTGTTATCTCTGGTTTTATCTCTATCCCGGATTTTATCACATCGTATCCCTCTGAAGTGAGTTCTATTGTCCTTGTAACTTCTACCCTTTCTTTCAATATCTCTTTTCTAGAAAGCAACTTCTTAGCAGCGTAAATATCGATATCCTCCTCGGATAGCTCTCCTTCCTTCAGGAGTTGAACTATCAATTCCTCGTCTTTACCCTTCCCACGTAGAGCTTTTTTACCTTTATTCGTTATCTCCAACCATGTTTCTCCCCCTTGTTTTACAATGTTGGCCCACTTTTTCTTTTTGAGCCAACCAAGTGCGATACCACTTATCTTCTTACCCAAGCCACTTTCTTCCTGCATCTCTTCAACCGTGCATTTTCCACCGACCTTTTTCAAATACTTTAAGGCAGTACGTTCCGGAAGATCGGCAGAGCCTGCACTTTTTTTCATAAGAGAAAAATATTTTCTTTCTTGATCGTGTACTTCTACCAAACCTTTTGAATTCAGCCATGAAACCGCGTTCATAACCTGTGCCTGTTGTTCAAATTCACCCACTTTTGTTATCTCCTCCGGAGTACCCTTACCTTCGAGTTCATCAAGAGCTAATAATGTCATCTTTTCGAAACGACTGAGTTCGTAGGCCATGATATCGCAGATGGAGGGGGAGGGATTTAAAATTTTATCTTAAAACATATTCCCTAAGAGCTTCTCGACCGCTCTTGTTACTATCCCATCTTTGATTAAATCTCTAACCAGTTTTATGTCCGGAGCTAGAGTCCTATCTTCATCTAAAGCTTCTACGTATCTTCTTATAACCTTATACGCCTCCTTAACTCCTTCACCAGGTGACATCTCAATGAACTCTAGACCTTGGGCGGCTGATAACAGTTCTATAGCTATAGTATACTCGACATTTGATAAGATATCCCTCGCCTTCCTAGCGGCGATGGTACCCATACTCACATGATCTTCTTGCCCTGCTGATGTCGGTATAGAATCAACAGAGGCAGGATGTGCAAGGACCTTATTTTCAGAGACTAAAGAAGCGGCGGTATATTGTGCGATCATAAATCCGGAGTTCAAACCGGGTTCCTTCGTAAGAAATGGCGGCAACCCACTTTCTTGATGATCCATCAATTTGTCCGTGGTTCGTTCAGAGATGTTTCCTATCTCAGCAACTACCGCTCCTAATAGGTCCATGGCTAGAGCGATAGGTTGACCATGGAAATTTCCTCCTGAAAGTATGTCGCCATTCGAGAATATCAGTGGATTGTCGTTTGCCGAGTTCATCTCGATCTCGACCACTTTTTTCACATGTTCAAGGGAGTCTAATGTTGTACCATATACCTGGGGCATACACCTTAGTGTGTATGGATCTTGTACTTTGTCACAATCCTCATGGGACTTCAATATCTCACTGCCTTTCGTTATATCCCTGAGTACCTTTGCGCAAGTTACTTGTCCTGGATGAGGTCTTACTTCATGTATCCTCTCGTCGAAGGCCGCAGCAGTTCCTTTCAGGGCTTCTAGACTCATAGCCCCTGCGACCAGAGCAGATTTTAGTAGAACGTATGCATCACGAATAGCCAGGGCACCGATGGAAGTCATCACTTGTGTTCCATTCAGAAGTGCCAATCCTTCCTTAGCTTGAAGCTCGATGGGATCGATACCTGCCTTTTTCATCGCCTCTCCACCGCTCATCTTCTCTCCTTTATAATATGCTTCACCTTCTCCGATCAGTACCAATGACATATGTGCTAATGGTGCTAGGTCGCCTGAGGCACCTACGCTGCCTTGAGAGGGTATTATAGGATGTACACCCCGGTTAAGCATGGCTACAAGAGTATCTAGTAGAATGGGTCGAACTCCGCTGTACCCCTTGACCAGAGTGTTTGCACGTAAAAGCATAGTCCCCCTCACGATTTCTTCATCTAGTCGTTTACCTACTCCGCTAGCATGGCTTCTAACTAGGTTTTTCTGTAGCTTTTTTGTTTTTTGTTCTTCTATTCTAACGTTCGCTAGTTCACCAAAACCAGTGTTGATGCCATAGACCGTTTTTCCCTCTTTCAAAACCCTTTCGACGGTATCTCGAGAATTTTTGATAATGTCTATACACTTTGGATCTATCTGCACTTTTGCTCCTTCTCTAGCGACTTTATGGACATCTACTATCTTTAATGATTTTCCATCGATCGTAACTGTCATAGATACCAAAAGGGAGTATCTATTTTTAAACCTGCTGTTTTTCATCTCTTGAATATTTAGCTATCTGTAAGCAAAAGATAAATAATGTTAGTTTACATTACCAGTTCATATGAATTCCTTTTTGAACCGCCGGAGGAATGAACCTATGATCAGGTTTTTAGAGTACAGTTGGAGGTATTTCTTTGAGTAATCCAAAAGGTGCACTAGTTTATACCCCGAAACACCAAATTCATCGTGCATCAGTAGTCAGCAGAGAGAATCCAGAGAGATTAGAGAGTGGGTACAAGTACATAAAAAATAGAACAGATATTTTAAAAAGATATGATTTAATCGAGGATTTTGATCCGGCCTCAGATGAGGATATCGCGAGAGTGCATGAGAAAAGTTATATAGAATTCATGGAAGGTTATTGTAAAAAAGGAGGAGGATTTTTGGGCGATAGCACCTATGTCCAGAAGGGTACGTGTGTTGCAGCAAGGTACTCTGCAGGAGGTGCTATTGAGGTAGCTAGAAGGATCACATCGGGTTATGAAGCAGCCTTTGCGTTGGTCAGACCTCCAGGGCATCATGCTTTACCTGATAATTATGGGGGTTATTGCATATATAACAACGCCGCCATCGCTACAAGGTGGTTACAGGCGTATAAACCTCACAAGTATTCAAAGATAATGATAATAGATTGGGACGGACATGCAGCTAACGGCACTATGAGAGCTTTTTTTGATGATCCATCGGTTCTTACGGTGTCGATACATAGAGACCCACATGGTTTTTATCCCCATGATTGTTATCCTCACCAGATCGGTAGTGGTGATGGTAGAGGATATTCTGTTAATATCCCTCTACCCGCCGGTGCTGGAGATATAGAGTTCAAGCGTATATGTGATGAGATCGTTTTCCCCCTAGGGTTACAGTTTTCACCGGACTTTGTCCTCGCTTGCAGCGGTTTTGATTCACACTACTCCGACAGCGTTGTAGGACTTAAATTAACTTCTAAAAGTTATCATTTTATCGCCCAGGAATTAGCCCATAAATATTCGGGAAAACTAGCCGTGTTGATGGAAGGGGGATATGAAAAATATAATGGTAAATTGCTACATACACTTCTCGAGGGTCTTTTGAAAAGAGATAATCCCTATAAAGATATAGAGATCGATCTGTCTGGATCCATCATACAGAAGGGTAATGTTAGAAAGGAAACAGAAGATAATATATTAGAATTAAAATCCATACTTCGTGATTATCCACTGGGGGAGGTGTTCTGACTGAAAATTGAAAAAAAAGATATCCTAATAAAGGACAACGAAAAACTCGAAGTGGTAGAGATAAAAAAAGATGAAGATATGATCTTTTACAGTTATAATTACCTCGTAAAGTCAGATAAACAATGGAAACGTTACATACGATGGGACAATTTTCAAAAACAGCCTCATGTTGACAGATATGATGATACTGGTAACTTGACAGCCACCGAACAATGCCGAGGAAAGACCCTCAAAGAGGTGGTCGAGTTAGTCGGCATCTTCGGTAAGAATTTGATCTCCATGGACCTTTCTAGGGTGTAACACATGAGGTTGAAACTTATAAAAGAATATTCATCGGAAGAGAAAAGTAATCTCCGGCATGAAATATCCATAAGTTATGGTAGTTTAGAAAAGCTAAGACAGCGAACCGCTAGAGGAGGGTGCAGGGATCCTGTGATGGTAGATGACTTCATGATCCATCAAGCATTAGAAAAAGGTGCAACTTACCAATATGAAAAAGTGATCCCAACAGTTGATGCCATGGCAAGTTTGACCCCGAAAAGGGTCGAATTAATTAACTTCATACGCTTAAATGAAGTATCCTCTATCATGGGGTTGTCTAAGGCTTTAGACAGGGATTACAAGAACGTTTATGACGATTTGATGGCTCTTGAAAGGAACGGTGTTATGGAGTTTTCTAAAGAAGGAAAAAACAGAAAACCCCTATTAAAAGCGGATCGTATCGTCATCGAATTCGGTTAAGTTTACAAAATATACCATATATGTGATTTTCAATTACTGGATGGAACAATTACTATATTTACCATAAAGATATAATATATGCTAAACAGCGAAATCTTTTTAAATGACGTGGTTATTAAAAGTAAACAGGTGTTAGCTCTTTGAAGGCCCAAAAAGTGGACGATATAAAATTTGCAATACTTCATGATGTTAAGGACGTAAAAGTCAACATTTGCCTTAGAGAGGGAGAGCTTTATCTATCGATCTCAGATATATACTTCCGTGATGGAGATAAATGGTACGAGATACCTCTCAATAAGTTGGAATACATCAACGTGTTGAATAGGGATCCTCCTGAATTAGAATTCAAGATCCCTTCCCTAAAAGTAAAGGTAGAAGGAGAATATGCCGAGAAATTATTAGCTCTCAGGTATCTGTTACTTCCATACATAGAAAAGTACAAGGAGGACGAGATAGAACCCATGTTAGCAGCTTTACGTATTTGGTCGATGGGGATCACAGATTATCAAGCCATCGCAGATCTATTGAAGATATCGGAAGAAGAAGTCCAAGATCTCATAACTCAAGCTGAAAGGGAAAAGCTTAAAGATGAAGAAGGGTTAACGGAGAAGGGGAAAGTGATCATGGAAAAGTTAGATGATATGGGAGGATTTTGATCATGGATGAAGGTAGTAACGCCGGTGGCTTACCCAAAAAATTTGCAGCTCTTGGTAAATTAACTAAGATCGAATCTGCATTGAGAGCTGCAATAGAATCTTCCAGAGTACCTGCGGTTGAGACTAGAAAACTATTAAAATCTTCTTCATCGAATCAGGTCAAAAATACAGCAGTTTATCAATTCATGTGCAACCTTTTTGAGGAGATCGGGTTAGGAAAACTCGAGATCACAAAAAAAGAAAATTTTTACATGGTGTTTCAAGCCAAAGACAACCCGGTAAGCAATCTTTACAACGATATCAGTGGAAAAAAAACATGTTACATAATATCGGATGCTCTTGCAGATTTTTTTGTCGAGGATCTCAATATCCCTTCAGAGACTACTGAATCCAATTGTGTTAATGAAGGTGATGAACACTGTGTGTTTAGGGTCGAAATGCAGCCCTTAGCCGTCTATCGAATAGCCCTTGATACTACCGACGAAAAAATCATAAAACACATCAAGGACGAAACCGATGTTGATGATATTCTCTCGCAGCTCGGGTTGATCAAACCGGAATTTGATTATAGATTGGATACTTTGAAGAATTATCACATAATCCGGGATGATCTTACACTAACTAAAATCGGCCAGACATACTATAAGTATGGAAAAAGCGTCATAGACGATGAGGATGAGGACTTCGAACCTCCTTGGAAGACGATGTCGATGATATCTGGTAAGATAGCAGATTCGAGCTCATTTGCTGAGGCTTTGAGTCGAGGTTTCCAAGAGGAAACATCTGAAGAAGAGATAAAAGATGGTGAAGTAGTTAATCTTGCCAAAGAGGCGGATAAAAGCAAAAGCTTTGCTCAACTAGTTTCAAAAACACTGCAGAATAAGGATAAAAATAAAGAATAAAAAGGTGAATAAAATGGTTAATCGGATAAAGACCGGAATATACGGCGTTGACCCTATTATCGAAGGGGGGCTGATAGAGAATTCAGCCTATACCGTAGTAGGAGCCAGTGGTACTGGTAAAACTACCTTTGCCATACAGTTCATTATGGAAGGTATAGAGAAAGGAGAACAGGCATTGTTCGTAACATTAGAAGAATCTCCCAAACAGATAATGAGAGAAGCGAAGATGATGGGCTGGGATATGAAGAAATATCATGAGAAATCCCTGTTCTTTATACATCTAAGCGGACAGAATTTTAGGGAGATGATAGAAGAACAGCTTCCGAAGTTAGTGAAAGCTAGAAAAGACTATGATATCAAGACTAGAGTGGCCATAGACCCACTAACCCCAGTCGTTTGGTCTACTGAAGACCGTCTTTCTCAGCGGGAACTTATCGAGAATCTATTTACTCCTCTCAAGGAGTTAGGGACGGTTATGGCAACGGTAGAGGAACACTCGAAACCAGGAGAGATCGTAGGAGAAGATGTTTTACTTCCAATTTATCTCTCTGATGGTGTATTCCACCTGGAATATTTCCCGGTTGGCGGGGCCTTCAACCGTACCTTCAAGATAATTAAGATGAGAGGAACGAGTCATGGTGAAGGACTATACCCTTACATATTTGCTAGGGGTGTTGGGGTTGTTGTTAGATCTACACCTGTTGAAGTGAAGAAAGAAGCCAAGCAAGAATTCGATAAATCCTTCGATGAATCGATAGATCGAGCTAAGGCCATGGATGTTTCTGAGAACTTGATAGGTAAGCTAGAGACCATGCGTGACGAGTGGAATTATGATTATCCGCCAGATGAGTTGCTGGAGATAATCCTTTCACCATATCGAGACTAAGGTGTGTTCAAATTGAGCGTAACATCAGTGAAAAAAAAGGAATTAGATAGACGGATGGAAGCCGAGAACGTCTCACAGGTAAAGTATATGCTGGAGATGGAATTGGACCGTTTACATGAACGAACAGACATCGATATCAATCTGTTGATAGGCGTCGATGGCCGTATATTTGCTTCATCTATCCCTAATGAGCTAAATTCACATCAATTTCGGCTTTTGAGCACATTTAAATCTAATCTTCCACACCTATGTGCTAAACTGAAAATCGAGGATCTAGAACTCTCTTTGGAGAGATGGAAAGGCGGTATGGCGGTAGTTGCTGCGGTCGGCGACAACTCGTTTTTAGCATCTCTTTTATCCAAACAATCTAAGATGGAAGAGATGGGATCACTTCTTGAAGAGGTGATCAAGACAACTGCGGTACTCGACCATATTTTCGAACAGAAACCTTGGACCGATAAAGTTCTATCTAATTATTCTGAGGAAGTGAAAGAAGAGTTAAGCCAACTTTCCAGGCAGATGTTTGTTGAACGTTTCAAACACACTCGTTCCTACAAGAAGAACCTAAAGATACTTGAATTCTTCAAAAAGAAAATAGAGAAAACAGTTGGACTAGGTCAAGTAGATCAGATCATATCAGTAACGTTCAATCAACTTGGCACCTCAGCACCATACATGGATGATCAAACTTGGCACAAATTTTTGGAAGCTATAGTGGATGAACATGTACGTAAGCTAATAGGGGATATCCAGGCAGAGGAGTACAAAAAACTGTGGAAGATGGAACTAGAGCGTAAGTTGAAGAAGTATTGAAGGAGAATATAACATGTCTGAAGATGTAACTAATGATGGAGTACGAACAGAGTCCCAACCATCGGGGCAAACTCCTCAGTTAGAAAATCAGCTGTTCGATACACTCCAAAACATCGAGTCGGACTATGGAAAATTCAAGAATAATATGGAAGATCTCCGTCAGAACCTCACACATTTTGTTCAAAATACAGAAGAAAGACTATCCAAGATGCGGGAAGAGGCTAGAAGAAAAGTAGATGAGGAAGAAGTTGATAAAAAGGTAAAAACTGTTAAAGGTAAAGTTACAGACGTTGATAGAAAACTCCATGATGTGATGGATGAGATAGGTTATGGTGAAACCCTAGATGTTTCTAAAATACCTCCAGGTATACTTGAAAGCGTTTACGAAACCACCTTGGAAGATGTGGTGACAAACCTACGTCAAAACCTTGGAGATCGTGCTACGCAACAAATTGTAACCGACACATTAGAGATGATGAGAACAAGAACCAGCGGTAGCGAACTTTTTCAATTCGACGGTCGCCGCATCAACGTTAGAAATCTAGTTAACAGTATCGAAACAAAATTGATCTCTGCGAAACAGGTTCACAGTACTTATACCGAATTATTAAAAAAATTAGTCGAAAATGTCCCTGGGTTTGAGCCTAGAAACTTTAGAGCGATGATGAAGTCTAAAGGCCTTGAGTTTGCCATAGACAAGACCACAAGATTGGTAAAAAAGGTCGATAAACTAGAGGATAACATCAGTAGTAATTCTCAGATACTCAACTCTTTGATGAATCGGGTAAACAATGTTTCAACCGATATAAATCAGCGGATGGATGGGATCGAAAAAAAGGTGACTACCAAGTTAGATGAAGGTACTCAGATGCTCGAACAAAAACTTGACGACATATTCTCTCGTATTGAAGATTTAGAAACGATATGGGGTCATCTAGATGAGTTAAAGGAAACTGCGGAGAAATATGAAATCCTTGAGAGGAAGTTCAACGAAGAAACGGCTGCCTATGAGATGAAATTATCATCTCTAGAGAATGAATTAGAAGAGATGAAAGAAAATTTACCAGATGATAGTACCCCATCTTTTGATATGGAGGAAGAAGAGAGATTTGTTTATTATTCTATCCCTTCTGATGGCGGCACACTCTCAAAAATAGAAGGGATCGTAGGTGATGTGGTTTCTGATGTTGAAGAAAGACTAGAATCCATGACAGACAAGGGATTGGTTAAGAGGGAGCAAAGAGGCCGTTGGATGGTCTACCAGAGGGTGGAAACGGTTGAGGATGAAGAATTTGTTGAAGAAGAAGATATATATGATGAAGATTACACAGTGCTATCACATATCCCAGAGGATGGATGTACTTTAGCACGTTTAAATAGGGAAATAGAGGAATTGGAGGAGGAAGAAATTGAGGAGATACTTGAAAGACTTATCGATGACGATCAAGTGTTCACCACTAAGAGAAACCGGTGGACGATATACATGAAAGTAGAAGAATCCAAGGAGGTGACGTAAAGTGCTAGATGTTGCATTAGTCTCTCTAATAAAAAATATGAGTGAAAAAGCTGGAATAGAAGGCGCCATACAATACTGGTCCAGAGTGGGCGAGAATTTGGCTAAAAGAATCGGTGAAGAAGCGTACATGGGATGGCCATCCTTTAACGTTGCGTTGAAGGAAGGTCGGACGGCTTACTCCATCGAAGGCGACGTGACTGCTTTAACCGACCTAGCGATAACAGACGTTGATGGGGACGTTGTTGGATATATATATGCACTGGAAGAGTGCGTATTCACACCGACCATCGAGCGGATCCGTTATAGTGTAGGTGAGATACCCGAAGCTGACAAAGCAGTTGCCGAGGAATACAACAACACCGTTCAGAACACCGCGGTATGTAACTTCTGTGTGATACATCAGAAGTACCGTTCAGAGGTGTCAAAGAATATAACGGTAGAGAATCAGCCACTCGAATGTGTCCAGTTGGCAAATCGAGGGTTCCGAGGCGATACTAAGATCGCAATGAGGAGCCTGGAAAAGATCGGGATCAATCCCGAATACGTTCGGAGCCTATTGAGGAACTATGCATGTGTGTATGGTATCCTCATGAAAGGAGCTAGGCTTAGAGGTAAAGACGAGGTAGATTAAATATGCAAGAAAATAGAATGGGTACTCTCGGAAGTCATAACCCCTTTGTAGATGTAGCTGCTTATCTCTTTTTGGAAGACATAGGTGATAAACAGGGCGCTGCAGGCATGAACAACTATCTGATGAGCCTTGCAACGTCTCTCGCTAAAAGCATGCCTAAGGAAGAATATTCTAATTGGGATGATTTTCTAGAAAGCCTGCGCAAAGGTGAGTCGATAATATCTTCCTTTGAGACGGTAAAATGTCCAACCAATCTATGTGTGGTCACGGAAACGTGTCCTTTTACAAGAGGTTGGCAGGAATACACCAAAAGGATAGGAGAATTTGCCAACATCCACAAAGAAGTAGCTGAGTATTACAACGCAACCGTAAAACCCGGTGCAGTTGATTCTCAGTGTATAATCCATCAAACCTTCCGTAAAGCAGCAGCTGAACGGATAACGGTGGATGGTAAAAGGGTAAGGTATGCACAGATCGAAGCTGTTACACCTAATGCAGACGACAAAAGAGCGCCAGATGAATGGCTACCTATACTTTTGGATAAAGCTGGTCTGACCGAAACTGAATTGAACATGACGATGCGTAACAACGATTGTGTTTGGGTCCTTTATACAGAGTAAAAAGATGGTTGTTAACATTGGAAACCCTAGAGAGTCAACTGAACCACGAATACATCCAGTTAACGGAGCCGAGAGAAGTAGACAGCTTTAAAATAAATGAGGTTGGGAGGGCCCACTTTAAGTTTTTAAAAGAACTGGGTATAATCGATTACAAGGAGACCTTCAAGATATGGTTGAGAAAGTTTCCTAGGCCTCTATTTGTAATCTGTGTAGATGGAAAGAACATACTTGCATGGGTCTATGTAGAGGAGTGGGAGAACTCAGCATTTGATGGGTCGCCAGTTTATGTTCTTAGGTCCATAGAGACGGCTGAAGAATATCGGCGAAAGAAGATAGGATATAGACTTCTACTGATAGTTGCTAATGAAATACCTGGTTACTTGATCACCAAACCTATAAATAGAAGAGCTAGAAAATTTTTCCTTTCAAACGGATTTTTAGATAAAGATGATATGGAATTACCTGTAATCGATCTTCAACGTCATCCAGGTTATCTCATATTGCCCCCATTCAAAAAGAAAAAGTTATTGGAAGAGTACGAGCAATATTTCGATCAAAAAGGATGATCTTTTTCTATGATAAAAACGCAAGAATCTTCTTCACTCTCTACTTTTCTAACACTTCCTTCTGTATCTGATGCCAATAATAGTCCTTCACAGATCCCCAACCATTCCTGACTGCATAAATCGTTAGAACAGATATTGTTTAGAGTTAATCTAAAGCCCTCTTTCGATCGATAGAATCTAAAACTACCATGATCATACATATCATGATACACCTCTACCAGCTTTTCAAGCATATTATTCAATTCAGAGTATTCTTTGATCCATTCAAAATTGGATATGATATAACGACCCGCGTAAACTATGTTTTTTTCTCCCTTTTTCACACTTATCCATTCTAATATATCATCTTTAACCTTTACGGGATAAAAAAAACCATCTTTGATCTCGCCGTTAATATTGATATCATCCTTACAAGAATTTAGACCACTTAGACCCCACTTTCTTTTGATGAATTGTAGGTAACCATTGATGATACTCCCCAGTATCTCCCTGGTGTTTTGGTCCATATGGTAATATAACAAATCAGATACTATTAATACCTTTCTTTGATTTAACAAATTTTCTACAAGATAGTATATTAACGATCATCAGTAAAACCACGATCAGATAATGATTAGAAAATTCAGGGATATTGGTAATATCCGTGGCATGATCTCTTGTTGAGGGAAAATGGTTAGATTCCACAGTGATCACAGTGACGTCTTCTCCTTCAGTCACATCCCATGGGACTTCTATTTCAACCGTTAATTCAAAAGCACTACCAGGCCCCAACCATCCAGTATCAGGATTGCCATCACCATCTGTGTCCCAATCTGGATTTACTTCGTCCCAGATACCGTTACCTCCTATATCTTTTCCCATCATGGTTCCATCAGGTCCGTACACTGTTATGTTAAATCCCTGGGATGATCCTACACTTAGTTCAAAAAAATCATATCCTGCTCCTCGGTTTGTTATTGTATGTTCATAGATGACAATGGAACCAGGTTCTGCGGTAGAGTTATTATCCGGTTCGATGGTTACATTCGCAGGAACTAAAAATAGTTGATATCCCTTTGAAGAAACTCCATTAGATTCGATACCTGTCACGATGATCTCGTATAGCCCTACCGGTGAGTCATTCGGTAAATTTAATTGATGGGAATATAGATTCCAAAATGATGGGTCTTCCGAGTCAGTCCCTACATGATCCATTTCTTCGTCTTGGACGAGCACATTTCCATCAGGGTATATTATACTGATTGTAGCACCTTCGATGTCGTAACTACCAAGGGGATCAGTTACTTTAGCTTCTACTGTGATGTCATCACCTGCATGGAATTCATCGGATTCAATTCCATCTCTGATCGTTGTGATCGTATCTACTTGGACATACGTGTCCGTATGAAGTTCTAATCTCGAATCATACTCCGTTGAATCATATTCGATTTCTATATCATCATCACCAACGGAAACTTCAAGCTGTAATTGTTCACCTCTGTAAAGTTTAGAACTAGCAGGTATATTGAATTCATACCAACCTTCCTCCTCAATGTTATTTATGGTATTGGAACCTACCGTGCTTCCGTCTATCATTAAAGTAACTGTAACATCCGGAACTCTATGGCCTGTGTCAAAGGGTACGATATACAACACAGCTTTTGCTTCCCCGATGATCTCAAATTCCCCTGCCATCTCAGGGTATTGGGACCACATATTACTTGAACCATCTTCGATCCGGAGGGTCGTCGCCTCCCCTTCTCCTACAAATGTATCCATGGTGTCATCTTCGTGTAGATAAAGTGTTTTTAGCTCGACTGGAAATGGAACGATGGTTTCAAAAATCGCATAGTCGTATACATCATCATATATTATCGAACTTGCATAAAGCCTTGTTTCATCTCTTTCTCCTTCTGTTTCCTCTGGAATATCCTTTCTTAATTGCAGGGAAATTTCATCTCCAGATAACAAAGACACATCCGGATTTCCACTTTCAGTACTATCCCAAGAAGGTTCTACCCAATCCCACTCACCGTTCCCCCCCTCATCGATGGCTATCAACTCCTCAGAATGATACAGGCTAGTAGTCCACCTTCTTGAAGACATACCAACTATAATCTCGTATTCGTCATCTACGTTGCCTATATTCTTTATGCTCATATCATATGTTACTTCGGTACCTGGATCACTAGTTTCCTTTCCACTGGGGTACACAGAAACCCCGGGATCCTGTGGGATAATGAAGGAAGAAGTTTTATGATCTTTCACCCCCTGTCTGTCTTGAGCGGTGATCAAGATCTCATATCTCCCACCTTCTGCGGTATCGTTTAATTGCAAGGTAAAATTGTAGATACTCCAGTATGGAGGTATAGTATCATCTTCTTCCATCAGATCCATATCTACGTATTCCACATGTAAATCTCCATCAGGATCATACACGTTTAACGCCACACTACTGATCTCAAGTGCACTAACCGGATGCTCCACTTTACTCCTTATCTCTATTATATCTCCTCTTTCGAACGTATCGCTTTGGTTTCCCTGATCGTCGAATGCGTCTATAGATCTGATATCTACAAAACTGTCTGTAGGCACCGACAACCTGGAATCCCTGTTTTCAGAATTGTAATATACATCCATCTCCAATGCCGCGGTTCCCTCATCTCCTGTGATCTCAGTATTAAAGGAAAGGGACGCTGATGCAGGTATATGATCAAGAATTTGGTCCATAGTTATGGTGTACCAACCTTCAGCAGATATATTTACCAATTCACCTTCAGCTACAACTTCCTCATCATATGATAATGTTGCAGCCAATCCAGGATAATTATCTCCTCTAGTAGTAGGCTCTAGGTATAGTATCGCTAGTACATCTCCAGTGATATTGAATTGTCCTGCAAAGGGGTTTGAATTCCACTGATGCTCTCTCTGTCCATCTCGGTTTCGCAGGTTTTCTATCAACTCCGTATCTCCTTTGATCGTATCAAGGGAATCCTCTTCTCGCAAGTAAAAATTATAAGAGGATTGAGACATGATATTGCCCCTTCGGGTGGATATATTATTGTCCTCGATAACACCTACGTCCATAGCCTCGGACCAATCGGTGCTGACGAAGGTCACCCTTGCATCATCGCTCAGCTCCAGGTCGATCTCGGTTTCCAGCGATGTGTGGTTCAACGCCACATCCACATCACCTACAT
>PWKY01000025.1 GCA_003560595.1 Thermoplasmata archaeon | reverse complement strand
GTTCAAGGTGATAAACGTGCATACGGTTATACCATCGCGGTACGTGCTGTTAGCTCATTGGATGCCATGAGTGCCAGGTTCTTTGAGATACCTAACGAAGTACTTGAACGGATCTCTACACGGATAACTAACGTCATGAAAGAACGAGTAAATCGTGTGGTTTATGATATAACCAACAAACCTCCGGGAACCATCGAGTGGGAGTAAACAGTACTAGGTTGGAATAGCGTGGAACCAGTCAGCGTTCTGCTTATAGGTACGTTCTTTACTTTGAAGGGGGTCACTTTAGGTATAGTCACCGGTTTACTCCCGGGAATCCACGTTAACACGATATCGTTTCTGCTGCTATCTTCTCAGGCGGCCATATTGGCTCTTGTTTATACAGTGAGCAGATACTTTTCCCCCACAGATCCGATGATGCTCGCCTTCGTGTCCATGATCATAATCGGATGTTCCGTATCCCACACATTTTTGAACTTCATCCCCAGTACTTATCTAGGTGTTCCCGAGGGTGATACGGCCTTGTCGGTTCTACCTGCTCATAGGATGACACTATCGGGTAGAGGCTTTGAGGCGGTGAAGGCCAGCGCTGTAGGCAGTCTTTATGCGGTTTTCATATCTCTCGCTCTCTTAGTACCGGCGATGTTGATCATAGGGACGATCTATGACCCTATAATGACCATCTTCCCCTATGTTTTGATAGGGATAGTGGCCATGCTGATCATGAGTGAAGGGAATGGATTACTGGATGTTAGACCAAAACTTCTCGGTCTCGGGATATTCCTTTTATCCGGTTTGTTTGGTGTCATACTTCTACTGTCGGGGAATCTATACAACCTATTCTGGGCTCCTTTCAGACCTACCGGTGTTTCACCCACTTCTGCCATGTTCTTCCCTTTGTTCACCGGACTCTTCGGTTCTTCAAACCTGTTGATATCATTGATGGATAGCGTGCAGATACCCGAACAAGACGTCGAAGACGTGGTCATCAAACTTCCTAGAAAAAACACCGTTAGAGGATCTATAACAGGTACATTGGCAGGTGCCCTAGTCGGTGTACTACCAGGTATCACCGCGGCATCGGCGACGGCCATCACCAACGTAGGGTTGGATGATGGTGAAGAAGGTCAGAGGGAGTATATCGTATCGGTATCTGCGGTTGACACCGCCTGTGCTTTATTCACCATGGTTGCTCTTTTCGTGATAATGAGGGCTAGAAGCGGTGCAATGGATGCTGTCATGCAATTGAACGAAGGATTTATACAGCCTTGGGATTCCGTTTTCAACCTTCCATGGCTGTTTGCGATCCTCCTATTCTCAGTAACATTATCAGCGATCATAGCTTATATCTTGACGGTCAAACTTGGCAAATTTTTCTCCACTATACATCACCGAATAGACTACACAAAGCTGTCGGTGTCTATCCTTGTCTTGATCGTGATACTAACTGCACTCATGACCGGTCCTCTGGGTATAGGGGTGTTGATGATAACTACCTGCATCGGCATGATCCCACCTCTCTCAGGTGCGAGAAGGGTTCATCTGATGGGATGTTTGATCTTACCCATATTCATCTATTACTTTGAATTGGAATGGATAGTACGCGGTGTTCTTGGGCTCTAATGTTTTCTGAAAGGAGATGTTAAAAGTACAAGGACCGGGAATATCTCCAATCGACCGGCCCACATCTCAATTATAAGGACAACTTTCTCCCACCAGGGCATGCAAGAAGATGTGAGTCCTACGCTCAGCCCTACATTACCTAGGGCTGAAGACACTTCAAAAAGAGAATCGATAGTGGTGGCTCCGCTAGCCATGAAAACAAGGGCACCACCAACAAGAACTAGTATATACAACACAGCATAGACGGCGACTCTCATAATGTCATCCGGGTGATAGTATTTATCACCGATCTTCAACTTTAACATTGCTGATTCAGGTAACAGCATCCTTTTGACGAACCATGCTAAGGACCAAAATAGTATCACTACTCTGAATAATTTTAGTGCTGAAGCGGTGGAACCGAATCCGCCGCCGAACACCATCAAGATAGTAAGTATGAATTTAGAGAAATCATTCCAATTGGCAACAACAGCAGTATTAAAACCGGTCCCGGTGAGAGCAGTGGTCACCTGGAAAGAGGAGTAACGGACGTTGGACCATTCAAGACCCTGATTCAAGATCAACATAAGGGCAGATATAAACAATATGATCAACATGGCCTTTACTTCTATATTATCGAAAAAGGTTTTGATCTTACCCAATATCAACTCATGATGCATGGCGAAGGATATACCTCCTAAGATCATGAAAGGTATGATTGCCATCTCGATGATAGTTGAATCGTAGAACATGATACTTTCATTTCTAACCGAGAAACCACCTGTAGCCAGCCCGGTCATTGAATGGTTTACCGAATCGAAAAAAGGCATACCTACCGCGACCAAAACTAAAACACATAATAAGGTATATCCTAGATAGATGAGCCATATCCTTCTTGTGGTCCTTACAACACTAGGAACAAGTCTTTGATCCCTCCCTTCAGCAGAATAAAGTCGGTGTGCGATGGTTCCGGACCGGGTTATGAGCACGCTCAGGAACAAGACTATCACACCTACACCACCCACCCATTGAGTCAATGACCTCCAAAATAATATGGAACGAGGTAGTCCTTCAACCCTCATTCCGTACATCGTCAGTCCGGTGGCGGTGAAACCGCTCATGGATTCGAACACCGCGCTCAAGAACGTCAAACCGTATTCGGAACCAAAGAATCCTCGGGCTATCCAAAACGGTAGTGCCCCGATTATGGATATGACGAGCCAAACCAGGGCTGCAAGGGTGATAGCTGATGTTAGATCCAATTCTGTTTTCTCGAAGGAGAACATCAATACTGATCCAATGCCCCAAGAAAATAGAGCTGGCCATAAAAAACAGATGACTAACTCAATGTTCTTATCTACGAAAAAGGCCAAGATCATCGGAAGAACCAGTATGAACCCCATCAAAACACAGATGATGCCAAAATAGTGTGCTATGGTGTACAATAAGCTGTACTGCTTGAAGTATTTTTTCATCTGGTCTCGGAAAGATTCCTTCACTCCACTGAGACTATATGATGATATTTCTCTAGACAATTCCAAACCTCTTTTTCTCTTGGAAAGCCTTCTTTATCTCTTTTAGGACGTAGCTTCTTGATAATATCGTAACTATATCACCGGGTTTCAGCATGGTTTCTCCATCCGGGATAAGGGTCTTGTCTTCTCTCATTACAGAAACGATTATCGCACCCTTCGGCAGTCCGGCATTCTTGATCTTCTTATGGGCGATGGGTGATTTATCCGATACATCAAAATCTATCAACTGAGCTTCGTGACCACCGACCGTTAAGATCGTACGCGAATCCCCAAAGTTGTTCTTGATCTGCATGGCGCTGGCTCTAGTGGTACTAACGATATTGTCTACCCCTAAATTAGCATACACTCCTTCGTTCTTTGGTTCGTTCACTCTTGCTATCACCTGAGGAACCTTGAACAATTTCTGACAAAGTTGGGCTGCGATCAAATTCACTTTGTCGTCCCCGGTGACGAGAGCTGCAGCATCAGCTTTGTTCATACCAGCGTCCTTGAGGTATTCAAGATCGGTTCCATCTCCACAGATTATTAGAGCATCGAACGTTCTGGTTAGGTTTTCACAGACCTCTTCGCTTCTATCCACCAGGACCACATCGTGTCCTTCCGGAAGGAGCAACTGAGCGAGGTCCCTACCAACACGTCCGGCTCCGATTATTACGATGTACATTTACACACCTTTTCAGAATGTTATTATCTAGGGGGATTAAAATTTTGCCATGGAATGAATCAAAAATAATATATCCGATTATACCATGTTTCGTCACGATGTACTGGTTATCATATCTGGTCATAGCGATCATACTAGGAGGGTTATACGCTGCACAAAAGACACACTTTAGCTTCACCCAGATAGTGCTGATACAGATACTTTTAATATTCATGGTTGTCAACATCCCGGGACTCGGTGATCCAAGGATAAAAAATACAGTGATATGGCAGCTTGCAGGACGACCTATATATGTTTACCACTTCTCCAGATACTATACTTTTTTAACCATGATGTTCATCCATGGGGATTTCATGCACTTGATAGGTAATGGATTAGTCCTTTTTTTCATCGGTACTGCGCTGGAGGATAGGATCGGTAAAAAGAAGATAGTGATAATCTATTTTACCGCGGGACTACTAGCAACTTTTTCCCATTATATCGTCGTTTGGGGTGGAACCACATTATCATTGGGGGCATCTGGCGCTATCTTTGGGATCATGGGTGCTATCTTTATCCTTTATCCTAGGGATAAGATACCTATGTTTTTAGGTCCGATATTCATGCCTTCGGTTAGGGTTGATCTGTCCATAGGTGTGTTGGTCGCCATGCAGACAGGTATAGCTATCATCGCCCCTGGAGGGGTTGCACACGCCGCTCATTTCGGCGGATTTGCAGCAGGTATGCTGATAGGAAAGCTGATACATAAAGTTGATTTAGATGAAACTAGTACTGTTTCAGATTATTCCGCTTTGGAAGTATTTGTGATCGACGAGAAAACAAAGGAAATGTATGATAATATTTTGGAAGCTGAACAGGAAGAAGTTAAAGAAGCCTGGGCGGAACACTTGATAGCGATGAGTAATTGCCCTAAATGCAACCGCCCACTAGAAAAATATAAATGTGAATGCGGTTTCCGTTTCAAGTAAGATTTAATAACTAAATGAACTATTAGGTAAAACAAAGCTGATCAAATGGCAACACCCAGCGCATATTATTTGGAATGTCCGGCATGTCAAAAAGAAACAGTACATAAATTACTCAAAGGAACGGCTAGTGATAAAGGTAACGAATTCACTATCGACGGAGTTGTTAAGTGTAACGATTGTGGACACACTAGACACAAGGTGATACGCGAGAAAAACGCTATAGACGTTCCAGTGATAATAAGTTGGAAAGAGGATTCTATTCAAAACACAGCTTCACTTCTACCCGATGAATGGTTGCATGTGGGTGAGGACTTTATATTAGAAGGCTCACGAGTTAAGATCACCTCTATAGAAGTCGGTGATAAAAGGGTAGACAAGGCAAAGGCCGAGGATATTACTACTATTTGGACTAAGAGACACGACAAAGTGCGTGTGAAAGTTTCCCTCCACAAAGGCACTACAACCTTATCTAAAATCCTCGTAGTTCCCCCTGACGATGAATTCTACGTTAACAATGAGATACAGGTAGGTAAATACAGTGCCGTGATCCATAGGATAAAAACTCATGATGATATCATCAAACGAGGAAAGGCTACTGCAGAAGATATAAAAAGATTATACGCAACGGTGATCGAGGCGAATCACTTTTTATAGAAGAGTGCACCCGCTCCGAGAACAACGATCATGATGCCCAAGAGAAGACCGTACACGCTGTTGATACCAGGTGATGTTGCAGTGGGAGTTCTTTCATATACTCTAAGGTTTCTTTCTGAAAAGTGCATCCTAATAAATACATGGGTCTCTCCGTTAGTTATGTTTACATAATATCCTTCTGTTTCCTCAGACGTATAGAACTCTCTATAACCTATGTATTCGATATCTGATCCATCTAAAGAAACGGCAATATCGGAGATATCCTGAACGTTAGATCCGATCAAATCATTATCTAAAACAATGTGTACTTTTTCATATCCTGAAACATCATTAGAAAGAGTCAACTCGACTGAACCCTTTTTTGCAGTTTGTAAATCAATGGATAGTCCAGGACGGTTAGGCACATAATTGTATCCCTTACCATCCACATTTATCCTACCGATGTATTTAGGTCGGCGGTTCTCTTCTGGTGTTCCTCTTTCTAAATACGTTGACGCCACTTCGCCTTCGGGCGGTATGTTTAAAGATATGGTCACCGGTGATCCAAGTCTTTCTTCAACTGATATATCAACATCGTTGGTTTTGCTTAACATCAACTCATGTTCATTTTTTGATGATAGTAGAATACCATCCTCATCTATCCAAGAGTCTAGCATCATGTCCAGCCCTATTTCCAATGTCAATGATATTGTATTTAGACCTATATTTTTAATAAAGAAGAACTCTCCTTCCACATCAGATAAACGAAGGATAAATGAACCGCTATTATAAGTATAAACATCATCAGTAAAGCCTTTAGGAGGTACTCCTGGATGAGTGGACATTTCATCATTCGATGTGATCGAAATCGATTTATAAACTTCTAACCCCTCTCCTTCTATATCCAAATTTACGTCTTCTATGATGAAGTGTTCTCCATCAAATTCTGAAGTAAAAGAAAGGACCTCACCATCGATCTCTGCAGAATAATCTTTAGATGGATTATCGTGACCATCGATAGCACCTACAACGTGAAGTAAGTTTAGGGAGATAACGACACATATGAGCATCGTTATAACCATCATTTTCTTATATCGCCTCATCTATTCTCAAGTATATAATATGATTAACCTTTTTAAATAACCTTTGGTACATCCTTCGAACATACGTAGATGTTTTAAGAGAAAATGGTAGCGGGGAGTGGATTTGAACCACCGATCTCCGGGTATCTCAGGCTCATATATTATGAGGCCATATGAGCCCGACGGGATATCCTGGCTACCCTACCCCGCTATCTATGAAAAGGGGTCACGACAGAAGGTATTTACACTTCACACTAATAAATCTTTCTATTATGCACCATTTAAATGTGGATGTTCATAGTCTATCTTAAGATCTCATGTTCTTTTAAACCACTTTTTGATAACAGATCCTTCAAAACGAATGATGGTGGGTCTGCCGTGAGGACACGTGTAAGGATTATTTGTTTGTCCCAATTTATCCAATATATAGCGAGCGGTGGTTATAGACAGGTCGTCACCGGCTGTAAATGATGAATGACAGGCCATATAACATATCAGTTCTTCCCTCCTATCTTCAAGGGGTTTACCCTTCAATTCAATGAGTTCGTCTAACACCGAATACAGTACCTCCTCAGCCTGCAGTTCTCCAAGTACTACAGGTAGAGCGGTGATCCTAAAGGTTGTCCTTCCAAAGGGCTCTATCCCGAATCCCATCTCTTTCAACAAAGCTTCGTTCGCCCTTACCATGGCAGCTTCTTTTGGTATAAGATCTATTGTGACTGGAGATACCAATGTTTGAGAATCGATCTGGTCCTTATGTCTTTTTTTGATATCTTCATAGTTTATTCGTTCGTGGGCGGCGTGCTGGTCGATAACCGCCATACCATCATCCATCTCCACCACTATGTATGAGTTGTGAATTATCCCCAAAACACGCATTCTAGGAAGGGAAGATTCCTCAACCGTTTCTTTCTCGTCTAGTTCTAACTTAGATTGGGAACCGATCTCTCTTTCAATCTCTTCCTTTTTGTCTTTTATGATCTCTTTTTTTTCCTTTTGAGGTCTAGGTATTAGATCGTGTTCCAGCAAAACATAATTTATCGCCTCGGTTACCTCCTCCTTCACCTTTTCCTCTTTTTCAAAACGGATCTCGATCTTTGTTGGATGTACGTTAACATCAACAGTACCTATGTCGATCCCTACCTTGAGGACTGCGATGGGATACCTGTGTTTTGGAAGGAGTGTAGAGTAACCGGCCACGACCGCATCTTTCAATGCCTTGTTCCTAACATATCTCGAATTGACGAATGTGTATATGTGTTCACGGTTAGCACGAGTAACCGATGGTTTGCTCACATAACCATGAAGTTCGATATCATCTCCTTTGTAACCGACTTTGACCATCTGCCTTGCTATCTCTTTACCATATACGTACTTGATATTCTCCAAGGTCGAGTTCGTTCGAGGTACGAACATGGATTCGTTTCCATCTATCTCTAGTTTGAATTCTACATTAGGGTATGCTAGAGAGTATCTAGTGACCACTTCTATGATGTGTCTTATCTCGGTACTGGTTTTTTTAAGGTACCTTCGACGGGCGGGCGTATTGTAGAAAAGTTCGTTAACCTCTATAGTTGTTCCTTCTGGGGCCCCTACCTCTTCCACCTTAGGTTCAGAACCTCCATATATGGATATCTTATGTCCTTCTAGGGCGTCACGTTCTTTTGAAACTGCCTTTATCTCACTTACCGCAGCTATACTTGGGAGTGCTTCGCCTCTGAAGCCCAGGGTTGAAAGACTGTTCAAGTCTTCTATGCTGTTGATCTTACTGGTGGCATGTTTTTTGAATGCTATCTTGAGATCTTCCAAAGACATCCCATATCCGTTGTCTGTTACACGTATGAAATCCTTGCCACCATTTTTAACAGACACATGGATCATGTTTGAACCGGCGTCTAGTGAATTCTCTATGAGTTCTTTGACTACCGATGCTGGTCTTTCGATAACTTCACCTGCTGCGATTTGATTTACTGTATGTGGTGACAGCATGTTTATTCTACCCATCTAGGATCCCTCCAATTGATTTTTTAACTTCCAAAGATAATTCATGGCGTCCAAGGGTGTCATATTTTCCAGATCCGCACCTTTCAGGTCCTCTATAATCGGGTGTGAGTCCTGTTTTGCCTGACCTGATACGTCGAAGACCACCTGCGTAAACTTAGGACCTCCATCATCTTTCATATGTATGGTATGGTCATCTTCTATCTGGTGCAGCACTTCGTCTGCACGTTGAACAACGGGATTGGGAACACCAGCTAAAGCGGCAACGTGTACTCCATAACTCTCGTCGGTATGTCCTTCTCTTACCTTTCTAAGAAAGGTGACTTTACCCTCATGTTCCTTGGTAGCTACGTGCAGGTTCTTCACACCGTTAATCGATTGTTCCAGTTCGGTCAATTCGTGATAATGGGTAGCGAACAGGGTTTTAGCCCCGATCTTAGTGGATATATATTCTGTTACCGACCATGCGATACTCAAGCCATCGAAGGTACTGGTCCCGCTTCCGATCTCGTCCAATAAAATCAGACTATCTTTAGATGCGTTGTGCAATATGCTTGCCAACTCAACCATCTCAACCATAAAAGTTGACTGTCCTCTTGTAAGTGCGTCGAAAGAACCGACTCTGGTAAATATCCTGTCCACCAATCCTATCTTTGCCTTCTCAGCTGGAACGAAACTTCCTATGTGAGCCAGCAGTACGATATGGGCCATCTGCCTCATATAAGTAGATTTACCCGACATATTAGGACCAGTGATTATGAGAAAGTTATTCTTATTATTATCCAAATATATATCGTTTGGTACAAAATCGTTAACTGATGTTTCAACAACCGGATGACGCCCTTCCCGTATATCTACCCTTTTGTCCATGGATATCTCAGGCCGGGTATAATCCTTATGTTTGGCAACCGTTGCGAAGGTAGCCAACACATCTAACTCTGCAGCTGCACCGGCTGTCTTCTGAAATCTTTTTACTTCCGCCCCCACTTTATCCCTTAGTTCAACAAAAAGTTCATACTCCAATGCTTCGATCTTTTCCTCAGCACTTATTATCTTCTCTTCTTTTTTCTTCAGTTCGGGAGTGTAGTAACGCTCACTATTTTTTAGTGTCTGTTTCCTGGAATATTCTTCGGGGACCTTATCAGCGTTAGCTTTTGATACCTCTATATAGTAGCCGTGGACCTTATTATATCCAACTTTCAGTTTTCCTATACCGGTCTTTTCTCTTTCTTCTTGCTCTAATCGATTGATCCATTTCTTCCCATCTTTTGTTAGTGCATGTAATTCATCCAACTTCTCGTTATATCCTGTCTTTATGATCCCCCCTTCTCGTAGTGAAGTAGGTGGATCCTCTACGATCGCTTGTTCAAGTTCATCTCTGATGTTTTCCATGGGATCGAGTCGCTCAATTATTTCTATCAGCAGGGGACTTTTCACTCCTGCAAGGAGTCCCCTCAATTCCGGGATCACCTCTAAAGTACGTCTGATCAACAGTAGGTCTCTGGCATTGGCATTTCCGTAAACTACTCGGCTTATCAATCTCTCTAGGTCCGCCATCTGATCCATTTTTTCCCTAATATCGTCTCTCAGGAACATGGAATCGTACAGTTCCTGAACCGCTTCATGCCGTGAGGTTATCGAGTTACGATCTAACAGAGGATACTGTAACCACGACTTTAACTTTCTAGATCCCATGGATGTCACCGTTTCATCTAGCACTTTAAGTAACGTACCATCTTTTCCTCCTTCTCGCACATTTTTAAATACTTCTAGGTTTCTGAGAGTAGTTGAATCCAGTATCATCCTCCCCTCTCCTGAATAGAAACTCAGACGGGTGATGTATTCTATCCCTCTCTTTTGTGTATCGTAAAGGTAGTCTAGGGCTGCTCCAGATGCCTTTATGGCCAGCTCTTTTGACTCGATTCCCAGGGATTCTAATGATCTAGACCCGAAATGTTCTTCTAAAACAGTTTTGGACTTTGCTAGTCTGAAGGATTCCGGTCGATATTCATGAATCATCATCTCCATTTCCTGTTCCAACCTTTGTCTGATAACATCCTCCAGATTTGGAGGTAGAATACATTCTTTCGGCTCATTTCTGGAAACCTCGGATATCAAGTCATCGATCGTATCGACTTCTGTAACTATGAAATCCCCAGTAGATATGTCTGCGAAGGCTACTCCAAATCTTTCCTTACCACAAACGCTCATCAAAAAGTTGTTCGCCGCCCCCTCCAGTAACCCCTCGTCGATGAGTGTTCCAGGTGTTACCACCCTTATCACCTCTCTTTTAACTAAGCCCTTTGCCTCCTTTGGATCCTCTACCTGTTCGGCGATAGCTACGGTATAACCTTTTTTTATCATCTTTTGAAGATAGGAGTCAACTGAGTGGAAGGGAACTCCTGCCATCGGTATAGGGTCCTCTTTACCCTTATCACGGGTGGTAAGAACTATATCCAACTCGCGTGAAACCACTTTAGCGTCCTCTTCGAACATCTCGTAAAAATCACCCATCCTAAAAAATAGTATGGAGTCGGGATATTCTTTTTTCAATCGATAGTACTGTTCCATCATGGGGGTTGATTTGCTCATTTTTGATCGTACCTGGTAATTCAGTTAGTGAACAAAGAGCGGTTAAATAAAACTTTCCAGCTGATCTAGGGATCAGTCGGGACCCTTGGGTTTCTTGGTTTTTATGTACACCATGATTATGATTACCCCGGTCATGATGCCTATAAATAAAACTATCAACCAGGATTGTATCTCATTAACTATAGGAAGTAGCTCGAAGGGAGAGTCATCATCTTCTGGTGCTCCATCATCGACTGTTTCCACAACTGATACCAGGACCGGTTTAGGGGTCGCTCCCTCGCCTACATCGTTTGTAGCGCTCACAGTATACTCCACGTTACCCCTTGCATCCGGATCTAAGAAGTAGGTCTCAGTTGGTTGACCGACTAGTTCTCCGTCTAGGTACACATTGTATTTGATGATTGATGAGCCTCCGTCGTCCATGGGTTCGTCCCATCGAAGTTCGATGGGGGTTTCATTTGATACAACATACAGGTTTCTTACTTTCGAAGGTTCCACCGGAGATCCCCTTGGTGTTAGATCGATAGCGGTACTGAAAGTACTCTCTCCATAGGAGTTGTAAGCGGTTACTTGATAAGTATACATCACTTCATTAGATACATTGTTATCTGTGAATTGAAAATTGTTTTCTGAAACTTCGGCTATCCTCTTTTGGTCCTCGGATGATGTTTCCCGATAGATATAGTATCCGTTGATCGGAGCAAGCCCTTCGAACCTGGATGGATTCCAATAAAGGTCTGCGGTTTCATTCCCAGAACTTCCCCTTAGATCTTCAGGGTATGATGGTGCTTCACCACCTGCGGCTAGATAGGCATTTACAAGACCGTGACCGAAATAATCCGGATCACCAAGGTCCACAGCCTGTTCCCACATCTTTTCCCTAACCTGACGACCGGATAAAGTTGGATTCGCTCCCATCTTTATCGCTGCAACACCGGTAACAAAGGGTGTTGCCATGGAAGTGCCCATCTTATTACCGTAGCTTTCATCAGGTATGGTCGAATAAACTCTTTTATCACTGTCACCACCAGGAGCGGTCAGCTCGATCCAATCACCATAGTTGCTGTAACTAGCCTTCTCTTTTTCATGATTTAAAGCTGAAATCGCAGCTACCGAGTTGTAAGCGGCTGGGTATTGTTTTGTGTCTGTTCCGTCGTTACCCGCTGAAGCAACTAGTAGGATACCTTCGTTATATGCAAACCCCATCTGGATTTCGAAGGCACGTGCAAATGGAGTGCTACCTCCCCCGAAGCTCATGGATATTATATCGGCTCCGTTTTCCCTTGCAAATCTAATCGCTTTATTGACTTCCTGCCACCTACCCCCTTCTTCCTCTATCACTTTTAATGCCATCAATTCTGCATCAGGAGCTACACTGGAGATGATACCGGCTACATGGGTTCCGTGTCCGTCGTTATCCATCGGATCGTCATGGTCGTTTACGAAGTCATAACCGATCCCGTCCCACATCTTATCCCTAAGATCAGGATGGTTGTAATCGATACCTGTATCCAATACAGCGATACGTACACCTTCCCCAGTTTCGCCCATCTCGTGTGCTAGATCAGCCCCCACCATCTTCCAACCCCAATCGTCACCAGGGTATGGGAAGGAAGTGGCAGTATATGGTCCTGTGCTGTTTGCAGGACTCACTAAGAAACTAAATAAAGGGATAACCAAACAGGCTGAAATCAAGATCGCAAGTATTTTTTTATCCATCCATCAAACTACTGCAGTAAACCTATTTATATTTTAATCCTATTCAAGCGGAATACAGAACCAACATAAACTATTTATAGAACCTCTATATACTATCACTAAGTAAATAAATGATAAAAGGTGAAAAAATGTTCGGAGGAAACCAACCAATATTCCTATTGAAGGAAGGTACGACACGCGAACGAGGCAGTGATGCACAGAAAAAGAACATAGCAGCTGCTAAAGCAATCGGTGACGCAGTAAGAACAACCCTTGGTCCAAAGGGAATGGACAAGATGCTCGTTGATAGTTTGGGAGATGTAGTAATAACCAATGATGGTGCAACTATACTCAGCGAGATAGATATCGTTCATCCAGCAGCTAAGATGGTTGTCGAGGTAGCGGAAAGCCAGGACGACGAGTGCGGAGATGGAACCACATCGGTCGTTGTCTTATCCGGTGAATTCTTGAAACATGCTGAAGATCTTATCGAGCAGAGCATACATCCCAGCATAATCGCAAAGGGATTCAGGATGGCTTCGATAGAAGCACAAAAGTTGCTTGAAGAAAACAAGATCAAGATAGACATAGACGATCAAGAAAAACTGATAGATATCGCTAAGACTGCAATGACTGGAAAGGCAATAGAAGGGAACAAAAATCAGCTAGCCGAGATGGTTGTACAAGCCATAAAAAAGATAGCTAATAAGCAAGACGGGAAATACGAGGTCGACATCGATAATATAAAAGTAGAGAAGAAAGCCGGTGCTAGCGTTGAGAACTCTGAGATGATAAACGGTCTAATACTTGACAAAGAAAGACTTCACAACAGGATGCCCAAAGAAGTAAAAAACGCAAAGATCGCACTCTTGAACTCCGCAGTAGAAATAAAAGAAACTGAGATGGATGCAGAGATCGAGATCACAAATCCAGAACAGCTTCAGCAGTTCCTAGATGAAGAGGAAGAAACCATCAAACGTATGGTCAAACAGATAAAAGATGTAGGAGCCAATGTACTGTTCTGTCAGAAAGGAATAGATGATCTTGCACAGCACTATCTAGCAAAAGAAGGTATATTTGCTATCAGGCGTGTTAAGAAATCTGACATCAAGAAACTAGCAAAGGCAACCGGCGGTAACATCGTTACCAACTTGAAGGATCTTGAAGAGGAAGATTTAGGAAAAGCCGGTATTGTTCATGAAAAGCATGTAGCAGACACCCACATGACCTTTGTAGAGGATGCTGCAAAGGGTAAATCTGTCTCACTACTTCTACGTGGTGGAACAAGTCATGTTGTCGATGAGCTCGAAAGAGCTATGCACGATGCACTCAAGGTAGTGGCAGTTTCAATAGAGGATGAAGCAATACTACCTGGTGGAGGAGCCATCGAAACAGAGCTGAAAAATGGTCTTGAAGACTATGCAGATACCGTGAAAGGTAGGGAACAGCTAGCGATAAGAGCATATGCGTCCGCCCTTTCTATAATTCCACGTACACTTGCAGGAAATGCAGGTATGGATGGTATAGACGTTCTGATGGAACTCACTGCGGCACATGAAAAGGATGGTAAGAAAACCTACGGCATCGAGATCATATCTGGAGAGATAACCGATATGGTTGAAAATCATGTGATCGAGCCTTTCCGAGTAAAAGAACAGGCTATCCAAGCAGCCACCGAAGTCGCCAACATGATACTGAGGATAGATGATGTGATCGCATCTAAAGGTCATGCCGATGACAGCGGCCCAGATATGGGCGGAGCACCAGGCGGTATGGGCGGCATGGGTGGAATGCCTCCAGGAATGATGTAAAAACCGTTCTAACTCCTTAAACCCCTTCCTTTTTTTTGTTTATCATATTTTTTACCTGCGAAAATACATCCTGTATCTCCTTAGATGCATCGATGATCTCCCACTGGTGTACTTCAGCAAGTTCAAGGTAATTCGAACGAACTTCTTTTAAAAACTCCATCCGTTCGTATTTACTGGTCTCGTCTCTGCACTGTATCCTTTCTAAACCTATCTCCGGCGCCATATCGAAAAGGAAGGTTATATCCGGTGTGATCACAAAGGGTTCTTGAATATTTACCAGATAATCTAGCCCTATTTCACTCATGGCAGCCTGGTATGCCGCAGTGGAGCCCCAGTACCTGTCGCAAACCACGTCTCTATCGTTTTTTAAAATATTCTTTATCTTCCTGGTGTGATGAACTCTGTCTGCAAGATATAGAAATAGGTCATAATAAGGAGATGTATCTTCATGGGCGATACGTTTTGCCATCCTACCTGCTGCACATCCGGTAGGTTCTCTCGTCAAGTAAAGTTCTTCATATTCAGATAGCAAAAGACGACCTATAGTTGACTTCCCCGATCCGTCGATGCCTTCGAGCACAATAAACAATGACATATCAATACCGAAGGAAGCTTTCGTAAAAAGCTTTGTCGATAAGGATCGATCATGCATTAGATTTAAGTAGTGGAAGTTCATACGTCTGCCCATATGTTAGATAACAGACCTCTATCTGTGCTCAACCGTAACATCGGGAATCACGTGATAGTCGAACTCAGGTATGGGAAAGAGTACAGGGGTATTTTGGATGGATATGATCCTCACCTCAACCTGGTGATGAGTGATGTTAAGGAATTTATCGATGGGGAACAAACTCGTACGATGAGCAAAGCATTAGTCAGAGGCGATAATGTTATATATGTTTCACCTTAGGGGATAGAACATGTCAAAAGGAACACCATCTAAAGGAAAAATGTCGAAGGGTAAGACCCACATCAAGTGCAGACGCTGTGGTAACAAAGCGTACCATGTAAGAAAGAAATTATGCGCGTCCTGTGGATTCGGAAAGAGCTCAAAGATAAGAAAGTACTCCTGGGCAAAAGCTCATTAATATTACGTACTATTTTAAGGGACGTATCTCCTTTGCTGCGTCTCCGGGATTTTCTGCTTGATAGATAGATCGACCTACTATTACCGCATCAGCCCCTGCTCTAATAGCATCCATTGCATTTCCTCCCTGGGCACCTACCCCTGGAGATAATATTTGCAGTTCACCTAGTGATCCTTTCAGTGCCGATATTCGTTCGGGCCTCGTTGCAGGTGCGATTATACCGGTAACACCAAACTCTAAAGCACGCTTAGCCAGTTCTTCACCGACTTTGGCGGTGTATTCCCTTCCACCGGGATGGCTCATCTCGGTAACCATGAAGATGTCTTTCCCATCTGCAGCATCAACACATGCCTGAACTGAGTCGGCTCCAACGAATCCGTGTACGATCACTCCCTCTGCGCCTCTCCTGACAGCCTCTTCTACTATCAAACGATTAGTGTTGGGTATGTCAGCCACCTTGAAGTCACAAATCACGCTACTCACTTCTGAGATATCGTTGATTATGTCTGAACCCACACTCAAAACGATGGGATAATTGATCTTTACGGCATCCACCCATGGAGCGGTTTTTTGAACGACATCCATGGCCTTTTCCCTGTTAGTAACGTCCAATGCAAGTATCAACCCGTTTTTGAATTTCATGTTTTATCTTATTACGCTTTAGGATTTATGATTTTTGCATGGATCGGCTCAGAAAGCTTTTTACCTCCGACTTCTTCATATGGTTAAAGAAGGTATATTTATGGAACGGTTATATCTAGATAACGCAGCTTCGACAAAAGTAGACCCTGCAGTAGTCAAAGCGATGTTACCTTTCTTGTCCGAATACTATGGCAATCCTTCAAGTTCTCACAACATGGGTCGTGAAGCTAAAAAAGCTGTAGATGATGCAAAAGATCAGGTTGCGGAGCTGCTTCGATCATCTAGAGATGAGATAATATTCACTTCTGGAGGCACCGAGTCTAACAACTTAGCCATATTAGGTAGTTTAGAAGCGAGTAAAGGAAAGCATCTGGTCACCTCTAAGATCGAGCATCCATCGGTTTATAATTGTTTTGAACACCTAGCTGAGAAGGGATACGAAGTTACCTTTGTGGGTGTAAATGAAGATGGTATAATCGATCTTGATGAGTACGCTCGGGCTTTAAGAGATGATACCGTACTGGTAAGCATGATGAGCGCCAACAACGAGATGGGTGCCGTACAGCCTATAGAGGATATGGTTAAAGCAGCGCATGAGCAGAATATATTATTTCACACCGATGCAGTTCAGGCGGTTGGCCAGATAACCCTATGTAAGGAAGTGGATATGCTCTCTATTTCCAGCCATAAGATATATGGACCCAAGGGTGCGGGAGTTTTAAAAGTTAGAGAAGGCGTTTTAAAATCGATCATGAAAGGTGGTGCTCACCAGCAGGGACTAAGGCCGGGTACGGAGAACGTACCTGGTATAGTCGGCCTGGGTAAAGCATGTGTTTTGATCAACGAGCAGATGGATGAATACATACCCAGGATAAGAAAGTTGAGAGATAAATTGATACAAGGTATATTAGGCACCGTCCCAGATGTTCGTTTAAACGGGCATCCGACCCACCGTTTACCAAATAATATAAACATTTCATTCAAAGGTGTTAACGGTTCACTCCTACTACGCAGACTTTCTGAGAAAGGTATATTCGTTTCTTCGGGTTCAGCCTGTAACTCTTCGGATGGGCCCTCTCGTACACTGTTAGCCATGGGGATCACACCTTCATTGGCAAATTGTTCTTTGAGATTATCTTTGTCAAAGTGGACTACTGAAAAGGAGATAGATAGTATCTTAGAGATCTTACCAGATTTAGTTAAGAATGCAAGAATGTTCGGAGAGGCTATACATGTTTGAAATAAAGGAACGAGACGGAGCGGCTAGAATAGGAGTTTTTACAACTCCACATGGAAAGGTGGAAACACCAAATCTGATGCCTGTGGTGAATCCGAACATAGATCTGATATCTCCAAAAAGATTGGAAAAAGAATTTGGAACTCAGATGCTGATCACAAATTCGTATATCATCTACCGTACCGATGAATTAAGAGAGAGGGCGTTAAAAGAAGGTCTGCATTCTCTTCTGGATTTCAAGGGGGCTGTGATGACCGACTCCGGTACATTTCAGTCCCATGTTTACGGTGAAGTGGACATAGAGCCTCTTGAGATCCTATCATTTCAAAAGAATATCGGATCGGACGTATGCACCATATTAGATCGATTCACCGAACCCGATGATCCTAGAGAATTGGTTGAACAAAAGGTGAATGATACAATATCTAGAGCTCAAGAAGCCTCCAAAGAACACCATGAAGGGCACACGGCTTTACCGATACAGGGTTCGGTATTTTACGACCTTAGAGAATACTGTGGTCGAGAACTTTCACGGTTAGACGGTACCTTTTATCCAATCGGAGGAGTAGTTCCACTTCTTGAATCCTATCGATTTCACGAACTCACCAAAGTTATATTGCATTCCAAAAAAGGATTAGGGCCCAGAGGACCGGTTCATCTTTTCGGAGCCGGCCATCCTCTTATTTATCCTATCGCTGTTTTGCTGGGCTGTGATCTTTTCGATTCCAGCTCCTATGCAAAGTACGCACGCAGAGGGGATCTGATGTATCCTTGGGGTACAAGGCACATAGACGATGTTGATTATCTTGGATGTGAATGCCCTGTCTGTTCAAAAATAACCCCTTCAGAACTAAGAGAGTTGCCAGAGAATAAACGGGTACTCAAGATAGCGGAACACAACCTTTGGATCAGCTACCGAGAGATGGATCGAGTAAAGCAGGCGATCCATGAAGACACACTTTGGGAGATGGTTGAAAATCGTTCTGGAGTACATCCATCACTCATCGATGCTCTAAAATCGGTTTACGACGGATTCGAGATACTGGAACCCTACGAACCAAAGGGAAGAAAACGAGCATTTTTTTACACCAATCCATGGAGTTTGAATCGACCGGCTGTAAAACGTTTGACAGATTACGTACAAGATGGATACAAACCACCCTTTGAAAACGCTCCGTACATACTATTTGACAGTTCAAACATCTCAAAACCTTACAGCAGGTATTTAACTAACGAGCTGAGAGCATTATTACCTTATCACAGAGTAAATTTACTGATAGAAACTCCCTTGGGTGTGATGCCACTGGAATTCGACGAAACTTATCCATTAGCACAGTCCCTTTTCCCAGACAACCGTCCTGATATATCTCTATCATACCCCGAAGATATCATCCGCTGGGAAGGTATGAACACACTTGAATCACTAACGAAAAAAGAAGGTATGACCTTGGACGAGATGAGGGTAAGATCTATCTCGGATTACCAATTCTGTAAAGGTGCCGGCGACATATTCTCCAACGGAGAACTCTCATTCATCAAAAACCGGAAAGGCCGTACTAAGAATGTATTATTAGATAATAAACACATATTATCCGTTAGGAGTTATGATGGTTTATTTACTCTTAAAAGATAGGGTGCCGCACTATTGAATGATGGCTTAAAACCCCCTTCATTGCGAGTTCAGGTTACCGAGGATAGTGCCGAATTCAATGTGCAGGGGAAAAACGTGTTCGCAGGTTTCGTGACGAACGCTTGGGAACAGCTCAAACCGTTAGATGAAGTATTGGTTGTAGATCCTGATGACCAGCTTATCGCAGTAGGACGGGCTTTCCTCACTCCCGATGAAATGAAGGTCATGAAAAAAGGTATGGCTGTGAGGATAAGAGAAGGGTTTCAATAATAAGATCAATCTTCTATTATCTCTATCAACGATGAATCTAGTTTAGTATCTTTGGGTTCCTCAGAAACGATGCCTTCATCGTTGGAACGTCTAACGGGACTCCAGAAGCTCGAACCACACGCCTTACATTCTTTAGCATATTGGTCCACGGATTTTCCACATTCCGGGCATTCGAATTAACGTTCTTGAACAATGAATACCTCATCGCACTCGGGACATCTCTCATCATCTTCTGAAACCATAGTTGCACAAACGGGACACAAAAATGTATCGTTTTCGAATTCAGCCCCACAACCCGGGCATGCGTAGGTATCTCCATCCACATGTTTACCGCACCTTGGGCATTCGAATTCCTCCTGCCTTACACTTTCTCTGATTTTCAGGTTCTTTTTAGGTTTTTGTTTTCTCCCCTCATATCGGTAAAGGAGATAGATCAAAGTGATAGCAAGACCTATGATCATCACTAGCAAGGGTAAAGTGTTTCCTCCTGTTGAAATCAAGAATACCTGCATACCAAGAATGATTTACTGTTAACATATTTAAGAATTATGTTTAAAAACTGCATCAATTTAAAATACTTCTACCTTTGATACCCCAATCAATGCGTATAGCTGTAGTGTTAGAAGACAAGTGTAGTCCCAGCAGATGTTCATACGAATGTATCAATTATTGCCCTCGTGTAAGGACGGGTGATGAAACTATAGTTAAGACCGAAAACGGTATACGGATCTCCGAAGAACTGTGTGCCGGATGCGGTATATGTACTGTTAAATGTCCTTTCGATGCGATCAAAATAATCAATTTAGCCGAGGAGTTGGATACAGATCTGATCCATCAATTCTCGGAAAACGGTTTCAGGCTTTATCGTTTACCCGTCCCTCAGGAGGGCATGGTGATAGGTCTCCTGGGTTCGAACGGGATCGGCAAGACCACTGCTATACGTATCCTTTCGGGTGAGATAATACCGAATCTAGGTGACTACGAGTCTTCTCCCTCATGGGACTCCGTACTAGATTTCTATTCAGGCACAGCCATGGGCGATCACTTCGAAACTCTTGCCGAGGGCGAGATAGAGACTTCTGTAAAACCCCAGTACGTGGATAAAATACCAGCACATTATTCCGGAAAAGTGGAGCCCCTGCTGCAAAAGGTGGGAGATGACTACATGCACTGGGTGGAGATACTAGACATCGAACATACCCTTGATTCTCCTATCAACAATTTATCTGGTGGTGAATTACAGAGAGTAGCTATCGCAGCGGCTTCCACCAAGGAGGCCAGTATCTATTTTTACGACGAACCCTCCTCTTATCTCGACATAAAACAGCGATTGAACGTTGCCAAGGTGATAAAAGAAAAGAGTGATGAATCTCCAGTGATGGTTATAGAGCACGACATCGCGGTACTTGACTTCTTAGCTGATAACGTTCACATCCTTTACGGGTCCAAGGGGGCCTACGGTGTAGTTTCCCATCCCAAAAGTGTTAGGCGATCTATCAACACGTTCTTGGAAGGTTTCTTGGACGAAGAGAATATACGCTTTAGAGACACTAAAATCAAATTCCATAAACACGCCCCTAGAGGCGACATCCACCATGATCCCTTGATTTCCTACAAGAGGCTGGTAAAAGAATGGGATACATTTAAACTAGAGACCGAGCCGGGTGAGATACCTAAGGGAGAGGTCATAGGTGTGGTCGGACCGAACGCTACCGGTAAAACTACTTTTGTAAAGATGCTCGCCAACGTGATAAAGCCTACCGAAGGGGATATCAAAACCAACATATCGGTCAGCTACAAACCCCAATACATAAAACCTAATTATCCTGGCAGAGTGATCGATCTTTACCGTACCGAGATATACAATGCTTTAGAAGACAGCCTCTACCGTGCAGAAGTACTGAGGCCATTGGACATCGAACCATTGTATGAAAGAGAGGTATCAACATTAAGCGGTGGTGAACTACAGAGAGTGGTCATCGCACTTTCCCTTGGAAGAGAGGCCGACCTTTACCTTTTAGACGAACCAAGTGCATACTTGGATTCAAGCAGAAGGATGGATACCGCCCGTGCCATAAGAAGATTCATGGAGAAATCTGAAAGTGCTGGTATGATAGTTGATCACGATGTTTACTTCATCGACTACGTTTCCGATCTGGTAATGAATTTCTCTGGAGAACCTGGTGTTAGAGGTATCGGTGAAGGTCCTTTCGAGATGAAAGACGGTATGAATAGATTCCTTAAAGATGTAGGTATCACATTTAGAAGGGATCCGGATACCAACCGACCAAGGGTGAATAAACTAGATTCTAGATTAGATAAAAAACAAAAGTCAGCCGGAGAGTATTACTATACATCCTAGAAGGTGACAAGCCTCTCTAAAGGCATCTCTTCTAGATCCTCTTCAACTATCTCTAGCGCATGACTGTCCTGTATATCTTCCATCTGTGCTAATACTTTTAACATTATCTGGCTTTCAGGGATATTCTCCTGTCTAACCCTTATTTTACCATCTTTATGTAAAAATAATACCGAAGTAAATGCGGTGATAAAGTCGCTAACTCTACCGTCGTGTATCATGTCGAACTCCAATTTTTCCTGTTGATACCAGCATATGCGCTTCCAGATAATACTGATATCTTTTTGCATATCTTCTTTATGGGCCTTGGTGTCGAAATTATCTTTTTTCTGGTTTCTTAGCTTCTCTCTTTCTTTCGCCTTCTCCTTCCGAAGCCTCTCCATCTTTTCTCGATACTGAGCTTCTTTTTTACCTTCTTCAAATGCATTAACAAGGTCGATTAGAGAAACTGGTTTTTTTTGTTCTCTTCTAACCGCTTTTTCCAGTTTTCCCCCTTCACCTTCCAGCACTTCTTCCTCATACTCTAGATCTTCGGGTTCCTGATAGAAAGCATCGTCGAACATATCCCAGTATATGGGCTCCTCTTCAACATATTCATCTTCCTCCTCGGCCTCAGCATTGTTCAGAACCTCTTCGCACTGCATCTTAAGTATAGACCAAGCCATGCTCACAAGATGGCCGGCTACGGTGAAGTTCAACGTTTCTTTGTCCTTCGCTTCTTCTAGGTACATCTTTGTGAATGAAACCAGATCTATTTCCCACGGGTTCATCTTCTCGTCGATAACCAATTTGAAGAGAGAGGCTATAGCACATTCAAAGGGGTCTTGAGATATGTGGTACAATGAGTCGTCCATATTATCGATCATATGTAGGTAGTCATTTATTCTCTCACCACTTCTATCCTCATCTATGATAGATTTATGAAACATCAGATGCTTAACTACTTCATGACTCGATTCAGGGAAAGAAAAACCCTGGTTCTCCAACACCTCTCCTACCATCTTAATTCGCCTCCGTTTGTAAGTTGCTCATTGTAGTAAGAAGTGGGATGTCCTTCTCCTTATCGCCAATGTTCACCTTCATTATCACATCCGACCTTCCTTTCTCGTACATCGTTACACCGATTATGTGGTCGGATTTCTTTAGAGTTGTCTTTCTTAACGATATCTGGATGAATTGAGCCGTACGAGAATTACGTTTTATCATATCTGCGATCTTCTCCGCATTCACACCGTCTAGATTTTGGTCGACTTCGTCTAACAGATAGAAGGGTGAAGGATTGTATCGTTGTATTGAGAATATGAATGCCATCGATACCAAGCTCTTTTCTCCACCGGAGAGTGCTTGAATTCTGTGTACCTTCTTTCCCGGAGGTCGAGCCTTTATGATCAGGCCGCCTTCGAATGGAGACTCGGGATCTTCCAACTCTAGGTGTGCTTCTCCACCACCGGATAATTCTTCGTAAACCTCCGAAAAATTCTCATTTATTTCATTTTTTACTTTCACAAGGCCTACCTTTTTCTTCTTGTCGAGCACTTCAATCAGATTATCTAATTCTTCTCTTCTCTCTTCCAACTCGGTATATTCTTCCTGCAGATTATCCTTGCGCTCTTTCTTTTCCTTATGGACATCTATAGCCCTCATATTGACCGGCTCTAATTTATCCATGGCTTCCTGGCTGCGTCGGATCTGGTCTTTAAGCTCTTTCATACTAGGCAGATCTTCCTCATCGTAATCCACCGGTTCACCGATATTTTCTTCCACTTCTTTGATACTATACATATGGTCGCTCAAGTTTTTCTCTAAAGTCCGCATGTAACTCTGTTTTGCTTCTATCTTCGTTTCCAAAGACTCTATCTTATGTTCTGTCTTTAACAACATCTCTTTGGTATCTTCTTTTTTATCTCTTAGTCCCTGCAGGTCCTCATCTACGGTTTCGATCCTCTTCTCCAATGCGTTCTTTTCTCTTTCCTTTTCCTCTATGATTTTTCTCTTCTTTTTAACGGATGAATTCAACCTTTGGTTATCGTCTTTTAGTGATGAAATAGTGTTTTCGATTTCTATAATATCTTCGTGTAAACGTTCTCTTTCTTGGTCATTTATCTTGATAGAGGACGAAATATCACTGAGTTTTTTGTTTAACTCTATCTCTGTATCCTTGAGTTCACCAAGACCCTTTGATAATTCTTCTGGACTGATCTTTTCGATCTTCTCCGAAACCTTTTTCATCTCATCTCGAAGAGCTTTTCCCTCTTCCTTGACACTCTCGAGCTCTTCAAGCAGTTTTTCTCTATTATCACAAAGTTCTTTAAACTCATCCTTTTTAGAATTGATGGACTCCAACTTTTTCTTTATCTTTACATTAAATCGTTTTACATTATTTTCGATGGTTCCTATGCTGCTGGTTTCTCCAGCCTTTGTTTGCAAGTCCCTGATATCGTTTTGGATAGATTGAATTTCATTTTGGATCTTGTTTAACCTTGTTTCTACTTCTTTGAGTTTGTTCCTACTCATTTTAAGCTCTGCTCCGACTCGTTCCAATTCTCCTCTATCTGGAGCATCGAAACCGATCAAATTTCTACTTATGGTTCCGCCTACCATGGCACCGCTGCGCTCAACAAGCTCTCCATCTAGCGTAACCATCCTTACTCCCCCCATCATAGATCGGGCGGAATCGATATCCTTCATGACCACCGTATCTCCGAAGACGTACCAGAATACGTTCTCGTATTCGTTCTTGTACTCCACAAGGTCTATGGCGAAGTCCACTGCTCCATCGTCTTTGACCGCCCTTATTGCTTTACCTCTTGGTCTACCCCCCATCATCTTGTTCAGTGGTAAAAAGGTGGCTCTGCCTATCTTGTTCTTTTTGAGATACTTTATGGCCTGAGAAGCTTTTTCATCGTCATCAACAACTATTGACTGCATCCTACCACCTGCTGCGACTTGCAGTGCTGTTTCGTAATCTTTGCTGACATTAGCTAATTCAGCGATGGTCCCGTGGATCCCTTTCAAGGTGCCACGGTCACGTGCTTCAAGTATTTTTCCGACTGCCTGGCTATATCCTCTTTTAACCGACTTAGCAGCCTTTTCCTGTGCAACAAGATGACTGTATTCTTTATCCAGTCTTCTGACCCTATCTTCGAGGTCCCTCTTGTCATTGACAAGGTTAGATTCGGTCTTTCTTTTATCATGGAACTCCTCTTTCAATTTCTTCAGTCCCTTTTCCAGGCTTCTATCGTTCTTTTTAAGGTCCTTCAATTTCCAGGTAGCCTCCTTCTTTTCGAATTGAAGCCCTTCAAGCACCTCTTCATCATCTGCGACGTCCTCCTCAAGGGACTCGATCCTACCGGTTTTACGATCTATCTCCACCTGCAAGCTTGAAAGTTGATTTTGATTTTCATCGTGTTTTTTACGAAGTTCTATCCCTTTCTTCCTGAGTTTTTTTATCCTATCGTCAGATTCGGATTGCTTACCCTTGATATCTTCTATCTGTGCTTGTGTGTCTTTTAGTTTTTCGTTGAGATCTTCTTTTTTCTTGTTTTTATCTAGTATATTTTGTTTCTTGTTAGTTAGGTCTTCCCGATAATTTTCTAGTTTCTTTTTTATATTTTTGAGTGTTGATCTATTAGTTTTGATCGTTTCTTCATAACTTTCGATCTTATCTTCTGCCTTTGCTTTCTCAAGACGGATGTCTCCTAATTTCTCACGAAGTTTCTTATCGTTTTTTCCACCCTTTGAATCAAGCTCCTTCTCCAGTTTTTCCAGCTCATCCTTCAACTCAAGTTTTTTCTCTTTTTCTTTTTCTCTTTTCTCCTTTAAATCTTTGATATGTGCTTTATTATCTTGAATATCATCCTCTACTCCGGATATCATACTTTGCAGTTCCTGCTTTGTCTTCCACGCCTTCATCTGCTCGGCATCTTTTAACCGATCCGAAAGTTCCTGATATTTCAGCGCTTCCCTTCTATCCTCCTCTAACTCCTTTACCTGCTTTCCTATCTCGTCAAGCAGTAGATTGATCCGGTCTAGATCCGACTTGACTTTTTCTTTCTTTTTTTCAGCTTCCTCGATATCTTTATCGTAATCACTTATACCGGATATCTGATCGAGTATCTTCCTTCTTTCAAAGTCACTCATCTCCACTATCCGGGCTATGTCTCCCTGCTGTACCAGATTGTAGCCACCTGATGTGATCCTGGCGTGGGACAGGAGTTCCTGAAACTCTGTGAGAGAAGATGAACGACCATTGATATAAAAGTACGAGTTGTATCCTATATCATTATCAGATCTCTGCACCTTCCTGGTAAATGTTACCTCATCGTCGTTCCTCGGCATGGTCCTATCGTGATTATCGAAGGTCAAGCTCACTTTACAGAAATCAGCAGGTTTTCCTCCTCGACCACCGTTAAAAATAAGGTCTGTCAGACGTCCGGCTCTCATCTCTTTCGAACTCTTAGGACCGAGTACGAACAGTATGGCATCAGATATGTTCGACTTACCGGAGCCGTTTGGCCCAGTGATGTTGGTGTACCCCTTTTCTATAGGTATGTCTATCCGCTTACAAAACGACTTAAAATTTTCCATCCTTACATTCTTTAGATACAATCGATTCCCCTCCGAGAGAGCGTGATAAATATTGTGTGCTTTATTCCTTTTAGGCCAGAGTGCATTGATATCCCATCCATTTACCGTGGCAGTCTGACGCATCGTCAGACATCATTAAAACTATTTAAAAGTATAAAAAAGTTTTGGTGGTCTTCTGCTGAATTCACTGTAAACTTTCGAGCTGAATCCTTTTAAACAGATCTATCGCCATCTGCCCTTCTAACTCTTCTCCTTCGATTATATTATCGAAGACGAAGAAGAGCCTTGTTATCTCTTGCCCCTGGCCAAAACCTTCCAACTCTATCTCGTATTCATCCACGAAGATTCACCTTTATGTGGGATATATTCATTCAGCCACCCATATCTTGTATTTGATATCCGGCTTCTTCAGTTCTTCCAGTATCCTTTCTTTAACCAGCTTTCTAGGTTTGTGCAGCATCGGTACCCGTTCGGTCAGATCGTCGAAGCTTTTGAATTCTCCCTTCCGTCTTTCTTCAATAACGGCTTCCATCTTTTTACTTCCTAGACCGGGTAGGAGCTCGAGCATATGATATCTTTTGGTTAGTGGGTGTGCCTCGTTGTAAAAGCGTATGAAATTCTCTTCTTTTTTCTTTATTATATCATCCACAACGTATGGTGCTTCACTCTGGGCCGCATGGGTTAGTTCTTTCCAGCTTATACGTCTTTTTACGTGCTTGATCTTCTCCCTTGAATCTATGTCTTTACCTATGTAAACCCTATCGCCGATCATTATGGTAGCATCCCTTTTTGGTATCAGTTCAAATAGTTTAAGTTCATCTTCACCCAATGCAAGAACTAAGCTCTCGTGCTTATACTTTCTTTCATCTGGCCGTCCATCTGGTAAATAATCCAAAACATAGGCATAATCTTCCATATTTATCCCTCACAGATATTTCTTTAAGACCTTGATGATCTCCTCTGAATCCTCTTTGGAAGGAGTGTACCTATCCTTTGAAAAAACAGCTTTAACCCCATCAGGATCCTCCGGTAGGATGTCTGTCATCTTGAAAGCGAGCTTCTCGTTCATGAATTCAAAAGTATCCATAAGTTCTTTTACCAGCTTTAAAGAGTCCTCACTCGTTAGCTCAACGAATTTTTCGGAATGAGATAAAGCTAAACTCTGCTCGTAAGAAAGCTCCCGATGTTCGGCTTCTTCCGAGATCAGTTCCTTAACTTCGGAAAGTGTGACATACCTTGAATCATCTTCACCCATGGATAACCCCTCTACTCTACCTTTCTAAGATGCTCTGGTCTTGCAATAACCTTCTTTTCCATCTTTCCATCTGATATCTTCAAAACAAAGGCTTCCCCTTGTTTACCTATTACAACACCCGTTTTCCCATGAAACCTTCGGTGTGGCTGACCCTTGTGCACACTAGGTTCCAGCTTTATTCTAGCCCTTTCTCCTTCTTCGAACTGCTGCAGCGCACGGGTTATAGGTATCAAACCTCGTTCGCGCGGTTTTTTACGGAGGATATTCCTTGTACCTTGACGGGTTCCTTTAGATCGCCTCATTTTACCACATCTCTTTATTTTAGTAATGTACCTCAATCACGTCTAGGTGTTGAACCTGACATTTTACCCCAAGTTCATCCGAGAGGTTAGGGACAGTTCTTCCTTCATCACCATGTATGAATTCCTTCACATATGTTCCGGCCTCACATTCAAGATATATGTCGGCACTTTCTCCATGATGTTCTTCCGCCCAGATATCTTTGATCTTCCTTTTCCTTATAAGGTCAGCACGTCTGTGACTAACCCTGTTTGGGGTTTTTTGAGATAACTCAGCACCCCTCAAAGATTGCAACACCTTTTTAAGCTTTCCCCCTTCAACAGATCCCTCAAAAAGCACTTTCACCCTGTACGATTTATCGGACCTAGCACTTTTTACCTCTTCGACTTTGTCTTTTGTGACATATTCAAGGTTCGAAATCCCCACTATGTCATCTTTCTCGACTTCTTCTATCAATCGTTCAAAATCTATCCTTCTTTTCACCGGTTCCTTTATCTCCATAACAAAAGGTCTTCCATCCCCCAACATCAAAGCGTCGATGTCCTCACGTCCCATACCATGGAGAGTGAATCCCGATCCTTCCGTTATAACTAGTAAGGGTTCACCAATTATCTCTTCTACACTTGTTTCGTACAACTTACCCTTACCGTCACAATGATCGCACCCTACTCCTTGACAGTACCTACAGTCCCACTTGGTCTGAGGTATCTCTCGAGATAACTTACGATATCTTCCATAGATAAACAAAGGTGATATCTCGATATCTACGGTATAGAATCTAGTATCGACTATGCACTTTATATCTGGTTTTTCTAGGTCCACCTCCTGTGCAAGACCGGCATCGACCAGCTTACCTATCTCCCTGTTAACCTCCGATTTGATGGGTTCCGAGTGTTTTATATCAAGCTTAGCCCAAAGCTGTTCTTCTCTTTCTTCTATCTCTGGATCCAACCTGGAACCAACTAGGAATGTTTCGAACTCCAATTTCTCTACATCTTGGATAACATGATCTGCAATAGTTTTGATATCATCAAAAAGATTGCCACATAGACTACAATCATCAGGTTCCTCCGGTACAGGCGTTCTTTCCTTTTCTGAATAAAGCATTGCATACATGATCCTGAGTGTTTTACCTCTCTCATCATTGGTAAGACCGTGACCTAACTGTGCAAAGAGCCGACCTAGACAATGATCACATAGGCCTTCACCTAACGCCTTTTCAGCTTTAGATAATATCTGTTCCGGATTCATCAATTTTTGACCAACAAAGTGTACTATTTAGTTATATCCCTGATGTTCAAAAACTTCTAGCAAGATTATGCAGCCGTTCCTTAGTGAGCAGTAATGCAGTCACTAGTATTGTTATGAACGCCGCTTCCAAGATGAAGGCTCTCTGAACCATGATACCTATCAAAAATGTCAAAAAGTATGCGACCGGTGTGGTGATGCCGATTTTATGGATGCCGAATTTTAAGAAGGCCATTACCAGGGCGAAACCTCCAAAAATAATTAACCCCACCTCTAATAAAGCCACGTTATCACTGGCGGAGAGGAAGGAAAAAAGAACTCCAGATAACGCGGTCAAAGGAAAGGTTCTCACTCCTGCGATAACTCTTTCTTTAGCTACACGGTGTTCTCTTTCCAGACCGATAAGACCACCTAGACCAACAGCTATCAGTGAATGTATCATAAGTTCGAAGTTGATTATTTCAGCGGTCATATTATGTATAATGATGGCTAACTTATTTATACTTTTGACCCAAAAACTCGAAAAATTAAATAACAACCGGTATATGCGGTTTAGATGGTAGAGTTAGAAGAAGTCAGGCAATTCCTATCACGAGAACCCCTTCGTTATTCTTACATGTTGGCACAACTCTCGGATGATCCCGATATAAATATCGCCGGCGAAGACCGGATCGAAGCGGTGATTTTGAAAAGTGACAATGTATTAACTCTAACCGGTGAAAAATATTATCTTTTAAAATTGTTTAAATCCATCGCTCCTGGAGAGTACCGCTTTCACGCAGTCGATCCAGTTGCATTTGGTGTTATAGATGAATGTGCAGAAGAGATCGACGATGGCCCTACCTGGATGTTCAAAAGACCCATAGATCACTTTGGGAGTTCGGATATAGAGGTAGAGCCTCTTGTAGTTGAAGATGCGGATGAGATAAACCGGTTTTGGGGGGGCGGCAATAGGCAGGCACAGGAATATATCAAGATGCGTATCGAATCCGCCCCGGCATATGGCATACGTCGGGAAGGTGAACTGATAGCTTGGTGTCTAACACATTATTTGACCGATCATGTGGTTTGCCTTGGTTTTCTTCACGTGAAAGAGAGATGGCGGAGGAAAGGATTTGCACATGCATTGACTGAAAGATTGTGTCATGATGCTTTGGACATGGACTTGATCCCCGTTGTAGATATATATAAGGACAATCCTGCATCCCTTTCCCTGGCACACTCCATGGGCTTTAAGGCGATCGCTGAAAATCATTGGTTAACTGCTAAGGTTTTGTAAGGCAACATTTATATTCCACTAATATACTTCAATCAACGAGGTAAAGGCGTTGAAAAAAGTAAAGATGCTTAGGTTTGATAGCGATTCCTCTCTTAAAAAGTGTGAGAAAACTGTAAACTCCATGATAAAGAATGGATGGTACCCAGTCGATCTTTCTTTTCATACATCCCCTGATAGCGAAGACCCTATCATCTTAGTCATGATGGGTTATCCCGCTCCCGCGTCGGATGGTTCAAGTGGGCAGGAAGTAAAATCTGATGAGGGCTTAGTAAAGGGCTATGAGAGGTGTCCAAATTGTGGAAATCTAGCTCTTGAGGTTGAAGTGGATCATTCCGCTAGATGTGAGTACTGTGGACATATAAGCACCGACATACGCAAAGAGCTTGAAAATGATGATTATGTGTACTAACTCTGGAAAAAATATATATTAAGGTCCCTTTGTCCTAACTTTATGTACGTACGTCAGCCAATAGTCAGTGTCTTGGGACATGTAGACCACGGTAAAACCACATTTTTAGACCGGATCCGAGGTAGCACTGTTGCTGACAGGGAAGCGGGTAAGATCACCCAGCATATAGGTGCCACCGAGGTCCCCATAGACGTACTCATAGATGCATGTTCAGACCTTGGCTGTAACGTTTCATTTTCCCTTCCTGGATTACTATTTATAGATACTCCTGGACATCATTCCTTCGTTACCCTTCGTTCCAGGGGTGGTGCACTCGCCGACCTTGCGGTACTGATCGTTGATATCAAGGAGGGTTTCAAACCACAATCCTTGGAATCTTTGGACATCCTAAGGAGAGAGAAAACGCCCTTTGTAGTAGCCGCAAACAAATTGGATCGTATCACCGGTTGGAATTCACAGAACAAACCTTTTATCAAAAGCTTTCCCGAGCAGTCCAAAAGCGCACAAGATCGGATGACCGAATCACTTTATGAATTGATCGGTGAGCTTTATGACAAAGGATTTTCAGCCGACCGTTACGATAATGTTAGGAACTTTTCCAAAAACATAGGTATAGTTCCCATGAGTGCAAAAACAGGAGAGGGTATAGAAGATATGTTGATGACACTCATCGGCTTAGCACAACGATTTCTCAAAGATCAATTGATGGTCGAGGAGGGACCTGCATTTGGTACTATCCTTGAAGTAAAAGAAGTTCTTGGACTCGGGACCACATTTGATACGATAATATACGAAGGTGTGTTAAACAAAGGGGATGAGGTGATAATCGGTACCCGTGGAGAACCCTTGAGAACAAATGTTAAATCCCTATTAAAACCAAAGCCATTAGATGAAATACGTGATCCTAGGGAAAGATTTGATGAAGTTGACGATGTCAGTGCGGCAGCAGGTATAAAATTAGTTACACAGGATACTGAAGGTGTCCTTTCCGGTGCACCACTTAGGGTGGTCGGAGATAGGGATTTAGATCAGATAATGGATGAAATCATAGAGGAAAGTCAACCCAGCATAGAACTCGATGAAGACGGCATAATCATCCAGGCGGATGCCATCGGTTCTTTGGAGGGATTAGCTTCCGAGTTGAAAGACAAAAACGTACCCATATCCAAAGCAAACATCGGGGATATTTCACACAAGGATATAGTTGAAGCGGCTACATTACCAAACCCTCTTCATAGGGTGATATTGGGCTTTAACGTGGATATACTCAGCGATGCTGAAGTTGACTTGAGAGACATGGATGCAGTAGTATTTACTGAAAAGGTCGTTTACCAACTAGTTGACCAATATGATGAATGGAAAGAACAAAAGATGAAGGAATTGGAAGAAGCGAGAAGAGTAACTATAGTCCATCCCGGCAAATTCCGTATACTAGATGACAAAATTTTTAGACTCTGCAAACCAGCGATAGTGGGTGTTAGAGTGCTAGCAGGCCGGATAAAACCAGAACAAAAAATACTGAGGAGAGACGGTCGAGTTGTTGGTACGATCAAAAGCATCAGAGACGGTGATAAAACATTGGATAAGGCGGAGCAGGGTGAAGAAGTCGCCATAGCTATCAGTGGAGTAACCATCGGTCGACAGATGAAGCCAGGGGATGATCTTTATATCGATATTCCCGAGGGAGATGCTAGAAAACTGAGGGACATCCAGCTATCATTTGATGAAAATCGTATACTAGAAGAGATCCGTGAGATCAAAAAGGAAGAGCAGCCCTTTTGGGGGATGTGATGTTCATCTTAGTTCTTTTAGCAAATCCGCTTTTGTGATTATCCCTACCAATCGACCTTCTTTGGACGTTATGATACACGAATAATAATTTAATAAATCTTTAACTAGATCTAACTTGGAATCCTCATCCAATATAGGAAAACTACTTTCCATCACGTTACATATATTATCGTCTCTATCCAATGAATCTATCTTTTTGACTAACCCTCGTTCTGTAACAGATCCTTTGGATTTGTCCTGTTCTATGACTGGTAATTGTGAAACGGCGTTTCTTTTCATCAGATCAAGTGCCTCCCCTACCGTATCATCCGGGGATAGATGTATGAGCGGCTTGGTATGCACATCTTTGGCTGAACGGTGTTCTTCTATGTCATCTATCATCATGTCTAACGTATCAAGTATAGCCCTACCTATTTCGTAGGACGGCATAGTTTTACCCCCCTCTATCTTTGCTATCAGTGACTGGCTTACTCCAGCCATCTCTGCGAGTTCTGATTGGGTTATCCCAACGTTGATTCGAAGCCTTCTAACCTGTGATAGATCCTTCGACATACATTTTTCCATAACATGTAGAGGTATAAAGAAGTATTCCTATCGGAATAAAAAGAACAGAAAATTATTAATAAGGATCCCCTTTTGAGTGAAAAACGTCGTACTCATATCAGAGTTCACGATAATATTCATCCCTGGTTATACCAGGATGTTTTATTTATCCTTTAAATAGGAGGAACAAACATGCCTAAAAATATAGATGCGGAAACACTTATCGAAACGCCTATCGAACAGCAGCATATCGAGATCGTTGAAAGAAAGGGTATAGGACACCCAGATAGTTTAGCTGATGGGATAGCAGAGCAGGTAAGCAAAGGGTTGTCAAAGATGTACATGGAAGAATTCGGTAGAATACTACACCATAACACGGATGAAGTCCAGATCGTGGGTGGTCAAGCTGAACCGGAATTTGGAGGAGGAACTATACTTGACCCTATCTATATACTCCTGGTGGGACGTGCAGTCACCAATGTTGGAGATAAAAGACTTCCCTATCGCTCTGTCGCGTTGAAGGCGGCTGATCAATACTTACAGGATACCTGTACTAATTTGAATACTAGAGAAGAAGTGACTTATCATTGCCGATTGGGAAAGGGTTCCATGGATCTCATGGAAGTTTACGACACCACTAAAGGGTTGGCAAATGATACTTCTTTCGGCGTATCCTTTGCTCCATTCAGCGGAACCGAAAAAGCGGCTTTAGAGGCAGAAAAATTCATCAATGGACCTCTTAAAAAATACCTGCCTGAAGTTGGACAGGACGTTAAAGTGATGGCCACTAGGATAGGAAACGAACTGGATCTGACCATCGCCGCTGCTATGGTCGATAAGTTAACACCAGATGCAGATCACTATATAAGTGTGGTAGAAGAATTGAAAAGCAGGGTCACCGACGAGGTATTAAAGTATACTGAAAGAGACATCAAAGTGGATGTAAACACCGCCGATGATTATGATAGAGATGTGTATTACCTGACAGTAACCGGCCTGTCCATGGAAAACGGTGACGACGGTTCTGTGGGTCGTGGAAACAGGGCAAATGGTTTGATCACTCCATTCCGGCCCATGAGCATGGAGGCAGCCGCCGGAAAGAATCCGGTAACCCACGTCGGCAAGCTTTATAATTTAGCTGCTAAGGAGATCGCTGAAAAGATCTATGAAGAGGTCCAAGACGGTGTTCACGACGTATTCGTTAGACTTGTTTCTCAGATCGGCAAACCGATAGCAGAGCCCCAGATGGCTAGTATTCAATTAGTTGTACCTGAAAAAGGTGAATACTCTAAATACATAGATATCGCTGAGGCCATAACCGAGGATTATCTAGAGAATATATCTTCCCTAACAGAGCGGGTGATGAGGGGCGAACTATCGGTATTCTAATCATCCGTCATGGCCATGGCGCAGAACACCTTACAATCCCTGACCATATTATCTAATACGGCGTATTCGTTGGGTTGATGAGCCATATTGTGATTACTGCACCATACGGCGGCCGGTAACCCCTTTCGCCTAAAGATAGCGGCAACAGTACCCCCTCCTATACCTACTGGAGCTGGCTTATGACCGGTCACCTTTTTTACGGCTTCAGATAGTTTTACCACTACTTCCGAATCAACGGGAGTTCCGGGAGGGGCTTCGCTGTCTCTATTGTACTCTATTTCATAATTCGTACCGTACTTTTCTTTCAGCTCTTCACCAGCATCTTCAAAAACCGCTTTTACCTTTGCAACATCCACCTCAGGTATTATCCTGCAGTCAAAGTACTGTACCTCTTTACCGGGTATGGTGTTTACGTTAGGAACGTTTTTTTCTCTCTTCGTAGGTTCGAATGTGCTGAACGATGGTGAGAAAAGTTCATTTGTGATCGAGTAGAATTTTTCTTTTAATATTTTATCAACTCTGTATTGGTACTCGGCCATGGCTCTATTTGCATTCAACGTATCTCCAGGCATAGCGGCATGGCCTTGTTTCCCTCTACACGTTATTTTAACCCATAAGCCTGATTTTTCAACGACTTCTATAAATTTGCCGTTAGATTCACTGTGATCTGGAACGACTATGAGGTCCCCTTCATCCACGGCACCTTCATCTATAATATATCTTGCTCCGTATTGGCTGCCGGTTTCCTCGTCTGACACGATCATCATCTTGATGTTATAATGGGGTTCAACTCCGGCTTCAGTTAGAGCCTTTACAGCATATAATCCGGCTATAACTTCTTGACCGTTATCTTCAGCACCCCTACCGTATATCTTACCGTCTATGAATTGTGGGTCGTATGGGTCCGTTTCCCATTGATCTAGGTCTCCTTCCGGTACTATATCCATGTGTGCTAGGATAGCTATACTTTTGTCAGACTCACCTTTTTTGATGGCAACGATATTTGGCCTTTTCCCGGAACTGACTCTAGGATCCGGTGCGTCATATCGCTTGATTTCATCGAAACCAAAATCCTTTATCAACTCCATCAAAAATTCCGTCTTATCCATCTCTCCATCACCATCGTTATCGGGACCTAGAGCTGGTATCTTTAACATTTCTATAAGGTCGTTCTTCATTTCGTCTCTTAGCTGATCAATTTGTGTTTCTACTTTTTCGTACATTGGCACCATCTCTTTAGGCTGGAAGTGGGTGGTCCTCGTAATCTTTCTTTATATCTTCACCGGTCAGATCCAAGTATATCTGCGTAGTGGTTAGGGATGAATGTCCTAGCATCTTTTGAACGCTTCTTAGATTCATTCCCGCCTTTAGGCAGTGAACCGCGAAGCTGTGTCTTAACATATGTGGATATATGTTTTTGTTTATACCGGCCTCTTTACCGTATTTTTTAACCAAACGTTCAACCTGGCGGGTAGATAGATTACCACCCCTTTCGGAGAGTATAAGATATCCTTCTTCAGCTCCTGCTTTATAGAATTCTATCAGATCTAAAGTATCTGAATCGATGGGGACCACTCGATCTTTGTCTCCTTTACCTCCACGTATAGTTATCATCTCTTCCGTAAAATCGATATCTTCGATCTTTAATTCTGTGAGCTCGGATACCCTTAATCCACACCGATATAATATCCGCAGGATAAGACGATCTCTTGTTTTTTTTCTTGGAGGTGAACTGAGTAGTTTTCTAACCTCATCGTCCCTTAGATATTTTGGAAGTTTTTTTGGCATCTTCAAACTCACCGTCTGACATAAGTATGACGATCATTTTACCGATTCTAACCTATAAATAGATTTTGGATGATCTTATGTCCCTTTAGTTTTTGGACTCATGATATCATAAACGAACATAACATTTTCGGTACTTAAACCGGTGTGCCTTTTCATCGCTCTTTTCCTTGTCTTAAAAATATGTATGACATGATCACGATCGAAACCAGAGATATCATCAGTATATAAAAAACAGACCATAATATGTTAATACCTTCCTGAGAAACGGTATCTATTCTAAAATCAACTCGATCTTCTCCGACATGTCCTGCTTCGTCTAGTACACGGACATATACAGTATGCTTCCCATCTTCTAAATCTCTAAAGAAGTGTCCGCTATCTGAATCTGATCCTATCCAGCTTTCCCCATCCAAACTAACCTCATAGCTTACTATTTCGGTATTATGAGGAGTTACATCCCACCTGACTTCAACCTCCCTCGAATCTAAGATATCCCCGTGGTCAGGGGTGAGTATAATTATCTCCGGAGGGGTTGTATCCACTATAATAGATACCTGATCTTCCCCGATATGTCCTGCTTGGTCCTGCACTCGAACGAACAGTGTGTATTCTCCATCAACTAGTCCCGTAAACGTGTGCCCTGTATCAGAAATTGATCCTACAAAGTTTTCCCCATCTACGCTCACCTCAAATACGGTGATATCGGTGGTGTGAGGTGTAACATCCCATGTAACCAATACATCGCCGCTATCTTCGATATGCCCCTGAACCGGTGATGAAATCTTGATATCTGGTGCAATCGTATCTACTATAAAAGACACGTTCGCCTCACCCGTATTACCAGCTTCATCTACCGCCCTAACGAACACTGTATGATATCCGTCCTCTAGATCTGAATAAGTATGTTCGTTTTCATAGTCTGCAGATCCCCACTGACCTTCGTTTTTTCTAATATGATATTCCACAACATCAGTATTGTGTGGTGTAGTAACCCATTCTATCTTCACTTCCTGACGTTGATAGATTTCTCCTTCTTGTGGTCGAGTGATCTCTACATCTGGTGGTGTAGTATCAACTATAAAATTGACCGATTTTTCCACAGAATAACCATATTCATCAGTTACCCTTACCATGGCCTTATGGTCTCCCTCTTCAATGTTCGTAAATGTGTGCCTATCTCCCTCATGAGCTTCTATCCATAAATCATATCCTATACTAACTTCGTGTTTATCTATAGATGGCAATCCTTCCTCTACCGCCCACTCCAAGAGGATATCTTCTGACGATAATAAATCACCTTCCAATGGGTTAATTATCTCGATAGTGTGTGTTTGTTCAGTACCTATTATAGCGAAGGTATCATTACTTATGTCGAAAGCGCTTATATCTGCTTCGTCGTAAACTGTTACCCTTACCAGAGACTCCATACTTGGTTCATCCGGCACCTCCCATAGATAGGTTCCAGTGTCTTCTAATCCCGTTCCGATGATCTCCCAGGAGTGACCTCCATCGATGCTGTAATCTAGATCGATATGCTCTATATCTCCGTCACCTCTTTCTGTTTCCCATGAAATCTCGTTCTCCATACCCGCATACCAAACTTCTCCACCGTCGGGGGCATTGAGAGATATGGAAGGAGGGATCTTTTCATATGCGTTCTGGATGACCAGTGCATAATCTTGGTTGATATAACCATCGTTGTTGGAATCCATAGAAATCAGTTCACCATGTATTCGAACCTTATAGGTACCGGTTTCCAGATCATCCTGATGGATGTAGACATTTTGAACATTATTTACATCATCCCAACCGTCGTTATTGATGTCAAAATCATCCATAGTTCCTTTGTTTGGTGATGTCCATCCCTCGTGAAAAGCATTTCCACGGAATGTATCACCGTTCGGTGCAATCACCTCTAAATTTAGGTTATTTTTTAGCGCCCAGATATCACCAGATAACGCTTCCTTATCCGTCCAAACTAAACTGACCTTAAGGGGTTCTGAATTATCTTGATATTCAATATAGTATTCGTCAACCTCTCCTGTAGTCAACGATGAAGTTTGATCTTCCATAATGAAGTTTAAATCGGTACCGATCAAATAAACCAGATTCACCATGCCCCAACCTTCGTGCCTATTAGGTATAGCTCCAGTCTCGCCTTGGAGTGAATACGCAGTATTTATCATGAGAGATTTTACCATGGCAGGACTGGGTGTATATCCGTAGTTATCTTCGTACCATTCTACCACTACGGCAGCAGCTCCAGCAACAGCAGGGACGGCCATAGATGTCCCTGATCTGGATTCATAACTATCATCACTGGTTATACCTGTCGAGATGATACCTTCTCCTGGTGCAACTAGGTCAGGTTTGATACGCATATCATCGGTCCATCCTCTAGAACTAAAATCAGATATGCTTTCAGGATCATCGACCCCCATGTCTGGGTTGAAGTTCTCCGTAGAACCCACGGTTATCACATTCTTTGCAGTACCTGGAGGGACGATCCCACTTCCACCTTCATTCCCTGCGGCGGTAACTATGATCATGGGTTCGTTGTTATCCGACTCCCTATTTGCATCTCTAACCGCTCTATCATAATCCTCCGATGCATCGGTATAACTACCCATACTCGTGTCGTCACCCCATGAGTTAGAATGTACGTAGGCTCCAGCGTTCTGCTTTGCCTCCTCGATAATCTCAAAATAAGTACTGGGTCCTATCCAATCGCCATCGTCGTCGAATATCTTCTGCCCATATATATCTGAGTTGTAAGCAAGACCCTGGGCTGCGTAGTACTCTCCCATACTAGTGATGTATCCGAATTCATCTATAGTTTTACTAGTTCCGTTATAGGTATTACCAGCAAGTGAACCGGCCACGTGGGTTCCATGTCCGTGCCCATCCGCCCAGGTATTTCCACTCCAATAATGACCTCCGATAACTCTCCCATCAAAGTCTAGATGACCAGCATTCCCGGCAGTTCCGTCACCTATACCCGTATCTGCGATAGCCGTTGTAACCCCTCTTCCAGTATATCCCAATTGATTAACATAAGCACCGTGGTCTCCATGCCCTCTATACGGTTCATAGGGGTCGTCATATGGATCCCATATCCAACACCCACCACCGATTATCTGTGATGCGATCTCGTCGGTCAGATCAGGTTCGGCATGATTTGATATGCGATATACCTCAGGCAAACGTACGATCTCCGAAAACACCGTTTTATCCCTGGCTTCTACTAGGATAATCGTACCATAGCCTGCCGTCTCTGTGACTGAGATCACATCTAATTTAGAATCTATTATTTCAAATGTGCTTAATCTTGCTCCTTCAGTAAGTCTTATACTAACCAGTCCAGTTTTGAGATCCTCTGCTAATTTAAAAGCAGGTTGATATACTTCGACCCGATCTACGAAGTAAAGTTCTACAACTTCTTCAGCCAATTCCGGCGTCATCTTTACTTCGTATGCATAGTTTGGTACGTAATTTATTATATTCACACCCAAATCATCAAGCTTTCTCCACCATCGAGGATGTGGCGGTCCCATTAGATGTATGATGAATAATCCCTCAACACCAGGCTCATAATCTTCTATGGTTATCTCATCCAAAAAAGATATTTTTTCGCCCTCGAAACCAAATGGGTGTCTTTTCATGCTCAAAATAGTTCTAGGTCGCAGATGGGTAGTCTTTAAACCGAGTTCGTTCAGTTCTTTCTCTACATCTCTATTGACCCTTAATAATACCTGAGAAGTGTATGTTTCGATCACCTCCGCATCAGTCGATTTTATACGTGTAATATCACCAGTGTTACTAAAACTGACCAATACATTATATTCCCGATTTTTTTCTTCATCTATCAACGATGCATCGGTAGGGTACATGGAAATGATCAATATTGCGATCAACATGATTGACCATAGTTTAAAGACGTACTTCATCTAGATCCCCTTTTTATCGCAAATAACTTCAACGATTATTAAATACCTTGTTATCAAAAACATAGTTTGCACAGTTATTTTCCGTGAAAATGTTTATATTCACCCTCATATTAGCAACTGCTCATGGGCCTGTAGCTCAGCCAGGTAGAGCGATCGGCTCTTAACCGATCGGCCGGGGGTTCGAATCCCCTCAGGCCCGTTTTTTTATTGGGGTGAGAACAGATATTGATCTGTGAACACATGGAACTCGTTCCAACTAGAGAACCCTTGGGTTCGTGAACAAAATTATTCTCAATTTTGTGAGCGTTTAGAATTACGACGTTAGAGTAATTCTGAACAGGATCCCCTCAGGCCCGTTTTTTATCTACCAAAGATGACTGATACCATTTTGAAATAGGATGAACTCATCGTTCTAGCTCTTCTTCTACAGTTTCTTCTTCAAAAGAGCTATCGACAGCTTTTTCATCCGTATCTGTTTCAAAGACTTCCGTGGGTTCATCATCTATTTCTTCTTCAAAAGAGCTATCGACAGCTTCTTCATCCGTATCTGCTTCAAAGGCTTCCGTGGGTTCATCATCTATCTCTTCTTCAATGATATCCTGGCCGGCGTCATCATCTGTATCAACATCTTCAGGCTCTGCTCGTTTTCTTTTACAGAATGATTTGAAAACCAAAAAACCGATGGCACCTACTGCCAAAATTAGAAGTATAAACAATCCGATCCATACCGAGGTCGGCATAACATCCCTTTCCAATTTTACAGTTACAGTTTCGTTGAACTGCTCGATCTCTACTATATATTCCCCAGGTTCCTCTTCGCTCCATGTGAATCTCACGGTTTCATTCTCGCCTCCGACCAAGGTTAATTGAAAGATATCAACGACCTCTTCATCAACGATCAGTTCAACATCTTTGGTTCCTTCCACCTCTCCGATGTTGGTCACCGTTATGCTTATGTTTACCTCTTCTCCAACGAATATCTCTTGTGGATCTACAATGAAATCAGAGTATATGAACTCCGTAGGTTTCAGTATGACCACGGTTTGATTGAACTTTTCCTCCTCCTGCGTACCAGACCAGATCTCCAGATGATATGTACCAGGTTCTTGGGTAGACCAAACGAACTCTATCACCTCACCTCCGTATGGTGCAAGTAGTAATTGTTTTGAATCAACACTCTCGCCGTTAACTTTCATATCCACAGTTTCAGTACCCTCTACCTCACCTATATTCAAAATACTCATACTAAGAGTAATGTTGTCACCGGGTTCTACCTCTGTGGTATCAACAGAAAAGTCAGAATATACGAATTCCGCCGGTTTTAATAGAGTAACAGTTTGGTTGAACTTTTCCTCCTCCTGCGTCCCAGACCATATCTCCATATCGTAAATTCCAGGCTCATCGTAGGACCAGATGAATTCTATCCTCTCCCCTTGGTATGGTGCAAACGTCATATTTTTAGTATCAACAACAGACCCGTCGATCCTCAGTTCGATTATTTCATCTCCTTCCATCTCTCCAAAGTTGATAACACTCGTACTTATCGTTATGTTTTCACCTGCGATCACCTCAGTTGGTTCAACAGAGAAACTTGAGTAATCGAATGAAGCAGGTTCTAGTATTTTTACACTCTCTTGGAATTTTCTCGTATTATCTGTACCAGACCATATCTCCAGAGTATAGTCTCCGGGTTCATCATGGGACCATATGAATTCTACAGTTTCGTTTGAACCTGCCTCGATCATTACTTCCTGTGAATCTATGGTCAGTCCATCTACTCTCAGAGAAACGTTCTCTATACCTGTACCCCTACCGACGTTAGATATAACCACACTCAACGAAACATTTTCACCAGGTCCCACAGAGGTATCATCAATGATGAGTTCACCGTATTCAAATTCAGCTTCAGCTACCTCAAATACATCACTATTGTTCATACCTTGCAAATTATTATCATCTCTTACTGTGATCCTGATCATACCATTAACAGTTGGTTCTTCAGGCACCTCCCATAGATAACTTCCAGTATCTTCTATATCTGACACTATAGTATCCCAGGTTGTACCACCGTTATCACTATATTCCAAATCGATGGAGGTAATATTTCCAGTTCCCTCTTCGGTATACCACGTTATTTCCTCTTCCATGCCTGAAGATAAAGTTTCTCCACCGGTAGGGTTGGTTAGGGATACCGATGGATTTTCGAATGTCCACCCATCGGGGATAGTCCATGGATAGTAATCTACGACATTTGTTCCCTCAATTTCATAGGGAAAGTCCACTATGCCATCGCTTCCCGGTTCGTTCTGCCCGGGGCCACTATATTCATCCGGCCCAGTCCAATCCGACCAGTAATTACCGCTTATTGGATATGGTGCATTCCAAGAGTTATCTCCATCGTCAAAGGCCTGATTTGTATTGTTTATGAATTTGTTGTGATAGATGATGTTGTGGTTAGATCCCATCACCTTGATACCATGGCCTTCGTTCCGCTCTACAGAGTTGTTAGTGATGGTATTATTATTTGCCTCGTAGAGGTGTATCCCGTCCATCTTATTGTAACTGACGGTATTATATTGAATATCAGTGTGATCTGAGAATCCCAGCAAGATACCAATAGAACTGTGACTGAGATTTTGATCTTCTATGTTTACATGGGTACAATTTGCCAATATAACCTGCCCTGCTCCGATAGGGACGGTTCCTCCGTATTCGTTCTTCCAGTAGTAAACAGGTTTTCCATTAACTTGGTTAGAATCGTTTATGGTGTGTGTATTCCAATTTTCTAATTCCTCTCCCTCTATGTATATACCTCCGTCTACCAAGGTGTTTTTATCCAGCGTGGTATTCCTTGTTCCTACCAGATTGATGGAGTACTTGGAGTTAGATATGACCGTGTTCTCCTCCACAATATTATTATCTGACCTCAAAATAAAAATTCCATTTGTATTGTTCGATGAAGTGTTGTTCATCAATAAGTTGTTTTCTGAAAATATAGAGATCAATAGACCGGTGTTATTGTTTGAGAAGATCATATTATCGTTTAACTCGTTATAGTTGGAAAAAGTCAATCGGATCCCATTCCAGTTTTTTGATGCGTTGTTGTTTGTGATAGCGTTACCATCAGATTCTAGAAGTGTGATACCTAAATGGTTTTGAGAGGCATAATTATCTGATATGTCATTGTCATGGGATCTTCTCAGATGTATAGCAACGTCATCTAAGTAAAGAGTATTTCCATATATTATGTTGCTATCTCCCTCCTCTATATAGATGCCGTATGAATTATGACTTCCTTCATTTTGTATGATCTCATTTCCATCAGATAGCGCCAAAGCGATACCCATCTCTAGGTTACCAACTACAGTATTATCTGAGACAGTGTTTTCGTCAGACATCAAAATAAAAATCCCTTCCCAACCGTTCCAGTTCACGGTGTTATTTTCTATGGTGTTTCCATTTGAAAACACTATAGCGATACCTTCGTAGAAGTTAGACGATACGTTATTATCTTCAAATCGGTTGTTATCAGAGAATACAAAATAAATTCCATACCCATTATTTGATAAGTTGTTATCGAGCAATACATTGTTGTTAGAATAAACGAGATACATCCCTGGATATGTATTATCTATAACGGTGTTGTTTATAAACTGGTTGTGGTCCGAGTGATACGAGGTGATACCCTCCCAACTAACGCTTGTTACCGTGTTATCCCTGATGGTGTTGTGATGGGAGAATCCCATCAAGATGCCAACGTTAGTGTAACTGATGTGATCTCCTTCGATAGTCACCTGGGTACAGTTAGCGAGAATTATCTGCCCCCCACCTGTTGGCACTGTTCCTTCTGTTTCGTTTTTCCAATAGTAAACAGGTTTTTCATTCACTTCATTGGATGTATCTATACTATGTGTATTCCAATATTCTTTAGATGATCCTTCGATATAGATACCGACGTCGATCATAGTGTTGTTATCCATTTTAATAAGTCTAGACTCCATCAAATATATGCTAGAAAACTCATTTCCACCGAAGGTGTTGTTGTAGAAGGAATTGTTGTCCGATTCCCCTACGATTATACCGTATATGCTGTCTGAAATGTTATTACTAGTCAAGGTATTGTTGTGGGATGACGCGAATTGTATCCCATAGGCCCAGTTTACAAAAGCAGTGTTATTTAACAATATATTGTTATTGGATTAAACCATGGTTATACCATCAAATTGATTGTAAGACACGTTATTATCTACGAGGGAGTTATGGTGTGATCCCTCGAACCAAATACCGGCATAGTTATCGATCAACGTATTATTTATTATGTGGTTGTTTTTAGAATCTATAAATTCAATACCTAACGCTGTGTTTGATACCATATTGTCTGATACCGTGTTATCATTCGAACTCTCAAATGAAATAGCCACCTCTAAATATCCTCCCTGGAAATCCATCAACGTATGGTTGTTTATTTCGTTATGTTTAGATTTATAAAGCCTGATACCCGCTCGGTTCAATGATCCAAAATTGTTGTCAACTAGTTCGTTGCGTTCTGAATCATAAAGAACGATACCATAATCCTTACCTGAAATCGTGTTGTTTATAATGGTATTTTGTTCTGAACCAAGTAGGGTAACACCGGATTCTCCTCTTACATTCACGGTTATATCCCTTGTGATCTCCAGATCCTCTTTTTCTATCGTTATAGTAAGTATCACCTCACCAGTAAATTCTGGATTCCATTTTCCAGAATAGTATCCATCATCTTTTACTTGATTTTCCCCGATACCATCGTCCATTAGATCTATGGTATCCTCACCAGTGCTGAAGGTAACACTAACATTTGCTCCTAGAACCGGATTCACCCCATCGTTAAGAGATATCTCGATCACCGTTTCTTCTCTCCACCAACAGACCGAACCAGGTTGATGTACCCAGAATCGTATATCATCTGGATCGGGAGTTAATCTTAAAGCACGAGATGCGTTGATACGCCCTTCGGTTAAGGTCTTGTTTTTTAAGGATTCAACTGGATCTGCAGATGAGAGGATAATGTTCTTCAAGTTGTTATAGTCGTAAGACGAATTGTGTGAGGCTAACAGTGCGGCTAAGCCTGAAACGTGCGGAGCCGCCATAGATGTTCCGCTGGCAACCATATAACTATCGTCTAGCATAGTGCTGTTTATGTCCACCCCTGGAGCTCCAACATGAACGCTTTGAGAGCCGTAATTTGAAAAGAACCCTAACTGATCGGTTTCACCAGTCGCTGCTACAGAGATTATATTAGTTAGATTATAGCTGGCGGGATACGCAGGGTTTATGTCGTTATCGGATCTAGAGTTACCGGCAGCGGCGACGAAAAGTATACCTTCTTTCTGGTGCTGCTCGATGGCATCGTAAAGTAGCTGACTGTATCCTCCTCCACCCCAACTGTTTGTGGTGGCTGCGATGTTTTCACCTTCGTTCTTCCTTTCTAACACGTACTCTAGACCGGCTATAGCATGAGAGATGGTGCCGAACCCCATTTGGTCCATGAATTTGACCCCCATCAAACTAACGTTCCAATTAACTCCTACCACACCTAATTCATTATCGCCGACGGCACCTATAGTTCCTGCAACATGTGTACCGTGCCCGGTATCATCCATAGGGTCATTGTTATCTTGGATTGCGTTGTACCCGTGGTGACCTTCTTCACTGGTCCACATGTTATCTTTTAAATCTTCATGGTTGTAATCCACACCTGTATCAATAACTGCAACAACCGTTTCTTCATCTCCCGTGGTTACGTTCCACGCACCTGGAGCATCTATCATGGACATACCCCAAAGTGAAGGAAATCCTGGATCGTTCGGGACGTTCAGGCTTTTAACTATGTAGTTAGGCTCGGCATGCAGCACTCCTTGTGTGTTTTTGAGTATATTAACAGCCTCTTTTACTTCAACCTCACCGTTAAGACTTATCTGTGCCATTTTGAAAGAATAAAAAAGTCTCTCGGTCCTTCCTTCCACCCTATCTGCAACTTCATCGGCATGTGAATTCAGTGCACTTTTAAAATCCATATGGTTTAACATATTTTTACTAGGATCCTCTAACTTTACCAGTACGGTGTTTGTACAATAATCTGGATCGCTTTGGTCATTTAAGTTAAGTTCCGAGGAATCATCACTGACAACATCATTGTCAATGACCGTATTGTCCATGGATCTCTCAAGAAAAATATCATGGCCGATATTAGATAAAGCATGATTTTGACTGATCAAGTTTTCGCTGGAATATTTTAAATGAATTCCCGCTCCTCTATTGTTGGAGACCACGTTATCGTATATTTTTCCATTAGAGGAGTTGTATAGATAAAGGCCATTGTTCTTAAAGTACTCCCTTTGATTATCACTTGCGTTGTATAGAAGGCAGTCCCTTACTTCAAAGTGGTGGGTCACATTACCTATATAAACCGAAAAACCGTGACTTTCTCCGTCTATCTCATATCCTTCAATTATGTATGGATCCTCTTCGGTACCGTCTCCTTCCCACCCCTCTTCTGCCGCCTGTTCATCAAAATCTGAGTTGTTATCTATCCGGATAGGTTCTCGTGAAGTGTAGTTATTTAAGCTAGGCGATACAAACCGGTTTTCCATATCTCGAAGTTTCAATTCTGTGGGCAGATAATTTTTTGATGGCTCAGAAAAACCTTCAACTGTACTCGGCCAATCACGATGATCACGAGCAATTTTCGTATCACGATAAGATTTTTCAGTATCGTTTTCTCTTACCTCTTCATTTCTCTCTGGATTTAAATGTTCATCAATTTCTTCATTTATCTCCGCTCTAGAATCACCGCCGGAAATTAAAAACATACTAGTCAATAAAACAAAGCAGATAAGTACAGCATTTAGTTTTTCAACCATATTTTCACTAAACAACTAAATCGACTGGCACATTATATATTTTTCGTATCTTATTATCGTAGATCATATTTTAGGTTTTTTTTGAAAATAGAGGACAGTTGATTAAAGTTATTTGCTCACATTTTTGTTCGATGCAAAATCCTTTAAACCAATGGATTATATGTGTTTCACATGGCTAGAGTTTTGGAAGGTCGAAGGGTTATCGTCACCGGAGCATCTCGTGGTATAGGAAGGGCTATCGCCATGAAATTTGCACAAAAAGGAGCCGTTATAGGTTTAAATTATATCCATAACGATCAGGACGCACAACAAGTTCTTAAGGGGATAAAAGAGTATTCTGATGGTATGTTGTTAAAAGGTGATGTTTCTGTAGAGAGTGATGCTAAAAGGATAGTGTGTGAATTTGCAGAAAAATTCGACGGTCTAGATATCCTCATAAACAACGCTGGCATATACATACGTAAAGATATTGAGAATTCTACCGTTGAGGATTATGATAGAACCATGGATGTAAACGTTAGGGGACCATTTCAACTCTCTAAATTTTCCCTACAATATCTAAAAGAATCTGACCATGCAAGGATCATAAACCTTAGTTCTCAGCTTGCCTTCAAAGGATCTACTCACGGCACTGCATACGTTACCAGTAAAGCTGCTCTTATCGGATTGACCCGGGCCCTAGCTTTGGAGTTAGGATCCCATGGGATCACCGTTAATGCCATCGCACCTGGGACGATAGATACGGATATCATAGGCGATTATACGGAAGAGAAGAAAAAAGTGCGAGCTTCCAACATCCCCGTTGGCAGACTCGGTCAACCTGTGGACATAGCTTATGCAGCACTTTATCTTGCGTCAGATATGGGTTCTTACGTAAACGGAGAGATACTTGGGGTCAACGGCGGCTCTGCGCTGCACTGATCATATAACATAACTTTCGGGAACTATAACCGATCCATAGGATCCATGAGCCATACTCGTTTTTACACCGAAGACCTTTTCTATATTATCTGGCCTAAGGACATCCGTTCCCCCACTTACGAATATCTTACCTTTACGAAGCATGAGGATCCTTTCACTGAATCGTAGCGCCAGGTTAAGGTCGTGCATGGTCATTATAACTGTGATACCACTTTCCGTTTGCTTATCGACCATCTCCATGACTTCCAACTGGTGTTTTAGATCAAGACTACTGGTCGGTTCATCAAGTAAAAGTATATCCGGCTCCTGAACCAGTGCCCTAGCGATGAAATAAGGGGTTTCTATCGGCCCACTGATCTTGAAAAGGGTTTTTTTATGTGTGCTATATAATATTAAAGAGTATCGCAGGAATTGACGATAGCGAAGGATGACTACAAAAATCCAAACGACCATGCTGAACAGATCCTCAATTTTCGAATAATTCCACATTATAGTCAAGGACACAACTTTTAATCTATTTAATTGTGTCTTTGACTAGCAGTGGAGGACATAACGAATTACTAATAAGTTATGTCTTCCACTATACTTTCTTCCACAGGGACTATGTGCATAAAATCTCCATGTTTGTGTATGGCCACATCGATACCGAAGGCGTCTTTTATGTTCTCTTTACAGAGCACGTTATTAGGTTTACCTTCCTTGTAAACATACCCTTCTTTAAGGATGATCAGGCTGTCGCAGTACTGTGAAGCTATATTCAAGTCGTGGACCGCCATCAACGCAAGTATATTCTTTTCACGAGTTATATCCCTTATCCCACGCATCAAGCCTAACTGATGTTTTATATCGAGACTACTAGTTGGTTCGTCGAGACAGAGGACCTTGGGCTCCTGAGCCATCGCTCTAGCGATGAAAACCCTCTGCTGCTGGCCACCGCTTAATTCGTGGATATCTCTCAAAGAAAACTCCGTTATCTCCATGGTCTCCATGGCCTTTGCCACTATCTCTAGATCTTTTTTTGTAGGTGACCAAGTCAGATGTGGTATCCTACCCATAAGCACAGTATCAAAAACAGTACTCGGAGTGGCTCTTTCCTGTATCTGAGGTACGTAACCTACCAAAGTTGCAAGTTTCCTTTTAGGTATCGAGGATAGTTTTGTTCCCTCCAAAGTAACGTGTCCTTTATGTACGTCTAACAGACCGCATAGGCACTTTATCAATGTACTTTTACCCGAACCGTTTGCTCCGATTATCCCTACGAGATTTCCTTTTTCCAAGGACAGTGAAACATCCTTCAGAGCGTCAATTTTTCCATAAGAAAAGGATATATTCTCTATGCAAACCAGAGTCACCAGTTATTCCTCCCTTTGAGTATCAAGTAAATGAACATTGGAGCTCCCAAGAAGGATGTGAGTATTCCCACGGGTAGTACTATGGGAGAGATCAACGTTCTTGCTACAGTATCCGATACTAAAAGCAGTAGTGCTCCTACAACACACGAGGCAGGGATAAGGAAGCGTGTGTCATTGCCTATGACCTTTCGAGCCATATGAGGAACTACCAGGCCCACGAAACCTATTATGCCTACAAACGAAACTATCAATGCGGTTATCATGGACGCTACGATAAGACCTGTGATCCTCACTCTCTCGGTGTTGATGCCAAGGCTGCGAGCTACGTTTTCTCCTCCGTTCATGGCATTGTATTTCCAACGGTTAAAGAAAAAGTATGTGGCGCATATTACGGATGCCACAGCTATCATCCCTGCCGTGGTCCAGCCCGTTCTTCCCAGGTCCCCAAAGGTCCAGAATATTATGGCTGAGAGTTGTACTTCATCCTGTGCAAAGTACCTCAATGATGTGACCCCTGCAGTGAACAAGGAACCCATGGCAACTCCGGCTAGAACAAGGGTTTCAGGCGATGCATCCCTGTAACGGGTAAGCAGTATTATAACGCCAGTTGATATCATGGAGAAACTGAAGGCGCTGATGGCTATGATATATGGAATTGTGAAGGTCACCGCACTGCCCCCGTGGCTACTTATTCTACCTGAACCGAATGCAACTATTGCAAAGGCAGCACCGAAAGAAGCCGCGTTTGATACACCCAAGGTTGACGGGGAGGCCAGTGGATTCCGCAGTATATTCTGCATGATCATGCCCGAAATCGCTAAGCCGACCCCAGCAAATATGGCAGAGATTATACGCACCATCCTGATATTCCATACTACACGCGTGTGAGCTATATCGTTACTTTGTCCTATAACGGCCAAAAAAACCTCTTTTAAACTGAGGCTGTATGAACCCTGAGTCAGAGCGAACATAGCCATCAGTAAAACCAGGACTGAAGAAAGGGCGATGAAAGTTATCTTTTTGGCATTGTATATATCGTATTCTGTGAGTATGTTATCCCCGCTCGTTCGCTTGGTTGACTTCACCGATCTTTTTTTGAACGCAGTTATGAACCTATTCATAATTCCACTTGAGTAAAACCATAAGCTTCTTCAGCCATTTCAGCGTATACCGGAGAGCCCACCATACTGTCGTAAATACTGTCAGCTCTAGCGGTAACGTCCACATCTTCAAAATGTTCTGGATAAAGTACACTTCCTACGTAGTAGGCGTTGGTTAGTACCGTTGCATGGTTTATATTGTATCTGTTGTAAGGCATCACGGTGTATATATCTCCGTTTTCCACTGCTGTTAGTATCTGATAGGAAACGTCTCCGTTTATAGCATCTACAACATTCTCATAACTGCCCGAATCAACTAACAGAAAGTCCGGATCCCATTCGAGCAGCTGTTCCTTATCTATGAACGCATGCCCGGTACCGATCTCACCGGCTACGTTTATTGAGTTGGTGTATTCGAAGGGAGGATAGCTGGCTCTTGTTGACAAAATATCTTGAGCACCTCTTAGAGCCACACCTCCTACGTACACGTTTGGTTTTTCGGAATCTGGTATGTTTTTTGTTCGTTCATGAAGGTCTTCAAGTGTTTCTTCGATGAATTCTATGACCTCTTCAGCTCTTTCTTCCTTGTCAAGAACTTCGGCCATCAATCTTAGTGAAGAGTAAAACACGTCCTTTCTTGCATCTAAATCTCCCAGATCTATCGCTATCACTGGTATCCCAGTTTTAGTTTGTAAGTTATCCATGGTATCTTCCGAGGCGGGATCCACTTGAGAACACGAGTAGAACACCACATCCGGTTTCTGTGCAAGTATCATCTCGGCATCCCCTCCGTGCTGTGGCCCTATGTTTGGTAGTTCCGAGAGCTCGGGGTTTGCAAATTGATAAGGTGAAATTATACGACTGTGTTCAAATTCTTCAACACCCACTATCATATCCACAGCCTCCAGATAAGAGAGCATCCTGACTGCCCCCGAGGCAACCCCGACAACCCGTTCGACGTTATTGGAAACCTCTACTTCACGGCCTAATATATCCGTCACCACTACGTATTCAACATCGTCGTCGTTCTCTACACATCCTGTGCTCATCAGCGATATCAAAAGAATCGATATCATCAATACTGCTACCTTGTTTTTCATTTCTTTTCACCTCTCAGGTGCATCCCGTGACCGTCGAGTTCAAAATATTTGTCACCACCGCATAGCAAACAGAATTTTTTACCATCCCTCTCAATCGTCCTGGTGCTCATAACGCTCTCGCCGCATCCTTCACAAACGTGACTATCATGTATGGGGGCATATTCGGGTAAAGTCACCTCCACGGATTCGATCTCAAAGAGTTTGTCAGCTTCGAGACCCACGACGAATTTGGAGATATCTTCGGCCATCTCCATCATCCGCACCCTGTCTTCCTCCGTACCATCACGCTCCCTAACGACCTTGGTGAACAGTTCACCGTATTCAGTGAACTCTCCGGCCCATTCTTCCCGGGCATCACTTCGGGTCACAAAACGCAATCCCTTCTCACCCCTTTTTACAAAGGTACCGGCAGTCTTGCCAAGGTCCCGGAACACCAGGGAATTGTTACCGAATGTGCAGCCGGTCACGTACTGAACTCCGTCTGAGAAGCAGTTGTTTGTTTCCACGATCACTAAAACGTCTTCCATCCCCGTGTGTTCGCTTTCGAACCGCTTCAAAGCAGCGATAGAGGCGTTGACACCAAGGGCCAAGCCAGGGCAGTAGTGTCCGTGTAGTGCTGCCGCATGGTCAAGCAGTTTTTCCTTCTCTCCGCCTTCGATCATCTTCCATATCTTGTCTCTTGGTTTTCCTTTCATGATGGTTCCTTGGTAACACGGATGTGGAAAAGGTGCTACTTAATAAGTATTTCTATTAAAGTAACACGAAAAGCATATATTCCTGTTACAGATAACACAAACATGGACGTTAAAGATAACATCGCAAGGTTCGGAGTATCCGTTCCCAAGGAACTGTTGAAGGAATTCGACGAAAAGATCGAAGAAAAGATGTATGCCAATCGCTCGGAAGCCATAAGGGACCTTATCCGGGATTTTATTGTAGAATCCAAGTGGGAAGATCCGGAGGAGGATGTTTACGGCTCTCTAACTCTGGTATTCGACCATGAGAAGAGAGGCATCTCCGACAGGCTCACGGAGATGCAGCACCGGTCCCACGACATGATCGTATCTACCATGCACATACATCTGGACCACAACAACTGCATGGAGCTGATGGCCATACGTGGGAAGCCCGCCGAAGTGCAGCGCATAGCCGATAGTTTGATCAGTACCAAGGGAGTGAAACACGGTAAATTGGTGATCACTTCGGTATGAATGTGGATATATCTAACACCGAACTTCTTGAGGGAAAGTATCACATGTGATCAGGGTTTAAGATCTTTTGACTTCCCAGACGTAATTACCATGTATAGTATAAGAGCTATGAAGATAACGAGCACTACCGCAACTATCAGTAAGACCGGCCTTCCGTCTTCCTCGCCTTCCTCTTCCTCGAACTCCTGCCACTGCAGGTATGGATAACCACCGTTCCTATACTCGTCGATCTCCCAAACCTCGTCGAAGTCCCAGCCGGCGTCTATGTATGTACTCCTGGTCTGCATCTCTGTCGTGCTTTTAGGCTCACCTTTACCGGTGTCGTTTTTACCAGTGGTTTCATGATCGTAAAAACAATTTGACACCGTGCCGTAGTTCACTCCCACGAGACCGCCTACATTCCAGTCACCGCTTACATTCCCGGTAGCGTACGAGTTCGACACCGTACCATCCCCGCTGTTGTATCCTACGAGCCCGCCTACATTCCAG
>PWKY01000086.1 GCA_003560595.1 Thermoplasmata archaeon | reverse complement strand
GGATAAACCATGTTTTTTCACGTATGCAACTATTTTCTGGACATCCTCGTCAGATAATCCCATAATTTGATTATCAAAAGATGTACTTAAATCTTGACGAAATTTTTGGAGAATAACACAGGTTCATGTATGGATGAAAAAGCTTAAATAGGGGTAGCTCATACAGACAATTGTAACGATAACACCCTCCCACCCCCCCTTATTATTTTTTTATTCTACTTATTTAGAATAATTGTACTTTTCAAAAGTACCTATGCATATTTATACAAGTATTTATTCTGTAAAAATTAGATGCTTGGTGATCGTAAGAAACCGGATATACTCAACGGGGATATCGTACCCACTTTGTTTATCATAGGCTGGCCTATAATGATAGAATCACTTCTACAGATCAGTTACAACCTTGCTGACACTTACTGGCTTGGCAACATGGGTAAAGAAGCCGGAAAAGAAGCTTTGGCTGCGACACAGGTATCTTGGCCTTTAGTTTGGCTGATGCTTTCTATTGGCACTGGTTTCGGTATAGCTGCTATAGCACTGGTGTCTCAGCATACTGGGGCAAAGCAGCTTGGTGAAGCTGAACTAGACGCTGGTCAACTTTATTTCTTTTTTATCGTATTTTCTATCTTAGTCGCATCACTAGGATTTATCATCACACCCTATCTTTTGGATTATATATTAGTTGATAGTCCGGAGGTGGCTTCGAAGGGTACGATTTTCATGAGAACTATCTTTATCAGTCAGCCATTCATGTTTATGTTCATGGGTTTTTCTTTTATATTGCGTGCTTGGGGTGACACACTAACACCTATGATCATCACAGCAGTATCGGTGGGAGCAAATATAATATTGGACCCACTATTTATCTACGGCGTCGGGCCTTTCCCGGAATGGGGTATATTCGGAGCTGCGTTCGCAACACTGATAACTAGAGCGGCCGCCGCGATCATAGCTTTATACCTCCTGTTCAATGGCAAAGTTGGGATCAATCTAAAATTGGAGAACATGAAGCCCGATTTAAAACGCTTGAAAAAGTTGTTCAAGATCGGTGCCCCGGCCAGTATAGGTAACAGCGGTACGGCCTTCGGTTTCGTGGTTCTTACCATCATAATAGCCCGTGTTCACAGTAGTGATGCCGCCCTAGCGGCTTACAACGCCGGAGACCGTGTCTTGGGTGTGATGTTCGTTCTTATGGGTGGGCTAGCAATCGCCATGAGTACCATGGTCGGTCAAAATCTGGGAGCTAACAAAATAGAGAGGGCGGAAGAGGTCGTGAAGAAAGGTATGATATCTATCGGAGCTTTGATGGGTGTGTTTACGATCGCTTTGTTTCTCTTGCGAAGAGAATTTATTATCATATTTAATCAGGATCCAGAAGTGATACGACTTGGAACTCAGTTTCTTCTTATATTTTCACTGAGCATGCCTTTCTTCGGTATATTCAGAGCCGCTAACGCTGTCTTCGAAGGATCTGGTCATACCAAATACATGATGGGGTTGGATATATTGAGATTGTGGGGACTTCGTGTTCCATTGGCGTTCATCCTTGCTCTCTATCTAGGTATGCAGTCCACTGGTGTATGGATAGGTATGGCACTTAGTAACATAATATCTGCAGGAGCAGCTATATTTGTATTGAGTAGGGGGAAGTGGAAAGAGAAAATTATCCAGGAAGATACGGTGATCAAAAAAAGGTGATGGTGGGGCCGCCGAAATTTGAATTCGAGTGCCTAGCTCCCCATGCTAGAAGGATGGACCAAGCTACCCCACGGCCCCTAGAAGTAAGGGAAAGGGGTTTAGTGCTGCATCAAGTCGTCTATTAGATCTTTGTGTGCTATGATCATACGACGACAGCAGTAGCGTTCGATCCCTAAGTCATCGAGTACCTCACCTGGTTGTTCACCACGTTCAACACGGCTGAGATAAACCTCGTATATGTTAGCGATCACTTTTCCACACGTGAAACACCTAATGGGTATTATCATATGTTCCACATCACCGGTATGATTTCTGCCTCTTCTTTCGTGCTCCACGACCCTCTGGTTGTTTGGGTAAACTTCTTCTTGGATCTGAAACCAGTAGGCTGCGGTCATACTCTTTGAAGAGTTCTTCTAATTCTGCATCTTGATAGTAATCAACAAAACAAAGTGCTATCGCAGTCCTAGCTGCACCTGCTTGACCCATAACACCACCGCCGTTAACGTTTACTTCGATATCCACTTTATCCGCTTTATCTCCAACTAGATGGATAGGTTCGAACATCTTTAGGCGGGCCATGTGTGGTCTGTGGATCTCTAAGGGCTTACTATTGACCCTGACACGACCTTTGCCAGACCGTATAGTCGCCTTAGCGATTGCGGTTTTTCTTTTTCCCGTATGTGTAACTGCTTTTTTATCTGCCATAATAATGACCTCTAGAATTTAGCTCCTAAATAAGAAGACACATCTTTTAACATGACTCCCTTGCTTCCTTCGGCATCTTTAACTTCGGGTACGATTATTTCTTTATCTTCAAATTCCCGAGGAATACCTATGTATGCCCTCAATTGTTTAAATGCTTTCCGCCCCCTTGGCTGCTGATAAGGAAGCATACCTCTTACCGTGCGTTTAAAGATACGCTCGGGTCTTCGGGGATAAAATGGGCCCTTACGCTGTTTACCTCGTTCTCTATTTTTCCGGTATTTCCTAAATATCATGTCTTTATTTCCGATGATAAATACTTTTTCAGCGTTTACTACCCTCACATCTTCACCGTTAAGAAGGTCCTGAGCTACAAGTGTCGCTAAACGTCCTAATACTTTATGATCTCCATCATATACCTTCATGATTTCACCCCATTATCCTTATGCCAGAACCCTTTGGACTTTCGTCCACCATTTCCCGGATGGTCATGTAGCTTCCACCGGCCTGTTCGATCTTCTTTCTAGCACCGTCACTGATACTGAAAGAGCCTACACTGACTCTTTTGTTCAAATATCCTGCTCCCAATACTTTTCCAGGAACAAGGATAGTTTCTCCGTCTTTGGCGTGCCTTTGTATGGTAGAAAGGTTTACTTCAGCCCAGTTTTTCGAGGGTTTTTCAAGCCTTCCCGCCACATCTCGCCAGATAGGTGCTGATTCGTTTCTAGCCTTGCCTTTCAAGTATTTGACAAGACGTACAAGATTTGGGTTTGTTTTCTTTTCTAATGTCATATCTGACTCCTCCGATATGCGGAAGTTTGCCCAACCACAGACGATGTTCTTTATAAATCTTACTGATATGGTAAAGATCACCTTAAAGGTCGGCGAATCGATCAATATATTATATCAATAGCAGATCAAAAGGTGAGGAACGTAATGTAAAAGAAAGGCATAGTATACTGTTTTAAAAAAAGAGAAAAGATGACACAGCCATAAATACTGGCCGTGCCTATATTTTGATCGGTTTTTACTTTATGAGTCCCTGTTCTTTCAACTCCTTGTGATCTTCTTCGATGAGTTCGTCTAAACTCTTAACATCGAAGTGTTTCTCTCCGGTCCACTCGTTACAGGCGGCCTTGTACATGTCGGAAACGAAGTCGATGAGCCTCTTTGGCATCTTAGGCGGTTCGGGCCATTCCTCTTTCGGCAGGTCCTCGTCCTTGACCCTATCCATCTCCTTCTCCCACTCCGTTCCTCTGTAGTAGTTCCTCAGCATCTGCTTGCTCAGTTTCAGTCCCTTGTATTCGAACCTATCTTCGTCTAAAGTTCCAAGAACATCCGCTAGCATGAGCTCTCCGTTCTTATCCAGAGCAACTTCCATCTTGCCGTCTAGGTGCATACATCCCAATTCTTTAGCCCTCTCGTTGATGAATCCGTTGACTTTCAGAGCCAGATCTTTGATAACATCGATCATCTCGTCGTCGAAGCCGGCGTGTTCCTTCACCTCGTCAAGGTTCTTGAAGTACCGGTCGAAGGTCTCGTACTTGGTGCTGAAGTCTATTATCGGGGGGTCCAGTTCTTTATTCACTTCAGGATAACTGTCGAAGCCCAGATCCGACGGCTCTATCTCCCCTTTTTTCAGCCTTCTGAATACAGAACTGCCCTCTCCCAGTATGTTTCTGTATATTATCTCCAAAGGTACCATCATATTTTTGAATTCATCCGGTGTACCTTCGGTGATCACATTGACCACCTTTACTTTCATACTGTTATTACCATCTAACTCTATGAAATGCGACTTTATACCTTCTTTCTCTAACTCCTTGAAGTTGTGAGCACTCATAAGGCAGAGTGCTTCACCTTTACCTTCTATCTCGTCGGGCATCTCACCGTAATCGAAAACGCTGTATCTATCGCTGAACTCGAAAACTCCGACGCCTTCTTCGTCTTTAGTAGGTTCTTCAATTATCTCTAAATCCTTTACTGATCCCATCTTATCTCACCTCTTTATCGTCCTTTTCTATCTGATCTCTGTTCTTCTTTTGATACGCTTTGACCCTTTCTCTAAGCTCTTCATCGGTCAATCCGAAAATCTTAGCTGCAGCTAGACCGGCCTGCTCGGTTCCCATGACCACCATGGGGCATACTCCGGAGGGCATCCTCAAACTCGAGTATATATCGCCACCTGCGAACTTGCTGCTGTAGGGTGGACACGCTATGACCGGCTTCTCCGTCTGAGCATCGGTGAATCCGCTCAATGCATTACTCCTTCCAGCCACGGTTATATAGACCACATTTTCATCCTTGTACTCTTTTATTATATCCATAGCCTTCAAGGGGACTTTATGAGCTGAAGCGATCCTCATGACGCTATCTATACCCAACTCGCCCAACGTATGCGCTATCTTCTCTGACCAATCCATATCACTTTTCGATCCCATTATTATTACAACTTTCATCTTATCACCTATGCCATCTTTTCAGCGACCACGTTATATATCTCGAACATCTCTTTTATCTCATCGATCTTCAAAAAGTAGAACTTTTCCGGCGGCTTCATCTCGAACTCCACCAAACCGAGATCGTACAACAACTTTAGATGCTTCGAAGCTGAAGACTCCGTCATATCGAGCTCATCTGCGATCTCGTGAACGGACATCTTCTCTTTCCTACAGAGCATCTGCAGTATCTCTCTTCTTTTCCTAGATCTGATCGCTCTTGCTAGTTTTTCATCAGGCATCAACGTAGGGATAAAGCTCCCATATATAAGGATTTCGCAGTTGAACAATGGGGCAACATGGAATATGAACATATATACATACATCATATCTGTGTGTCTTGGATCGAGATATGACTCATCAAACCATAAGAAAAATACTTATTAACGACACAACAATTGGATTGCCATGAAGATCGAAAAAGGCCTCAGTTTTGATGACATC
>PWKY01000004.1 GCA_003560595.1 Thermoplasmata archaeon | reverse complement strand
TTCTACACAACCTGTAAGAACTACGCTTAACAGAAGTATCGTAACAAGAACTAAAGATACATATTTTATTCGACCGTCTTTCTTCATGTTATTTCCTCGTTATGCTTTACTAAGCATATCTGATATTTTAAACTTATCCACACTCAGATCGATCGAATAATTACAAATACCTTGTTCATGCTGGTGATCGAGATGTCTAAAAAAGAATGGTTCGAGGATAAATGGTTCTGGGAGGAGTACAGACCGATTCTGTTTCCCAAAGAGAGGCTTCGGTCTACTGGTCAACAGGTGGAACGATTCATCCATCTACTGGATCTTCGAGAAGGAGAGAAGATACTCGATCTGGCCTGTGGTATAGGCAGACACTCTTTGGAATTGGCTAGAAGGGGTTACGATGTTACCGGTTTGGACCTGTCTGAAGCTTACATCGAAGAGGCATCCAAGAGAGCTGAAGAAGAGGGGCTGAGAGTTGAATTCGTTACCGCAGACATGAGGGATTTTGTAAGAGAGGATCATTACGATGCGGTGATCAACTTCTGGTCCTCATTCGGATACTTTGAGAGTGAACATGATGATCATCAGGTGCTAAAAAATGTTCACAGGTCTTTGAAAAAAGAAGGTATAGTACTCATAGACGTGATGGGAAAAGAAGTGATGGAACGTATATATACAGAAAGGGACTGGGGTAGGATAGACGATGGTTTTTTTCTCGAAGAGCGGGTCTTAAAAGATAACGGGGAGTATCTTGATAGCAACTGGATACTAATAAAAAATGGAGTGGTGAAGGAGCACAAATTTATCTATAAACTGTATTCGAAGGAAGAGATGATGAGGATGCTGAAAAAGGCGGGTTTTACCTCTGTGGAGATATATGGAGATCTATATGGAAAAGCTTACGACCAGGAAGCAGAAAGGTTGGTGGCTGTGGCGATAAAATAATCAACACTTGTGATATCGAAGGATAGTGTTCCTAGATCACACGATCTTTTCAAGGGCACCCATCAATTCCTTTTTAGCTATAGCCGGTAGATATCCATTATATTTTGAATCATCTGAATATGTATCATATATCAAACCTTGCCTGGCAAGTTCTTTGTTAACCGAACCAAAGATGATATGCCAAACCTGGATGAAGAATTCATCGAACGGAACTCCGTTTTTCATAGGCCTTGTATCTTCTAGGTCCAACTTCAATTTATCCAAGCTCTCTTCGAGCCATTCTTTCAAAATAGGTATCAAGGGGGTGATACAATCTTCTATCATCTTGAGATCATCTTCAGTAAAATAAGGTATGGACAGATAGTACATACCGTGTTCCTCTTCGATGTAACCCATCTTCATCAAAAATGAGAGGTGATCTTCAGAGCATGAAAATTCACTCATATATTCTACACTACTGCCATCTTTACCGATTTCGTTGATTATATCACCGAGCTCTAAGGCGAGTTCCTTCCTCTTATCGAAGAGTAAAGATCTATATTCTTTCCCGCCAGGAAGATCAAAATCGTGGAATACGTGTAGTATATCGGGTAGAGTTTCTCTCTTGGTATAAGTATGATGATCTCCAAAGGTGTGGAATATATAGTCTATATCAGGTATCATGTGGCCTCCCCAGTATATCTCTTTCAACATGCCGGTATCCTGCTTCTCACCCCACAGAGTATATTCATTTCCGCCGGCTTGAGGTTTTAAATTGTCAGCGATACCCCATCTTCTAAACATGGTCAAAGAGCCCCAATCCAAGAAGTAGCACCCGATTATAAAGAAGGCTAGTTTATCTTTTTCAACCCTTTGATTTTCATATCTAGATAGTATGTTATAGATGTCATCCTTTTTGGAGAGGAGCTTCTCTACTAAGTACCCGGTGTGATCTTCGCATATCTCAAAAATCAGTCTATTATCCATCTCATCCAGAAATGTAAAATTCACATGCACCTTTCCATCTTTTATACGCAGAGCACCGAGCCTGATCAACTTATTGATATCTTGTTCTATATCGCCGTACTCTGAGAAAAGAGTTTCTTCTTCCACAGGACATCTGTTCAACTTTAATATCGATTCCTTTACCCTATCCTTTTTTAGGGCAGTAAAAGGATTATCATCGGGATCAGTCGAGTGATGATCTAAATTCCCACAGATGCCGAAAGTGATTTCACTCATGGGATAGATAGAAGGAGGCTGAGATATAAATATTTTACTAATGATATATGGAAAGCGTTCAACATAAGAAAAGATATTTTCATCCAGTGACCTAGTAAATAAGTTTGAAGACACTTCATCTTTGTATTATCTCTCCGACACTTTTGAAGAAATCTTTACTTACCTTTTCAGCCTCCTTCAAAAGCCCAGTATCCCTCTCTGCATTGTTAAGATAGTTCAGGATATCTCGGATATCTCTGGATCGATGTATGTATCCGTTCTTTTCCATCCATATATCGACTTTCAGCGGGTCGCAGGGATAGAATGAAACCGAAGGTACACCCAAAACACCGGCTTCTCTAGCCAAGGTTCCCGAACCGGTCAACACACCGTGGGAAAACCAGCTCAGCTGTTTTCCGTCCACTGCTTTTGGAGGTACGTATATATCTTTTTCCTTTTTCATCCATGAAGGATATTTACCATATCTCGAAAGGAAAACCACCTGGTGGCCATTTTCGACCAACTCCTTTGTAAGATCGTAAGCTAATATCTTATCCACGTTCACATAATCAGACTTCCATGCCTCTGGTCTGACCACTAGGTAACTATCGAATGGTATAGAAGCTATCTCTTTTTTATCCGGTTCGAAGTCGGCGAGATATATCTGCTCCTTGAACCCCTGGAAGGTATGGAGTATGGTTGACTTACCTTTGACCTTTTCAGCCTCTTTTTCCAGTATCGAAGGAACAAAGAAATGATCGCTGTGTTTACCGAGCATACTGAAGCTATCGGCATATTCGTTATCGTAGAATGATATCAGCTTGCTTAGATAACATTTTTTTAAAGCTATAGGCGAAACCGAACCGTGGGTAAAAGCATAATCGAAACCTCTGACACACCACATCATCTTGAGCGATCGGGATAGATACCCCATGATCTTCATGGATTTATTCTTCCCCCAGTGCTGTCCAAAACATCTGTATGCTACACCGTAATCATTCACAAGTGTGTTCGTTTCCGCCAGATCTCTAGTGGTTATCACAAGCTCGTTCACCGAGTTGAACTCCTCTACGAAGGGTCTGAAGAACTGCGCATGAGACGAGTTGACGATATCGAACCAGAGTTTTTTTGACATTTTACAACATATGTGATAAATCGAGTAGGCTTTAATTGTTTCCCCGGATTGAGAAGATGATTCAGGTCGATCAGGAAATTATGACCTATGAAGATGAAAGTTGTTACCGGTGAATATTTGTTGAAAAACCTTGGCGCATGGATAGGCCAGTTGTTTTAAGCCATGTTTTGGTGGGAGGAGGTAAACAGGTTGAACACTCCTTCGAAAAAAAATAACCTTGATAAAAGAGGGGGTTCTCAGTTGTTGGCTCCGTAGTTCTATACGGCATGAGTCGTGGTGAGGGATGCATCTTTGGTGCCGGTTCGGAGCAACTAGGGACGACTATATTATTCCATGTAAACTCACAAGAGCAATAAAAAATCTTCAAAACCGTTAAATAAACCAATACAATAGTAAAATCGTATATGGATGTTCTTGATATTTTGCTCAGCGCTCTTGCATGGGCAAAAAAAAGGGATTATGCGGGCTACGACCCTTTCGATGCCTTGAGCTCGCCTGTTTTGAAGAAGGTGGCTGGGAACAGTAAGATTATGAGGATCATATTTACACAAACATTAAAAAGATCCCCGATCAACATAAGAAATTTGATGAAAATAGAACCCACACGGAATCCGAAGGGTGTGGCACTCTTCGCATCTACATACGATATGATGTACAATATCTACGGAGATAAAAGATATCTAAAAGAAAGGGATAGTCTAGTGGATTGGTTGTTTAAAAGGTGCGACGAGGAAAAAGACTTCGCTTGTTGGGGTTACAATTTTCCATGGCAATCTAGAAGGAGTTATTTGCCTAGAGAAAACGGATGTTCCGTGGTAACATATTTTGTTGGAGAGGCACCTGTGATAAAGGAAGACAAAGACACACTTGAACGTATAGCGAATTTTTATCTAAATGAACTGAAAGTACTGCACGAAGACGATGAGCACCTTTCATTGAGTTATACACCTTATGAAAAAGAGGAACAGATAGTGAACTCGAACGCACTCATAGGCTATCAGCTGGCTAGGATTGGAAACCTCACAGGGGATAAAAATTACTCACAGAAGAGTAAGAAGATCATGGATTGGGTTATCTCACAGCAGAAAAAAAATGGAGGGTGGATTTACTCCCCCACATCACACCTAGGGATGGATAATTTTCACAACGGGTATGTCATATGGGCTTTGATGAAGTACTGTGGATACCACGGTGGTGAGAAGATAAAAAAGTCCATCGACCGCGGATTGAACTTCTATAAGACCATGTTCCGTGGAGGAAGACCACTATATTCAACAGAAAGTGAGTACCCAGTGGATATACATAACTGTGCCCAGGGTATGATCACGTTTAAAGAAGCTAAAGATAGAGGATTATACAGCGGCGATCTTCACGAAGATATACTTCGATGGACGATCGACAACATGTGGGACCATAAGAAAAACTACTTTTACTATCAAAAGCATCGCCTTTGGACCAATAAGGTCCCGTACATACGTTGGTCACAGGCATGGATGTGTTATGCTATGGCTAGATATATGCAGGAGGCGGAATGAACACCGAACCGAATGTGATCTTCATAGTGATAGACTGCCTGAGGTCCGACGTGTTACATTCAGAGGATAGGAGTACGGTTACACCGAATTTAGATAAATTGAAAAAAGATGGCAGGCTATTTAAGAACACCATATCTGTATCTACATCCACACTTCCCTGCTTCGGCAGCATTATGACCGGCCTGTATCCGTTCAATCACGGACTAAGGGACCTGATGCACTTAAAGTTAAAAGATAACGTAAAGACCATCGGTGAGATATTCAAAGATAAGGGGTACAACACCTACGCCGAGGTAACAGGCTCCCTCTTTCCAGCCCATGGATACTCTAGGGGATTCGACGAATACAATCAGAGAGAGCTTTGGGATAACCTTCATAACGATTGGTACCAGGATCTATTGACCAAATTTAAGGAAGGATACTTTCAAGAACCGTATTTCTTCTTCCTCCATGTTTGGGATCTTCACCAGCCTCGCTTTGTGGATAAAGACATGGATAAGAGCGATTACGGAGATACCCTCTACGAACGATCGGTTTCAAGTATAGATAAAAAACTCGGTGAACTATTTGATTTGAACGACGAGGCGGTCATCTTGTTGACCGGGGATCATGGTGAAAAGATCAGCGCTAATCTTGCAGAGGAGCTTATGGACCGTCTCAAGTGTGTATATTATCCACATGTTAGATGGAAACGTAAGAAAATTCATAGGAAACTCTCTAAATTATTCAGAGGAACTTTAAACATGCTAAAGAGAAGTGAAAGTGAATTCGGGGCGACCCACGGTTATCAACTGTACCGGCCCCTGATAACCACGCCCTTGATAGTAAAGGGACTTGGTATCCGCGGAGAGGAGGGAAATATGGTACGACATGTAGATGTTATCCCATCTCTGTGTGAAGAGCTGTTTCAGGAAGAGGGTAACTTCGACGGGGTTCCTATCTTTGATAAGGATAGCGAATTACCTAAAGATGCATACTCTGAGATATTTTTGGGGGATCAGCTCGATGAGGAAAGATGGCTCGTCAGTTTGGTAACTAATAACTATCAATACATATTAAAACCCAGGGGAGGATACGAGAAATTATACGACTTGGATGAAGATGAAATAAAGAACCATGAGGTTAAAATGCAGATGCGTAAAAGAATTGAAAGTGTGAATCCTGAAATAATACATGGTTGTAATCTCAACAGCCGGGTGAACATGGACAGGGAGATCATAGAGAATAAATTGAGATCCGTGGGGTATTTAGATTGAAGTCGATAACACGTGTCAAGATATTATTGGTCTCGGTATCACTCCGAAGGAAGGGTGGTGTTGCACAGTATGTATTGAATCTATTAGACCGGTTTCAAGATAAAGATATAATTTCAGATCACTTTGCACAGACTGGACTACTGCTGAATCTGATCAGCTTTATGCTCACCCTAAAAAGGGGTATGTACGACCTTGTACACCTCAACCCATCTCTAGGCGATCGTGCTCTTTTGAGGGATTTCACATACTCGATTTTAGCAAACATACTCGGTTATAAGACCCTGTTTTTTATACATGGTTGGGACGAAAACACTTATCACACCATTAAAAACTCTTCATTATACTCAAAACTATTCGTTCATTTGATAGATCTTCAAACTGCAGTAGTGGTACTGGATCATGGATACAAGGATAAATTAGTCGATCTCGGGTGCCGAGAAGACATCATCCATGTATCCTCTACGATGGTGGATACTAGCAAATACGGGTACGAGAAAGCTAAAAATGATGAGGAGATCGGTCTTGTATTCTGCTCTAGGATGGAGGAAGAAAAGGGTATATTTCTGCTTTTAGATGCCCTTGAAAAGCTGCCTCCGGATGTATTCGATCGTGTAAAATTGACATATATCGGCATGGGCAGTTGTTTAAAAGAGCTTGAAAAAGCAGTTGACCATAAGGGGCTCAACCATAAGGTGTTTGTGAAAGGTTACGTTTCAGAAGAAGAAAAGATAAAAACGTATAGAGAGGGGGATATATTCGTTTTTCCTACCTTCCACGGTGAAGGATTTCCAACGGTCATACTAGAAGCGATGGCCGCAGGTCTTCCTATAATAACCACTGATGTGGGAGGTACAAAAAGAGCGGTGGAAAAAGGTGTGAATGGTTATTATCTTTCCAGTATACCCCCTACATCTGAAGATATTGCCGAAAAGATAGTCACAACTTTGAAGTCTGATAGAGAAAAGATGGCGTTCGATAATATCAAAAAGGTGCGTGGATTATACGATAGTGACGTGGTAATAGATAAACTTATAGAGATATACAAACGATCTTCATCTGGTTTGAAGATACTCCTTATAGGACCTCATTCTCCAACCGGTGGCGTTGGCGGTATGCTTGATTCAGAGTACTCTCTTTTAAAAAGCATAGATAGTCGGAACGTAGAAATATTTAACATCCTTTCCCTGAAGGAAAATCCAATGAGTTTGTGTAAGTTATTTTTAAACTTGATAAATGCGGATGTTACCCATATACACTGTTCATTCGCCACCATCTTTTCTTCCTCTCAATTATCCATACCTTTACTACTGGCTAAGATCAGCCGTACAAAAAGTTTGGTAACCTATCACCGAGGTGAACCCGCCCCCTATTTTGAAGATCATGCTGGATTTGTCCGGTTTCTTTTTTCACTACCAGACATCATATCCGTACCCTCAAAAAAACAGAAAAATATATTCTTGAAGTATGGTATAACTGAAGCAGATAGGATCGAGATCCTATACAACTTCATCAAGCCCTATTACATACAAAAAAGTAGAGAGATGGATCGAGCACAAAAGAAGAACTGTGTTATAACAACGGGAGAGGTGAGTAAAAGCAATATATCTAGGAAGGGCTTCAACGATTTTCTTATCCTTGCCGAGGATATAAAAGAATTGGAGTTTTTATTGATAGGAAAATTGAAGGATAAAGAAGCTCTAAGATTTAAGAAAAAGTGTCCCTCTAATCTTCACGTAAAGGGGTTCGTGAAAGAGGAAAAATTAGCTGAATATTATTCCAAATGTAAAGTGTACCTACAGCTATCGAGGAGTGAATCCTTCGGTGTATCCATGGTTGAAGCCATGTGCTTCGGATGTGTGCCCATCGTGTATGACAAAGGTGCACTTCCCGAGGTTATCGGTGGAGAGGGGTATGTAGTTGATTATAAGGATCTGGGGTCTGTTAAAAATAGCATCAAGCAAGTTATGGAAGGGAAACACGATAAAGACCCCCGTGATATCGTTCTGGCGAGATACACTCCGTCCAGCTATCTGGATCGGCTGGAAGATATCGTTGAAGAATTAGTGGGATGATCCAAGTATCTCATGATATGCACCTTCCAACTTCTTCGCCAATAGCTTGTAATTCCTGTGCCTTTTGATCCATCCCTTACCCTTTTTACCCATGGTTTTAGCTTTACTAGGATCAGTAAGCAGTTGTTCAACTTTATCTGAGAATTTATCCACATCGTATTCCACCGCAAAACCACCGCCACTATTCTCTATAACATAACGTTGGTCCTGTATCTCTTTATTCGCCACCACCGGGACTCCAAGAGATAAATACTCTACAACCTTTGTGGGGCTAGACATCCTAAAGGCTTTCAAGGGGGGTATGGGGGAGACTCCAACATGGGCGCTGGTGATATATTTTGGGATCTCATCTTTATCTACCTTACCGACGAATACAACCCTGTCTTCCACACCTAATTTCCTTGCATGCTCCTTCATATCTTTAACGATGAAATCCTGTTGGGGTGGACCAACGAACATCATCTCTACGTCATCTGATAGTTTACTGATAACATCTATCATAAATTCCATATTTCGTATGTACGATATCTGGCCGATGTAGATGATACGTTTTTTAGATCTGGGTTTGTCATGTTTTTTGTTGTATCGAATAAAAGAGTGAGGAGCTTGTAGCGGTAGAGGCATCATCTTTTTTTCCGGAAATTCACTCCTATAATGCTCTTCCATGGCCTTGGAGATCGGTAAAAAAAGATGAGAACGTCTGATAAGCTTCCTGTAAATGCGTTCCCCGTATATACCTCGAACATATCTCAATACATTCCCAAATGACTTTCTGTATTTGATAAGGTCTTTATCCAGTGAGTGAAAAAGAGTAGAAAGACGGAAAACAAAAGGTATATCATGTTTTTTTGAAAGGGATATTGCTAATTTGGACAGGAATATGTCATCACGGACTTGTATTATGTCTATGGATTCCTCCTGTACGATCTTTTTGGATATGCGTGCTACAGCATCCCGTTCATGCATTTTAGAAAGTAAGCCGTTCTTAGCTGGTATTAGATGATAGACGTTATTGCCACAATCTTTTACCTTTTCTTTTCCACAGACTTCTGTTAGCATCACGTAATGAATGCGGTGGCCCCTTCTTACCATCTCTCTTTCAAATAGTTCGATCATCTCTGAACGAGAGGTTGGATAGTGGTCTCCGTGTAGAAATAGTATAGCGAGGTTTTTGTCCATTCAAGCCCAACAAAGTGCTCATAAGATTTATATTTTTTTTACACAGAGAATAACTTTTTAACAGTAAACAAGTATACACTTTCAGATATGAAGAGCAGCGTAGCCTTAGTAAGTGGTGCACCGGGATTTTCAAATAAAATAGATATGGAAAACCTCATCAGCATACAAAAAAGATTTCATCATAAGATCCACATATACAGACTGGATCCTCCTGACTCCAACGAGGGAGAGAACATCGTATATCATAAACTTAGGAAGCCGTGGGGTAAGGGAGATAATATCTTACTACGCATACTTGGGATACTTTTCATGGAGCTTCATTCTCTGATAGTTCTGGGAAAACTTCCTAAAGAAGTAGAATACGTTTTTTTCCTTCAAAGCACACAGTTGTTCATACCTGCTCTTTTTTTATTGAAAGGGCGTACAAAGATCATCAAGATAGTGACCAGGGACTATAGTAAAAGGGAGATGAGACCTTTAATAGAGCTTATATATTCCATTTCTGACAGGATAATAGTTTATACTCCAGGGATGATACAAAAATTAGACCTTGAGAGCTACGAAGACAAGATAGAGGTATGGAATTACAATTACGTTGGAGATGACTTCAAGATGATTGTGCCGATAGGCGACAGAGATAAGATCGGGTATATCGGACGGCTTGCACCGGAGAAGAACATCGGATCGATAGTAAGGGCCACAAAGAAGATAGGTATGAACAAACAACTGTTGATCGGTGGCAGCGGGCAGTCCCACGATAAAGTAAAGAAAATGTGTGAAAAAGAAGGGGTAAAATTCATAGGGGAGATACCTCACAAAGAGATGGGAGATCACCTTAATAGATTGAAATTGCTCATATTACCATCAGACACTGAAGGTTTTCCTAAGATAGTAACTGAAGCCATGGCCTGTGGTACCATAGTACTCGCTACACCGGTAGGAGGGATAGAGGATGCGATCATAGACGGTGAAACTGGTTTTTTACTTAATAGTCTATCCGCTGAGAAAATGAGTATAAAGATCAAAGAGGCACTAGAAAGAGATGATATCGACATCATCTCTCTAAAAGCATATAAAAAGGTTAGAGATGTGTTCTCCTATGAAAATGCTGTGGAAAGATACCGAAATATTTTAAAAAAAATATGAACATCTCGTTTTATAACTGATAATCCATGTCATAGTTATGGAAAGGTTTTATTATTTGTGAAAGTTTAAGAATGCCAATAGATGTCATATGCATATAAAAAGGAGATAAAAATGAATGAGCCCATATTTATCGTTGGTTGCGGTCGCACTGGGAGTAAGTTAATATTACAAATACTAAACTCTCATCCAGATGTATATATAGGTCTTGAGATGCATTTGGCAAATCCACTACGTAAGCTTATGTTTATAGACAATAATAGTAAGATGAAGAATTTTGGAGACTTAAAAATAGATCAAAATGCAAGAGCAATAGTAGATTTTTGCTTCTCTAAGGATATAATCGGATCCTTTTGGAATCAATCCAGGTTAAAGTTAGATAAATAGAGGATTCAAAGTATGTTTTTAGAAAGTGATCGATCATTGAAAAGTTTGATTGAAATTTTTCTATATGAGAAGGCCTATCAACAAAGTGCCACTATCCCTGGATCAAAATTCCCTTTACACATTCATTATTTAAATATGTTAAAAAAATGGTTTCCTGGATCAAAAATTATTCACCTAATTAGGGACCCTCGGGCGATCCTTTCATCGGAGATAAACAAAAAATCAAAACCAAGGTTTCCTATATCTAAAAAAAATAGATCAATTTACAATATCGGACTTACTTTTTACGTTATAATTCAGTATAAGTGGGCTTTAAAAATGCACAAAAGATATTCTGATGATCAAAATTATTTATTGTGTAGATTTGAAGACCTAGTTTTAGACTCTAGAAAAACATCCAAAATATTATGTGACTTCATAGGGATAAACTTTTATGATTATATGCTAGATGTGAAACAAGTAGATTCCAGTTATACCGACAAATTTAAAAAGGGAATAAACACAGATTCATTAACTAGATGGGAAGATGAATTAAGTAAAAAATATAGAAACTTGATAGAATTATTCTTATCCGAGGAGATACGACTGATGGGATATGATTTGTAGATGAAAACATTAAATAGAGTTTCAGGCAGTAATGTAATAAGATGAACACCATTTGTTTCGTTTTGGCAAACGCCTTTCCTGTGAAAAAAGGGGGGGCGGAACTTCAAGCATACAATATAGCTAAAGGTTTTGTAAAAAAAGGGTACGATGTGCATTATATACATCAAAGTAATGATGACGTTGTTAAAGGGATAGGAGGTATCACATGGCATCGATTACCTAATCTTCCACGTAATTATTCTATCATGTTTTTTAATTATCCAAAATTATCATCTATTTTAGACGATATTTCTCCAGACATCGTATATCAAAGAGGTAAAAATCCTTATACCGCGATGGTAGGATATTATTGCAAGATGAGAGACTGTAGATTTGTTTGGGGGGCTAGTAGTGAAAGAGGATGCTATAATAGATTTGATGAGGTACCAAAAAAACAGATGAAGCGATACTTTAATTGGAAATTGGGTATATATGGTATAAAAAGTGCTGATGCGGTTGTGTCCCAAACCAAAAGACAAAAATATTTACTGATGAAAAATTTAGGTCTAAAATCTCATGTGATACCTAACGGACAATACGTACCAACTGGACCATTTATAAAATCAATACCCTCTGAAGTGATTTGGATTTCTAATATAAAAAGATTGAAGAGACCAGAATATTTTATCAGATTGGCGAAAGAATTACGATATACTGATGCAAGATTTGTTATGATCGGGAGGCCACATTGGAGAAACGAGTATCAAAACAAATTAAATAGAATGATATCGAAAGTTGATAATATAGAATATATCGGTGAACTAGAATTTGATGAAGTAAATTCATTGATCGAAAAGGCAAGTATATTAATAAATACAAGCACTCGGGAAGGATTTCCAAATACATATATCCAGGCGTGGATGAGGGAAACACCGGTTGTTACGGCCTCTTTTGATCCTGATGATGTTATTTCCAATAAAGGGCTTGGGATAAAAGCGGATGATTTTGAAAGTTTGGTTAGATCTACGAAAAAATTGATTGTAGATACTGATCTAAGAAAAGAGATGGGGAAAAGATCCAGAGAATATGCAAAATCCGTATATGACATCGATAAGATAACCCAAAAGTACGAAGAGCTTTTCAGATCTCTTTTGTAGATTATTGTAAGGCGACTAAAATACAGGGTCATATTGTTTAAATATATGTTCTTTTTATCTACCATTACATATGAGCGTTCTCCCAGACATATCTAAAGATGTTACCAATGTTTTGATATTCGTTTCGGATGCATTGAGATGGGATTTTGTTCCTAGCTCCATAAAGAACATGGGTATCACATACAAAATGATATCATCTTCTCTTTACACCGCATCCTCTTTCCCGAGTATATTTTCAGGTCTATATCCACCTAAGCACGGTGTATTTACATGGGAAGATGCTCTTCTCAAAAAAGATCATGGGCTTCTAAATATTCCTGGAGTGAACACTTCACTAAGATGTGAAAATACTTGGGTGGACATGGGACCAGAAGACTCTCAGATCCATCGATTATGCGGTAAACCTGCCGGCACGCCTTTAGATGCGATAGAAGAGCCCTTCGTGTATATCGAAGATGACAAAGGGGGTCACTGTCCTTACGGATTTACATTCGAAGAATATGGAGGCGGCGGCTGCTTCGAGTTTTTTAAGGAATACGGTGGTAAAGAAAGGAAGGAACTTATAGAGTGTTATCGCAGGGGTGTTAGAGAGAGTGTAAAAAATTTTGATCATCGACTTAACACATTGAAGGAACGAGGTCTGAGTGAAGATACCCTTGTTATATTTACATCTGATCACGGGGAATTATTGGGGGAATACGGAGGGTTGGTTAACCACGGAAGACCCCCTTGTCCAGAGTTAGTATATGTACCTGGAGTATTCATACATCCTAAGTTGGATCCAAAAGAGGTGAGGGATAACATTGCTAGGCATGTTGATCTGTACCCTACTGTTCTTGATGCACTTGGAAAAAGCATACCAACAGATTTAGACGGCGTAAGTCTTTTCGACCATGCACCAAAAGATGGTTTCTCATTTCAGAGAGGGGGACATAAAAAAGAAAAATCCAGATTGAAAAGTATATTTAGATACACTGCGAACTCTGTTTGGGATCACCATGGGGGGCATGTGTTTCATGGACTAGGTACGATCCGTGCGAAAGCCTTTTTTTATGCAAAAATCCTATTGCAGAAACATCCAGAGTTCTGGTATATGAGGGAAAGTGTTAAAGATAAAGATTTGATCACAAGATATAAAACATATCAAAAGGCAGTTAGCAGACTCTCGAAAAAACATATAATATATGATGGTCCGGATCTTAATAAAGAAAAATGCCTTTCGAACTTAAAAGATTACGTAAAATCTATTGAAGTTGAAAAAAATAGAGAAACCGTTGAGATGGACGAAGATGTGGAGAAAAGGTTGAAGTCATTAGGATATATGGATTGAGAAAACTATAAATTATATACCATATTTAAATAACGAAAAGGCGAATGAAGATATGTCTAAAATAAGAAGAGGTTTTAGGAACGTTTCTTACTTATCTATCGGTATGTTTGTCAAAACATTGATCGGTTTTTTTGGGATTGTTTACATCGCTAGACTATTAGGTCCAAATTACTATGGAGTTTATGTAACCGCGAGTACCTTTGTAGGTTTATTCACTGTTTTTGGATTGTTCGGAATACATAAGGTGGTAATCAGAAAAGCAAGCAAAGACCTTAACAGTATGAAAGATGTCCTTGAAGATACTGTTGGAATAAAAAATGCAGCTTTAATAATAGCGATAGTAGCATGTTGTGTAGCAGCCCTTTTCACAAATTACGAAACGAGAACTAAAATATATATTTTTATATTTACATTCTCGATTTGGGCAAGGGGTTTAGAAGGATTCATAGGCACTATTTATAAGGCCAATGAAAAAATGAAATATCTGGCGATATTTAACATAATCGAAACGACTATTTTTGTTACTTTTGGGATATTCTTTATTAAAATGGGCTATGGTGTTTTTTCTTTAGTTATCATCTCATCATTCACGCCGGTTTTCACGTTATTATTAAGGTATTTTTACAGTAAGAGATTCGTTAGATTCGATTTCAATATTAAACCACACTTCGATTTGAAGATATTGAAGCCTGCTCTGATCTTTTCTTTCATCTCATTCCTAAATCTGCTTTCAACGAGGATCGATATCCTTATGATATCCTTTTTGGACACATCTGCTGCAGTTGGTATCTACGCTGTTGCTTATAAGGTCGTTAGTCAGAGTCTTAATTTAAACCACATAGTGATGGTTGCCTTTTTTCCGATCGCTGTAAAAATTTTCCATAAAGGCAATATCCAAAAAAGGACTATATCTAAATATTCTTTTATATTATCTATCCTTTTTTTGTTAATCGCTGTTGCAGGACATTTCTTCGCCACAGATATAGTCATACTTCTTTACGGTATAGAATATGAGCAATCTGGACATATTTTAAGCATTTTACTTTTTTACTTAGTTTTCTGGTGGTCTTCATTACCATTTACCACTGCGATCGAAGCAACTAAAAACGAAAAAGTAATTTTGGTTGGTATGTCTATGATGGCTACTATGAACATTCCTTTGAATTACATCCTTTGGCACAGATTTGGTTTGATAGGGATAGCTTATTCTACCCTGATAGTATGGTCGTTGGGGAGTATGTTTCTAAATGTTTATTCGTATAAAATTCTAAGTAAACAAGGTTATCTAATATGAGATAGTATAAAATGTAAATCTACCATTATTATAAAGTATATACTCAAGGTCGTCTAACTCGTAAACATATTCTTGTTCTTCGATGTTATCTATATCAATCACCATCAATCTAAGATTATATGCATCGACTATGCGGTAGTACCAGTCTCTACGAAAAACGATCGGTATCAGATTAGGGTGACCTCTACTTCTCCACCCTCTAGTATCATCCCTTTCTGGTATGATAGGGTCATTAGTTATATAGAATATTTGTCCCTTTTCTCTATAAAAATTTTCGAAGGAATGGCCTCCCTGAATAACTGATTCAATAATGTATTCGTTTTTTAAGCTTTCGTTAATCCAAAGCTGTTCTATGCCTCTTAAACCCAGAGAACACCTACCAGAATATGATGACAAAATTGTGCTACTAAACATAGGATCAACGTAGAAGGATTCTTTCTCTTCTACGTAATGACGAACCGCATATGAAGTTTCAATTTCTTGTTCAGTGACGAACGTTTCTCTGCCTCGATCTACATGGTGAGGCTCCGATATAGTAACAAAAAATGGTGCCCCCACCATGGTTATCAATATTATGGCTGTAACACCGATAGTGACCAAATGATGTTTATCCACAAAAGTTATGAATTTGTAAAACCCAAATCCAGCAAACAAAGAAAGATAAATCGCCCATATAGGATAAGCATAAGAAGTTTGTATAGAAAAAGGGATCAGGGCTAACATAGCTAGATATAAAGATAAAATCATGTGATCTTTCGATTTCGAAGAGATAAATACAAACCCTATCGCAGCAAAAAGACTTGGTATTCCAAATTTGCGTGATAAATAGTAAATGAAATTAACTGCCTGAAGAAATGGATTAGTACTATGCAGTATTATGGTTTTTTCCAAAAATTCTGGTGAACCAAAAAAGTTCGAAAGCATTGATATACTCAATACGATAGAAAGGAAGAATACAATAGATATAGCAATGATCTTATATATCTTATATATTTTATCGTTGGGTCTTATTGGGTTTCTAAATCGCCCTATAATTTTCTTTACATTTGAGCTGTATTTAAGATATGCAAAAAAAAGGAAAAAGCCTGGAATGGCTAATCCAATTGATCGATGTATTGTACAAACGAAGATAAGCATTAGTAAAAATAAAAATAAATATTTTTTATTAAGCTGAATCTTATCCCCTTCTTTTGTATAAGATGACAACATGAGGAATATCAATATTGGTAAGAAGCCTGCAAAAAAGCCTCTTGGAGTGGCAGTCCAGTCTTGATATACCACGATTATCCTAGCACTAGAACAAAAAAAGGCAGTAAGAAGGCCGATTAAGTTGTTATTGAATAACTTCCTGCCCAGCATAAATGCAGACAAGACCATGAAAACCGCTATACCTATATTCATAAGAAATATGGAAGGCTCGATAGCTAAACCAGTGAATAAAGAAGCAGATGAGAGGTAATAAACACTTCCCATTAGGCCAGCCCCTCTTATTGGATACAAACCAAATATAGATAGTGGATTGAGATTCCATATAGCCCGGCCGTCTTCAATCAAAAGATAGGCCTCTAAATGAAAATGTGTTGAATCGAATAATCTCTGATGAGGTGTATGTGGGTATCTTAAGAAAAGGTTCATTAAGACTATGGCTACAAGGCCGAGGAGATATATCCCTTTCTTATTCATCTTTATATCCTATGCACTATGAGTATTTAAAATTTCAAGTGCCTATCATCTTATCTCAAAAGAAAAACTCAATCGATATAACCTAATGCCTCTAGCCTTGCACTTATATCTGGAGGTATATCTCCTCCCTCTACTTTTTGTTCAAAAGATTTTTGTTTTGAAATATGATCATTACCAACATCTTCCAACCGCTTTAAAACTGATGTTTTATCTTTATCTAGATTGATTTTTTCTTTTGGATCCAACTTTAAATCGTAGAGTTCTCTTTTTTCTTTATCAAAAATAAGTTTATATCTTTTAGATGTAACCGCAAATCTTGAGTTATGATATCCTAATATCTCTGATTCGGATATGGAATATCGTCTGTTATAACCCTTTTTTCCAACCAGGAGAGGGTAAAAGCTTTGCCCAATCATGTGATCGGATGTTTTCTTTGATAGTATATCCAACATAGTTGGTGAAAGGTCTAATAGTGAAACCATCGTTTCATGCCTTTTGCCTATCATATCGGGTATCATGATCAGGAGCGGTACTTTGATATTCTCTTGATAATGGCGGCGGCCATGATGACCAAATAGACCATGTTCCCAGAACTCCTCCCCATGATCTGATGTGATTATTATAGCTGTATCATTTAGTAATCCGTTCTTAGATAGCTTTAAGAGTAGATCGAATATTTTCTTAAAGGTATATAGAACACTTTTATCATAAAGTCCTTTAATATCTTGTTTAACCCTATCCGAAACTATATTTCTCTGAGATAAACCCATCAAATATTTAGACCTGTAATTAGAGAAGATCCCTTTGCCACAGTTGTAAGGCATATGGGTGTCCATGTAAAAAATCCATAAAAAAAAATTATTTTCTTTTATAGAAATTATCTCCTTTTCTGCCTTTTTGTTCATCTTGGAAGCTGTTGAGTATGGTAAAGAAGGATCGATGAAAAATTTTAGACGTTGTAAAAAAGAAGAACGACTCAGACTAAGTTCTCTGCTCATTCCGTCGATGTATCGATCGAAATGTTTATCATAACCAAAAAAAGACGATAAGAACGGATTTGTATTAATTCCAGAAGTGACAAAATCTTTTTCCTTTAATACATCAGATATGAAAACGATGTCATCTTGAATAAAATTTCCTTTGGTCTTGTAACTACTGTGAAAAGAAGAACTCAAAATAGCGGGTACGGAATGGATTGTATTCGCACCTGGTGTGTATGCGTTCAAAAAAATTTGAAATTTAGATATCAGTGACTTGAATTCTTTCTTGGTTCGACTTAAATGTTTCAATGTTTCCATCGCTTCACGATATCTAAGACTGTCCAATTGTATGAAAATTAAATTATTTGGAGTCATTTTTAATGTTAAACATAAGGAGGAATAAAAATTCTTTGGATAAATCACAAGAGGTTTGGGTACGGTACATTATAAGATTCATAATGTGCGTTTTCATAAACTTTATAAGAATCATTTCTTACGTTTTCCATGAAGGTTCGTTCGTAAGCCGCGCCCCAGTTCTCTGGAGGTAACTTATAGTCATTAATAAGTCTAAGACGATAGTAATCTACTATTATGTCATATTCATCTCCACCATATCTTCTTTGTAACCATATAAAATGTAACCTTCCGTAATACCTTTCACGTTCAGGAAATAGTGGGTCCTCAGTAACTATATAAAATACGCCTTTAGATAATAATATGGAATCCAGGCCATCCCTTAAAACCCTATCACCCCTATATTCAATATCCAATTCATCGATAATGGATTGATTAGCCCAAATTAACTCTATATTGTGCATACCCATTCTTAGATGATTTCTATTACTAATAGCCGCAAAAGCGTGATTTCGACTTCTAGAATATGCTGATTGGTTTTTGTTAAGATATTTACCAAAATAAATCCCTGCCTCCCATTCTTCATGAGTCATTTCTGTTATCACCCAGGATTCACGTTCCCTGAAAGGATCCTCTATAGTTATCATAGTTGTAATGATTACAGGAGATAATAAAAGAAAAGCTAACACAACAACCTTCAATGACTTTAGCCTTTCTTTTACCATAAAAAATTTTGCAATACGATAAAATCCATATCCAGCCAAGGGAAATATAAATATAGGCCATACATCCCAGATATATGCATGCCTTATTGAAAACGGTATGATACCTATCATTCCTAGAAAAAGAAAAGTTTCATATCGGTTGTTTGATTTTTTAAGGAGAAATACTAGGCCAAAAACGGCGAATACCGAACTTGGCCCCATCTTTCTCCCCATATAATATATAAAATTTATTATCATTATGCGCATAGATTCGCCTTGAAAAAGAGCTGTTTCATAAAGAAAATCTGGGCGTTCAAAAAGATGTTCTAAAAATTTCAATGTGATCAAAAGAACGGTAAACAATAGAAGAAGTACTGATATTATCTTCAATGTCGCTGTAAACTTATATCTATAACTACTCCTCATAGATGCAAACATAGGTGAAAAAAACTTCTTTTTGAAGTATGGGTAGATTGGAACGATAATTAAGAAAATAACTATCAATGGAATAATAAAAAAGGTTAAACGATGGATCCCAAATGTTATAACTAGTGTTAAAAGGAAAAGCCCTATGAACATACCTCTCTTGGCTTTTTTTGCGTGAGTAAAATACAATAGTAGGAATATAAAGGGTATGAATGCACCAGCGATGGGTCTTGGTGTAGCAATAAAAAGAGTCTTATAGCCAAAAAAAGAAAAGAATAAAGCAGATAAGAGTCCAGCAGAAGCATTTTTGAATATCTTATTACTTATACAAAAAAAGGATAGGATGCCTACGAATACTGAAGCTGCATTCATCAATATCATTGTTTGTTCGACATGAAGATGAGTGAGTTGGGAGATAGAGGACATTATGAAAACTATACCTAATGGTTCACTGAAAGGATATGCACCCCAATTGGATAGTGGATGTAAAGACCATATAGGTCTACCCCATGTATTTACTAGGTTGGTCATCACATGGAAATCGGGTGAGTCCGGGAGAAACTGATGAGAATTAGTGGGATATTTGATGGCTAATGAAAATACTAGTATACCAAACAAAGCCAACGTAACGTACTTATTCTTTAGTTTCATCTAATACTACTTAGGTAAATCTTTTATATAAACACTGTGGATTTCTTACATAATAAGTACGATGCGGAGAAATAAACATCATGGATATATCAAAATATATCAAAAACACAGAAAGATGCTTTGGTAAGATCTCTTCATTCTTGAACAAGCATCGTTTCCAGGGGAAAACACTCAAGCCTAGATTGCATAATAAATCCTTTTTATATGCTTTTTTTCTCTTTTTGATATTCATGTCTTTTGTACTCAAATATCCTGTTACCGGTTACGGCGGGGGTATCGACAGTCACTTCTATCACCAACTATGTAACATCATAATTGAAAGAGGGGCTATACCATGGGCTAAATCCCCCCTCTCCTTCTTTGATCTTTATCCTATCTCAGCTAATACCGGGATGCCTATGGTAGCCACATCGATGGCTCAGATGGCTTCTTCAGATTTGATCGAGGTTTTGTTACCTTTCTCCTATATCCAGACGATCGTAGCGGTACTTGGATCATTTATGGCTTCTTACGAGTTTAAAAGGGATGTGTATTTTGCCGCATTCACTTCCGCAGTATTTAGTGTAACCACCCGTTACATATTTTACACGAATTTCCTTTTTGGTGCAAGAGGATTTTTTTTGACTTTTCTACCTTTCTTTTTTTGGGCACTTTTTAGATATAATCGTGAAAGAAGTCACAAATATCGTCTATTAGTTATAGTCTTTGCAGTTATATCTCTATCCATACATTCTATGGGAATATTGATCATATTAGTAGTATTCAGTTTTATGGTCGGGCCAGATATACATGGAAAAATAGTTATTTATTTAATGTGCCATAAAAAGGGAACCTATATAGTGAGTCTGTTTACGATATTAGCCACGGTGGTATTTTTGTTGGTGTCCTATTTTTACGGCTTTGCAAAGTTGGGATCATATCTAACCGATACTCCTGAAAGGTTCATGCTAGGAACAGACCCGTTATCTTACCTTATTTCCCTAGGTTATAACTATGGGAAGTGGGTTGGAGCATTTTTACCGTTAGCAATGATCGGATTTATCTTACTTGTCTTTAAATCTGAAAGAACTTGGCTAGAAACCTCTCTTCTTTTTTCCTTCATAATCTTTTTACCATTATTCGGTGGGTTCATGTATATAGCCCCCTTTTTGTTTTTCATGTTCTCTCTTTTGATAGGCTATACACTATATTATTATAGAACGATATTCAACGGGAAAAAACAGATCGTTTTTGTCATAGTTGTATTTGTTTTGATTATACTCTCTGCGACCATATTGAATACTCTAGTTTATAAAATAGGGGACGGAGAAGTACACAGTTATTGGATGGAAGAGCGTAATTTTTCCGCAGGTATGTATATGAGATACAATGGCAAGGGATACTATGCCCATGGTGATTGGTACAATACTCGTCAAGTAGGTGTAGTAGCTCAGGTACCATACGGAATCACCTTCGATCGTGGATATGCTCATGTGGATAAATTTGATTTTGACACTGTAAAATTAAAAAGCTTGAATAGTTGGATGCAGACCCCGGATCGTCCATTCACTATCGAATCATGGTATTGGCAAGAAGCTAACTATTATTCGGGGATGGCTAGAGATCGAATATTTTTCCAACATTTAGAAGATGAAGAACTTCAAGATTGGATAGCTAGGACAGATCTTAGATACATGATAAGGGACGAAGAGAGTCAAAGAAGATTGGAGAGACAATCTATTGAATCGATATTGCAGAATCCTTCTATTTACAATATGCCTGAGTTTTATAGGTATAAGATCTATCGAAACGATGATCTAGCGGTTTACCACCTTTGATATTCAAAGGCCTTAAATACCTGGGTATATTTCTTTACCCATGGGCTTCTTGAAGCGTTTGTTGGGAAAAAAGAAGAAGGTAACTGTTCTTGCCCTGGACGGAGTACCTTACAGCATGTGTAAAAGGCTCTATAAAAAAGGAGAGTTCAGTTATTTAGGTGGAAAGGACTTTGAACAGATGAGTTCTGTTTACCCAACTATCTCATCGGTAGCATGGTCAACCTTCATGACCGGAAAAAATCCGGGTAAACACAACATATTCGGCTTTATAGACCGTGTTCCGGGAAGTTCTAATCTATACATCCCAGATGCGACATATCTAAAAGAACCGGCACTTTGGGGGCATCTCAGCGATATGGGAAAGAGATGCTTCGTCATGAACGTACCTATGACCTATCCTCCGTCTGAGATAAACGGCAAATTGGTTTCCGGGTTCCTCTGTGGAGACCTTAATAAAGGAACATATCCACCAGAATTTGCCAAAGAATTAAATGGTATGGGATACAAGATAGATCCGGATTCAACCTTAGCCATGGAAGATATGGACCGGTTCCTAGAGGATATTCACATCGCATTCGACGGACGTGAGAGAGCTCTTTTTAAACACATCCATGGGGATTGGGATTTCTTCATGGTACAGTTCATGGGTACGGATAGGATCAATCACTTCTTGATAGGAGATTGGGCTGATGACGGTGAATATGCAGAGGAGTTTATCGATTACTACAAAAAAGTTGATTCCATGGTAGGACGAGTCATGGAGAAAGTGGATGAGGATACTGATCTGATCGTGATGTCAGACCACGGATTCGCCCCTCTAAAAAAAGAAGTTCAGCTGAACACATGGTTGAAAGAAAAGGGTTATCTTGGAGATACCGGCAGTTATTCGGGATTACGTGATGAAGATAAAGCATTCAGTTTGATCCCCGGCCGTATCTATGTAAATCTGAAAGGTCGCGAGTTCAACGGCGGTGTAGGTGTGCCCAAGTACGAGGAAGTGCTGGACGATATCTCCAGAGATATTAAGAGCTTGGTAGACCCGGATACCGGCCGTAAAGTGATCCAGAAAGTGTTTAGAAGAGATGAGATATATCACGGAGATAGTGCAAAGAACGGTGCTGACCTCATAGTTCATCCTACGAGGGGGTACGATCTTAAAGGGAGCTTCAAAAGTACAGAGATATTTGATAAAGGTCCCCGTACGGGTGTTCATACATACAAGGACGCTTTCCTATATTCTGAAGCGAACCTAACCTTGGATGATCCAAATATAATGGATATTTATCCAACAATATTAGATCTTATGGATATAAAGAAAACAAAGGGATTGGATGGAAGATCGTTGATCTAAGCAGGATATCATCAACACGGATATCAAGTTCCATTTGAGTTCTAGAAAAGCTGATATAGGGAAATATTTATACTTACTATAACGACTTGGGTTTATATCTCAAGAAAAACCATCAACATCAATACAGGGATTTCAAATGTCTGAGCTGATCACTTCTAAATCTATTAGATATAATTTAGAAAGGTTTAGGATGAAGTTTTCATCTAAAACCTTAGATATAAACGATACTTTAGCGATATTTGGTACACCCCGTTCCGGAACTACGTGGATGATGGAAATTTTATCTGATCTACCGGGCTATATCAGCCTTTTTGAACCCTTACATCCAAGTTATCCCCTACCTAGAGAATACGATAAAGGTTTTAATTCTCGTCCATACATACACCCTAATTTAGAAGATCGTGATCTTAATATATTTTTAGAAAATGTATTCCAAGGAAAGTTGATATCAGAAACAAATCGTTTTAAATTAAAAGATTCTTTTAAAAGATTTTTAGCAGATAGACTACTGGTCAAGTTTATCCGAGGGAATCGTTTACTACCATATATTGTCGATAATTTCGATCTAAAAGGAACAGTTCTCATCATCAGGCATCCATGTGCAACGATAGCATCTCAATATTCAACAGGTATAACCGGTTACGTTTCTAAGCACGGTACAACCCAAGCATTTGAAGATATAGATATCACTCGTGAGATGGTCTTAACAGATTTAAAAAATATAGTTCCAGATAGTATATACAAAAGTGTGAAGAGGATGGACCATAGAGTGAGTTTTTACGCTGTAGCCTGGGCTTTAGATCATTATATACCTTTATTTTTTTGTGGCCATGATGATTGTAAAATCGTGACTTATGAGATGTTAGTCAAAGACGGAAAAGACGAGATGGATAAAATTTTAAAATCCATAGGTTTTAATAATACGTCTAAAAGTATGAACAAGATTTTATCCAACACCAGCATGACGACAAAGGGGGATTATTATAAACAAGATAAGGAAAAGCAGCTATCTAAATGGAAAAATATTCTATCAAGAAAGGAACAAGAAAAAATATTCCAGGTCCTTGATCTGTTTGGGATCGATTTTTACGATGAATCTATCTACCCCGATTTAAAAAGTTTAAAACGATGGAAAGGAAGTTGGGAACCTTTAGAAGATAAATGATCCTTAGAATCAACTAACATTTATCACTTCTAACCACTGGCTAACTATTTTTTCGGGCTCAAAGTCTTTGATTCTTTCTTTGGATTTCTCTTTGTATTTTTTTCGCAACTGTTCATCCTCTAGTAAAGATATCAGAGCTTTCGAGAGAAGAGCTTCTTCCTTTGTGATAGGATCTGTCGCGGAGTACTGTTTTCCATCGCATACCGGTGTCAATATACCGTACTCAGCATATTCAATCTTATCTCTCAATTGTTTTCTAAAATCCGTATCTGGAGCCAATATTTCTCTGGGACCTGATGGACAATCAGTAGATACTATCGGCAGGTCGCAGGCCATGGCTTCAAGCATGGTGTTAGGTAAACCTTCGAAAAGAGAAGATAAAACAAATATATCGGACTTCGCAAGGAATTTGAAGGGATTATCCTGGAATCCTAAAAAATATACATTTGAACTCAAATCTAGTTCTTCTGTTAACCTTTTAGCATAATTCTCCAATTTGCCCCGACCGATGAAGATCATTTTTGCATCTGGATATTCATCTTGAACTATTTTAAATGCCCTGATCAGATGCTGTTGCCCTTTTTGTCCATTTGTCTTAAAATTAGCCAAATTTACAATTACTGGACAATTCTCTTTAAAAATTGATATGTCTTCTTTTTTTGTTGTTTTCTCTTTCGATAAATTTTTTATCCGTTCTATATTACAAGGATTGTAAATAACTCTAACTTTATCTCTTTCGATTCCGAAATTATCCACTAAGTCCTGTTTGATTCTTCTAGAAACAGCTACGATCAGGTCTGCCCGATTATAAAACAATTTTATCCATCCATTTCTCAACTGATTCTTTCTTTTTGAGGGGAAATTCCTAACAGAGATAACAACTTTACTTTTATGATCATATAGTATCTGTGAATATATATTTCTTAGATTCGAACCATCTATGAAACTGATTGCTGCATCAATGTTTCTTTCTTTTTTGATCTTTCGTAACTTATAAATAGGATATATACTATAAAGCCATTTGAGATGTTGGGGTGGTTTCAGATCAACTAAATCGCCCTTATAATCGTAAAATACTCTTTCAGCATTACATACAACAACAGTAGTACCGATATGATCAGGCATGTTCAGAGATAATGTAGATACCACTCGTTCTGCTCCACCTCCTCTTAAATTAGCGATGTAAAGTATTATATTTTTTTTAGTGTTTTTTTTAGTCATAATATAATATACATTGAAAAACCGTAGCGTGTATTTTTAATTTGTGTGAGTGACAAGGGGTTACTCTGATTTTACATTTAATTAACAAAAATCTTTATACCCAGTAACGTTTGATAGGATGGATACCGATATGAATAAGAAAATCGGCATACTCACATATCATCACGTGATGAACGATGGAGCCATATTGCAGGCTTATTCACAAGCTAAAACCATGAACGAATATTTTGAATGTTTTGATGTAGAAATTATCGATTATAGGATAAAAAAGATCGAATTCAAAGAATTTAAACACTTTTTAAGATCGTTGATAAAGCTTAATTTTGAGAATGTAAAGAGGTATCTTAGGATAAAGAGATTTATCAACCGTGAATTACCTCTCAGTTACAGTGGTTTGATATCCGATGATTATGATAAAGCTGTTCGTTTTCTTGATGATAAATACCATGCTGTCGTTATAGGTAGTGACGAGGTATGGAAGTCCATCTGTGAAAGCGGTAGAACTAAAAGGCCATTCCCAAACATATACTGGCTTTCTCCTGATTTAGATTGTAAAAAGATATCCATGGCAGCATCTGCTAATAGATGCGATTACAACAATATCGATGATAAAAATAGAGAGATCGGAAGAAGACTTCTACAGCAATTCGATTTTATCGGTGTTAGAGATCAGCATACTGTGGAGTTTGTGCGTAGTTTAGGTGTCGATAAAAAAGTGTACAAGGTCCCGGACCCAACTTTTACTTACGAATTGACTGAAAGGTACGATAGGATCATAAAACAGAAATTAGAAGAGGAAGGGGTTGATCTAAACAGACCTATATTGTGTTTTAGAACGGGGACCGGCAGTAGTGAGAAGGATAAACTATGTAAAAGAGCTGCAGAATATTTTGAAAACAAAGGATACCAAACAGTCAGTATCGGAGGGTATAACCGTTACGCTGAGTACAACCTAGGCGATATGTTTGATCCCTTTGAATGGGCTCACGTTTACAAATTCTTCGATTTTTGTATAACTGATAGATTTCACGGAACGATATTCAGCTTGAAGAATAGGACTCCTTTTTTATCTATAGAGGACGACGAGTACTACAAAAGGATCCGTAGTAAGATCGTCGATTTGTTGGAAGATTTTGAGATGATGAATCATTACCTATACCTCGATGGTTCAGATTATGATCTTGAAGAGATACTTAGCGATATAGAGAAAAATTTCTCAGTAAAAGATGTTAGAATGAAGGTGAAGATGATGCGCGGACGATATTACGAGATGTTGGAAACTATGGGGGAACGGATTTAAAGGTATGAGGTATATTAAAAAAGGTGTAAATCATGAAACTTATAAAACATATTTATAAAGTATTCCGATTCAGCTTAAAATTAAACAGAGTTTCCAGTTACTCAGATGGAAAGCTTGAAACACAATTTCGTAAAAAAGTACATTCCGTAGAGAATGCCAACAAAAGTAGGCGATTTGATTTTTATACAACTATGATGGCTAGAGTTTTGTTAGTGGAAGCAAAGAAAAGGGATGTGATTTCTAAGGATGAGGTAAGATGGGCAGAGAACATATTATATAATCAACCGAGAAAAATACGTGAAATATCTAGTTGCCAAATAAAAGATGGTGAAAAGGACTTACTTGATATAATAAAAACCCGAAGGAGCGTTAGGAATTGGACTGATGAAGAAGTGAGCATTGATGAATTCAAGTTGATGATAGATGCAGCTAGATGGGCACCGTCTTCCTGTAACCGACAACCTTGGCATTTTTTCATAACTAAGGATGAAGATAAGATCCATCTTCTTTACAAGGCGAGGGGACAAAAAACTATCAAAGATGCACCCTATTGTATCTTAGTTCTTATGAATAAGGAGGCTTACCAGTATGATAGGTCAGACATGGTTGACTACTACATGCATCTAGATGCTGCCGCTGCAATTCAAAATCTTTTATTGATGGCGCATTCTTTGGGCTTGGGTGCGTGTTGGATAAACCTTGCAGCTAACAATGTTTCAGAAAAGGGCAAGGATAAAGTACGTGATAGTTTTGGTATCCCAAAAAGCTATGAGATGGTTACTATAATACCTGTAGGAAAGACCGAAGATGTTCCTATACCTCCTGGACGCAAAAATATTGAAGATATAATGCATATTGAAAAATTTGATCATATCTAGTGCTTGTAAATGATCGTAATTTGAATTTATACAGAGTACTGTTGACCGATTTATTTTCTTGAATATTTGATATTAAAATTAACGTCATATAGTTATTGATTGAAAGGGATCGACAATAAGCAACTTTAAAATATATTAGCACATCAAGTACATTTAAATGGTTTTTAAAAAAAAGAAGAAGTCAACCGTTCTGTTGAAGGATATATATCCGATGGCGCTAAGGCATAAATACTTTCAGCAGTCTAATACACCCATACCATTAGGGAAAAAAATGTATGTTACTGCCCGGCAATTAAATATGATGAATAGTCTTGCACATTATGAATCGAGATTCATATCTAGAAATTTCATGAAAGGATAAAATGTCTTCAAAAAAATTTATATCAAGTTCCCAAATCATCAGGGGTTTGAAAAATACTTCATATCTTACTATTGGTAATATCATTTCGCAGATCATATCTTTAGTTGGTTTCATTTATATAACAAGATTATTGGGACCATCACTATATGGGATTTATGCAACCGTTACTGCATTTGTTGGCTTGTTTTCTTTGTTTACTTTTACAGGATTTAACAAAGTTGTACTTCGTGAAGGGTCTAAAGATATAGGCAACATGAGAGAGATTTACAAAAGTACAATCATCATCAAATATATTTTTACTGTTTTAGCAATCATTATATGTATTATTTCCGCATTCCTATCATCATATCCTCTAAGAATCAATCTATATATTTCACTGGTTTCAATTAGTCTAATATACACCTCCTTTAACGGTTATATTAATTCGGTATTTATAGCAGTGGAGAAGATGCAATATATATCTTTCTTTCATATTCTAGAAAGGGTTGTTTTTGTGTCTCTTTCGATCCTCTTCCTTTATTACGGGTATGGTCTGACCTCTTTGTTTTTGATCTTAATATTCTCTCACTTTATACAGTTGTTTGGTTTATATGAATCTAGCAAAAAATTTATTGATCTTCCATTATGGTCAAAATTTGAAATAGATAAAAATTTAATTAAGCCTGCGATAATCTTTACTATATTTGGAGCTGCTGGGTTGTTGAAAAATAAAATAGACCTAGTGATGCTCTCCTGGTTAGGAACACCTTATGAAGTAGGTATATACGGTGTATCGTATAAACTGATCAGAAGTGGTCTAATGATCAGAGGGGTTATCGCAACAGCCTTCTTTCCAATATTTGTTAAAATATTTCAAAATAGAAAAAAGATCAGTTGGTACAGTCTTATAAAATATGCAAGTCTGCTGGGAGTAATAGCTTTCCTAGGGGCTTCTATTATCTCACTTTATTCCGAAAATATAATCTTATTCCTTTTTGGGGCCGAGTATTCAGAATCTGGGGAAATTTTTCAGGTACTGGTGTTTTGGTTAGCTATAGCAGTTTTTACAATCCCATTTACTGAAACTATGCAAGCCACATATAAAGAGATGGATTTATTAAAGATCGTTTGGATAGGACCAACCCTGAATATATTTTTAAACTATATTCTATACAATCATTTTGGAGCAATCGGCATAGCTTATTCTACTTTGATAACAAGACTGATTTATATTCCATTATATATAGGTATGACGTATTGGAACCTAAAGAAGGATGGCAGAATTTAAATTAAAAAAAGTATATTGTACTAGATATCTGCTAACGTTAATTTAGTATTATGTTAGTTCGATGCCTAGATTCTGTACGCTTAAACTTAGTCTATAAAATAAGGGTATTTAGCCTGAGATTGGGGTTCAATCATTAGATTGAGTGTATCTTGTTGTATATTTTTAGAAAGGTAATTAGGGAATGTATTTGACGTACAGAACGATAATTTATATCATTTTGAACAATGGATAATGCTTTTTCATAATTTAGATAGCTAAAGGATTCAAACACATCCTTATTATCTGTTATGACCTTTTGAGCGTAACCCGTTTTGCTCATAATATCATCATAATCTGGCCATGAACCTTGACCTTCCATATGATGTTTTATACTATCAATTTTTGAATGGACATTTTTTAAAATCGTATGAATTAGATCATGCCGGTACAATGGCTGAAGAGAATTAGGATGTATAATACGGGATAAAACTTGATTTTTTTTAGTTAAAGCATTTTTTACTACATCCCTTCGGATCTTGTATTTTATTGGTAGATACTGAGAAAAATCAATTATTCGGTTATCTAAATAAGGGTAAAAAGTGTTACCTATTTGATTCAGACTTTCATAAAATAATATACTTTTAGCATTTGTTAAGGGATAGATAGGCCAGTAATTAATCAGAGTATCTAATCCTGGGTAATAAACATCACCAAAGTTTATCCTTCTGACAGATAAGTTATCTTCATCATCGTTAAGTTTTATTGATTTTTCCAACTGAAAATTAAAGTCTATGTAATCAGGTTTAGGATATTTTAGATATTTAAAGAAATCCTCATCACTATCAATTTTTTTGGGTATGATGTTTTTGAATAAATGCTTTATAAAAGGGAATCTTAATATGGTCTTCGGTATGTAAAATCCTGATAACAATGCATCTGCATATTGTCCTGATAATATTATGTCAACGTCTTGTAATTCTTTAGCAAAACCTAAACATTGTGCAGATTTAAAGGGGCTGTTAAAATTCATTAAAGGAGTTGCGGTATCTAACAATCTAGGATAATATTCATCATCTCTTTTTAAAAAAATAAAATCATTGCCAGTTGACTTCGCTATTTTCTTAGCAAGCCTAGCCTCTCTATTTGTTGCATCGTTCATATGGAATCCTTTTTTACCTTTAATATAATTCGCTATTAGACGAGAATCGGAACCTCCACTCAATAGCAAACCATAGTTTAATTTTATATCTAAACGATCTTGCATCACATCATCAAATATTTTTATAAACCAGTCAACAAAATTTTTAAATTTGTTATTTTTTGGCCTATATAGGGGTTTCCAGTAAACTCTCTGTTTTATTTCCCCAGTTTTGTGATCAAATGTTAAAATAGAACCTGGAGGTACTTTTTTAACATCTTTAAACGGAGTATAGATTCCTATAACTTTATAAAATGTTAAATATTGGCAAAGAAAATCTTTGTGAAATTCCTTATCGCAGTCAGAATGGCGTACAACAGCTTGCAATGACGTAGAAAAAACCATAGATGATCCTTTTTTTAAATAATATAATGGTCTAGAACCCAAACGATCGGTGAATATGTGTGTTTCGGAAGTATTATTGTCAAATATCACTCCTGCAAAATTACTATTCAATTTATCTATAAAATTTAAGCCATTTTCCTTATACAGTTTTGCACAATATCCTGCATCTGTGAGTTTTTCTCCTATTTGATTTCGAGATTTGTAATCACTTAAGTTGCCAAAACCGCATATTTCACCCCAAATAAATATATGAACATTATTTACTTCAATAGGTTGTGATTTTGCTTCTTTTTTTTCGTGAAGCACGGCATGAATAGACCTATCATTATCCTCATACTCTGTTTGATGTTCTTCTCTGGTAAAAAAGAAATGTTCTTTCACCCTATCAAATTCGTCGTCAGTTCCAATGGTACCATAGATACCAACCATCAATTTTAACAGGATTATAGTCTATTTAAACTTTTATTAACATAAAGCTTCCTCACATATGTCTTTCTCTAATTATCTAACTTACAAGCTTTCATCATCTTTAATTGTAGAGGCATTGCCATATCAAATAAAAATTTTAATAAAAATATCGATGGATATCCTAGATATTTAACCTCTGTAATTAAAAAAAATCACTTACGCTTTTTTATGACCCTAGCAGGTACACCGACTGCAACACTATAAGGAGGGATATCTTTGGTTACAACTGCTCCAGCGCCGACCACTGAGCCAGTGCCAATGGTTACACCTGCCAAGATGTTAACGCGACTTCCGATCCAGACATCATCCTCTATTACGATGGGAGAATAACTAAGACCTTGTTCATGTATGGTCAAATTCTTATCTTCATAAACATGATTACCTGCGATAATAATTACATGAGGACCTATACGAACATAATTTCCAATATCAACTTTCCCTTTTTCGTAACCTATGACCACAGAATAAATCTGCACTGAGCTTGTATGTCCAATACTTACATGTCCTTGAATAACAGCACCCGGTGCAATGCTAGAATTTTGACCGATGTTTATTTTCCCATTCCGAGAATATATCTTTGATTCTGGACTGACATTGCAGCTCTTATCAATGGATACGTTTTTATCCATAGAAGCCATTTTGTAACCTATCTTTAGCAATATGTTTTTTCCAATAGATCCTCCAGTAGACCTACTATCCCCCTTGTTTAATAGATTCCATAAACTCATATTAACATAATCTTCACCGATATTTGAGTATATATAATCTACGGATTTGATATCGGAATGAATTATTCTAGATAGATTATGGGTGTGAGGGGCATATGTCTTCTTATTTCTTTGGTCTTTGAAGCAAAATATATCTATAAATCAACGCTTCACCCTGTATCTAACAAAGATATGGCCGGTATCCGTTACCTCTCCCTCGATGAACTCGAGTTGGGTGGGCCATTCCCCTTCTTCAATGTCCGGTGAAGCGAAGAGACTGGGAGTGTCGAACCCTCCTATGATGACTGGATTGAACCGGATGTGTATCTCATCCAGCAATCCTTTCTTGAGCAGTGCGCCGGATAGTCTGCCTCCGGAGCTGGTCAGGACCGCCTTCGCGCCCAGTTTGTCAACCATCTTTTCAAGAGCTAGTGCTAGATCGACTCTTTTTTCCCCGGCGATAAGGTAAGGTATGTTTGACTTTCGTAGAAAATGAAGATATTCTGGAGGTACTCTACGGGATACCAGATGGAGCATGGGCTTATCTTCTTCACCTGTGTAGCCTCCCCTTACCCTTCCCCGTCCATCTACCACCGCAAGCCATCCCGTTCTCCCTGGTCGATCCACCACCTCATGGGGAAGGAAGTCATGGTAAAGTTCGTCTTCGTTCCCTTGATATCGTTCTAGTTCCCGCAGCTCTTCGGTCTCTTTGACGAGCATATTGCTGCCTTCCATGAACACGTCTATATCGTGCTTCTTTTGCAGGCTAGAGTAGAATTCTTCCCACTCATCCCGGTTACCTAATACATCATCCCGTTCATCAATATCCATCAGGGTCCTGTTCGGTCCAAGGGATATCCGCCCGTCTAAGGAGGAGGAAACACCGAGGACCACGTAAGGTCTATCCATGATAATTCACCGCAGTAAATAGGGAGGAGGATGATATTTACTTTACTGATGGTAAGATATTGTTATTATACAGAGAGGGCGACCTCTATTGGCATCTAAAATCACCTCTGATAGGCATCTTGTAGCGTTCTTTCGATGAAATCAGATTTTTCTTTAGTGTACTCCTTTCTACCGATCTTATCGTCCCTCCACAACCGGAGTTTCAACCTACCGTACTCCTCTGCGATATCTCTGTTTTTTACGAGATGATCCCTGAACAGGAGGTGGTCCTCGTATCTTTGATCCCCTTTTTCGAACATGTGTATATGATGGGTCCTGTTGTCCGGAGTACCCTTGACTAAGTAGTATCTACCCTCTACCCCTTTTTCACCCATATATTCGTAACCACAGTTTTCTATATTTTTTATCTGCCTTTCTGGGTCTTTGGCCTTTACCGCTATATCGACTATGGGTTTTGCCGGTAGCCACGGTACGAAAGTGCTGCCGACGTGTTGTATCTCTGTCTCATTTGTCTTTTTTTGGAGTGATATTTTTTCTTTTTTAAATTCTCTTATCCACAACCCCGTATGGGGCATCAGTGATATCCTATCGTTGGCCAGACCTAGTAAATTTTTGTCGTTGAAAAAGTCCGCTAGGTACCTCGGTCTCATAAAGACGTGGAAGTAATAATCGTAAACAAGTAAGGCTTCCTGGGGATCCAACCATCGATAGCTGAAAGTCAGACCGTGGTCTTCTCCGTCACCCTTGACCACATGATCCCAGGTATCGCTATCTATGTTAACATCACATCTGAAAAAATACGCATGAAATTCTTCGTTGTTTACTGCGCTAGCTATGTCCGCTTCTCCGAGCACCTTTATGTCGTCAAGATCGGTGAGTCCGGATTCCTCTTTCACCTCCCTTTTCAATCCTTCTACAGGATCTTCTCCTTCCTCCAGTGTACCTCCCGGCACCTGAAGAGGTACGTCCGGGAAGCCCTTGTGAGCAAAGGCCAACAACTGCTTTTGTTCACCTTTGTTTCTGAGTATATAGGCGAATACCTTCTCTACCATGAAACGCTTATTTCCTGGGAAGCTGTTATAATTTACTGAATCATTTACAGTGATCGGTAGCGTCTCAATATTTATAGGAGAACATATTCTCCGGAGACCCTTACAAACTGATGGGAGGCATTTGGAAAGAACAGTCGTGAAATGGACGTCACCGCCGTAGATGCTATGGTGAAGTATCTTAAAGAGAACAGCCCAGTGTCGGTAGGCTTGGACGATAACATGGTGCCGATCTGATTCGTTTCTTCATTTCAGAGAGTTAGATATTTTTTTGAGATTTCGAAGAGATATTTGAGGACCATGTGAACTCGTTCCGTCAACTCTTTCTTAGAAGCCATGTGCCATGCATATCTTTTTCACGCGTTCCCATCACGTTGGAGATAAACACCGATATGTTTTCATCGTGATGTCATCTGGTAAGATAAATATTGTAAAGGGTTTTTAGCATTACAGGATCATTTCGACTCCTTCTTGTTCGTGTATTCCTGATAGGTCGGGTGTTCCTTATTTCCTCTTTTTGTTATGAACACCAATATCACTACTATGATGATAGCTAGCAGGATCAAAAGAAGCCACCAATAATTCGATCCAAAACCAGTTCTTTCTTCCACTGTAACGCTGACCGTTTCCGAACTTACGCCGTCAGTACGAACCGATACTTCGTGTACTCCGGTATCTCTTTCATCGAACACACCGTTCTCATCAGCGTTTATCCATGTGAATTGTGGGTCGAGGATGAGGTTACCATACTCGTCATAGGCCTCTGCAGAAAAACTTAGTGTTTCACCGGATTTGATAGTTTGATCACCACTGGGTGAGATATGGATGTAACTCACCTCTCCAGGCTCGACGGTCAACGAAACTTGGTCTGTGAATTCGTTTCCCTCACGGTTGTATATCGCGGTCACCGTCCACTCTCCGGCATCTTCCCCAGTGTATCGTGAACCGTCCCAACTTCCACCGGCACCTTCATCGATGGACCATCCCGTATCTTCCGTAAGATCGGCGATCTCTTTATTGTTTTCGTCGTACCCCACGGCTGTGTAGGTCACTTCTCCGCCCGCAGTCACCGTTTCATCACTCGGTTGGACCTCCATATGATCTAAGGATGCCCAATCTATCGAGGGGGTCGCACTGACCACATCACTTTCTTCCCCCTCACCGTCACCGCTGACAGCTGTTATGTAGTAATTGTATGTTCGTCCTCCGGTAAGGCCCTCATCCAGGTAGGATGTAGTATCTTCATTTACTAGAAAGTCGATATAGTCCATGCTGGTACCCCGATAGATATTATATCCCTGAAAACCACCACCACCCATCTCAAGGGGGGGATCCCAGGTCAACTGCACTATACCCGCTCCGGGTGTTGCTTCCACGGACTGTGGTGCGGAAGGGACACCGCCTATGGCATACAAGTTATTATCAAAACAACCGAAGTAGATGCTCCCATCTCCTCCGATAGCCGGCGAAGAAAGTATGATCCCTCCTGCACTCATACTCCATCTCTGAGTCCCGTTGGGATTTACACCGTAGAATAAACCGATATCGTTGCCGAAGTATACGGTACCGTCGCCTCCGACCACCGGTGAGGAACGTATCGAACCCAATGAATTCAAGCTCCATCTCTCAGTACCATCGGGATCCATCGCGTAGATATGATTATCTCCAGACCCTACGTAGATCGTACCGTCTTCACCGATTGCAGGTGAAGAATATACCCTTCCACCTGTAGAGTAGTTCCATCTTTCAGTACCATCGGGATCTATCGCGTACAATTTGTCATCATCGGATCCTACATAGATAGTACCGTCGTCTGCGATAGTTGGTGAAGAATATATATTAGCGTTGGTTTCGAATCTCCATCTCTAGGTACCATCGGGATCGACAGCGTACAAGTTTCCGTCCCAAGAGCCCACATATATCGTACCGTCTTCGTCTATAGCAGGGGAAGAGAATATATTTCCCTCGGTTTCAAATTCCCATCTCTCGGTACCATCAGGGTTAACCGCATACAGACTGTTATCGAAACAGCCCACATATATCGTACCGTCTTCGCCTATGGAGGGTGAAGATGCTATGCTGGCAGACCAAGTACTGGGTCGGTATCTCCACTTTAAACTCCCTTCGGGATCCAAGGCGTACAGGTTACCGTCGTCAGAACCAACGTAGATGGTGCCGTCCTCGGCGATGGTCGGTGAAGACTTAACAAATCCATCGGTAGAGTAACTCCATCTTTCGCTGCCGTCAGGATTCACTGCGTAAAAATCACCGTCCCAGGAACCTACATATATGGTGTCGTCCGCTCCGACAGCGGGAGAGGATGTGATCTGGTGACCGGTTCTAAAATTCCATCTCACCGTCCCATCGACGTAACCAGTATCTTGAGAACTCAAACCCGTATTTCTCCGATCACCTCTGAATTTTGGCCAAGGCCCCTCCTCAAAGTTGGTGAGCCCGGCTTCCCCACCATCAGCCGTACATTCACTTGCCATGATGACCAGAGCCCCGCTGGTAAGTATCAGAAGGACCACGGTAAATGAAAATGCCTTATTAGAAATTCCCATCACTATTTTCTCTATGATATTTTCTGTCATCCGAATCTATCCTGTATTAGAGTAAAACAATATTAAGATTTTGTTCACGAAACCTTTTCATATGGGTTTGAGCATCACAAGATATATGAACATACTCGGTATCCTGGTGGGTCGAGCGGAGGATGATGAGAGTACTTCGAACATATGCAGTTTGTTCAATGGATGTCCGTACAATCTGGTAAATACTGTGCAAGATGGTGTGCTCTTCCTTTTATTCAATCTACCGGAAGGTCACAGGTGGTGGTTGGAAGGGATCCAGGACGAACCCGGGAGGACCCTTGGATTGTGTGAGGCTGAAGTGTTCTTTTCTCATATGGATGTGGAACCTTTGGAAGTCGTCGAGAAGATGGAAACACCTCCCTGTGGAAGTGATTGTGAGAGATGTGTACATCTTCATGAGAGGTGTAAGGGATGTCCGAGTGTCTGCGATATCCATGACATCGTCCAAAACGGTTACAGGTAATCCTGCTTTTCCATATCACAATCTATGATCACCAACCTCATATAGAAAATCACTTCTGGATCGGCTAAACAACTTCGATGGTAGAACAGTCCGGGTTTTTCCTCTCTGGCTCTTATGTTCGATGGTGTGATCGCCGATCATGATGATAGGGCTGCTGCGTCTTCTGATCATCATCCTCTTAGGGGGTTGAAAAGGATGACGATCTCAGCTATAGTACGAAGATATCCCGTTCATTTATGAACGAATGGATTTAGTGGGTGCTTCCAGATCGTGCATCCTTTTGAGAGAGGAGTGATACCACATCGTCCAACGTGAAAAGTCGTACATCTTCCCTTTCTTCAGCCTCTTCTTTTACAGAAGAAGAGAATCCACATCTACTGAAAAAAACGTACTCGTACTCCGTTTTGTTCCCCTTGGATGGTTTCCAGTGAATCAACGGTGCTTCTCGTTCAAGCTGTGCTAAAACGCCGTAATCAAGGGGCTTCTTTCGAAATTTGACCTCACCGACCACGAGCTTTTCCTCGGAGGTCGGTGCCACGATATCGATCTCGTGTCCGTCACCATCCCACCAATTTCCTGGCCTTTCTATGAAGTTGTGATCGTATATCTGCAAAATGGTACGCTGGCAAAGCTCTTCGAAGGTGGAGCTCACAAAGTCCGGAAGTTCTGGTTCGATAAGATCTTTGTAGGCGTCATCACCATAAACCTCGTATCTCATGGGCCTACCGTAGATAAACCTGAACCAAAATCGAAAGAGCGGATCCCGTATCGTATACCTTCCCTGTCGGCTGCGGCCCGGATCTACTGTCGTGGGATACGAGCGCTCGATGATCCGGAGTTTTCTAAGCCTATCAAGATAATAGCCTTCACTCCCCGATTTTACACCTGAAGCTTGGCCAATCTCGTTGTTTTTTCGGTTACCCTCGGCCATGGCTTTGAGAACGGCGAAATATCTATCCACTTCCTTCAATTCTCGATGAAGCACGTCTTCCGGCTCTTCATGGAGGCCTCCGTCCCGGTGAAGAAGGGTATTAGTAACATTTTCTTCCAGTGTCCTTGATGGATCTACAGCTCTAAGGTATTCAGGCGTCCCTCCAAAGATGCCGAAGGCCATGACCTGTTCTTCGGGTGTGTACTCGGAGAAAAACTTCATAGCGTCCTTGAACGGAAGTGGACCGATGTCGAGTTTACCGCTCGGTTGTTTGGAGATGCGGCCGTAGAGTGGAGCCTTACCATCTACAGCGACGTCTTGCATCATACCTATGGATGATCCAGTTAAAACAAATGTGGTGGAACTGTTATCTACTTCATGATCCCAAATGCGCTGTATTACAGAAGGAAGCTCTTTATTCTCGTTCACGAGATAGGGAAATTCGTCTATGACCACTATCGCGTCCTTTTTGACTAGGTATTTGAGAATTTTATCCCATTCCTTACGTATTTCGGTTACATCGGGGTACTTTTCCGAGATATCATCTATGAAATAGTCGATCTGTTGTTCCGCAGTTCCCTGTATGGCTTGATGGTAGACCGCTTTTTCATGACCCTTTATCGATTCGATAACAATACTCGTTTTTCCTATCCGTCTTCGACCATAAACGACGGCAAGCTTCGGTTCATTACTTTTATAGAGTGATTCCAATCTTTCGAGTTCAGATCTCCGGTTGACGAAATCTTTCATGTATTAAGATTGTAAAAGGTGGGATAAAACATTTTTGGTTTAGTGAGTTTAGACTAACTTAGTATGGACTAACTTAGTCCAGAATATTTAAGATCGATTTTCCTGCCGCTTTTGAACCGCTGACCCCTTCGGATATATCGCTGGAAAGGCTGAAAAGACCTAGGTTTTGTAGAGAACCGGAAGTCGGTATCGTTTTGCCCAAGATGAAGAAGGCCTTTGAAGTAAAATATACGTCCGATGTTTCGAAAGACCAGGCGAAGGATCTTTTAGAGCTTTCCAAAGATTTCGATCTTTTTCTCGTGACCAACGATGTTTACGATGATAGGGATGGTAGAACATTCCACGTAGTGCCTCCCTGGCTCTTATGTTCGATGGTGTGATCGCCGATCATGATGATAGGGCTGCTGCGTCTTCTGATCATCTTCCTCTTAGGGGGTTGAAAAGGATGACTATCTCAGTTATAATACGAAGATATCCCGTTCTTTTACTCATCCTAAATGATGTCGATATATACAGCCTATAGGGAGTCATCTAGCCATGGCTGGATATCTACAGGTAGTACACGGGTATGAATTTGATGGTGGTTCCCTCTATCTCAGTTTCTCCCCAGAGATCCTTTGTGATGATGATCCCCCTTTCTGGCTTGTAGTCTGAGAGATAACTCCTGAATCCCCTTGATACTTTAGGTCGGGAAAAACTCTGGTACTTGACCTCAATGGGAACGATATCATCTCCGTTTTTGTAAATGAAGTCTATCTCCGCTTTTCCCTGGGTTCGCCAGTAGTTGATCTTTTCCGGTACTCTGGGTCTGAGTTGGGTGAGAACGAAGTTCTCGACGATCTCACCGTTGTCGGTCCTGGCCTCCAGCGGTAAAAAGTTTCCCAGGGCATAGTTCCTCAGGCCGAGATCGATAAAGTAAGCCTTCGGATTCTTCTTTAGTTCGGTCTTCAAGTTCTTATGATACGGCTTAACCAGGTCTATCACATACGTTTCTTCCAATATCCGCAGGAACTCCTTAGTCTTTTTATGATAAAGATCGCAGGAATCAGAGATGCTGTTGTAGTTCAACATCCCTCCTAACTGACTGCTAAGTATCTTGACCACGTCTCTCAACTTGGCCGAATCTTGGACTTTCAGAAGCGATATTATATCTCTTGTGATATAAGTCTCGAAAAGGTTCTTCAGAACGGTCTTTTTCATCTCCTCTTCCTCGGACTTTATCACTTCGGGATATGAACCGTACCTTAGATACTCCTCGAAAGGCTTCTCGAACTCGGACAGGAACACATCCTCCTGGACATCAAGTTCTGTTCCGTGCTTCAAAAATTTATGGACCTTTTCGTTTTTCTTTGAATATATCCTAGCCAATCTCTTGTTCTTGGCGTTGAGGAACTCCCAAAAAGAGAAGGGGTACAGATGAGAAGAAAACATCCTTCCTACGAGGTGTTTGGAAGTCTTTCCCGTCAACTCTAGAGAGGAAGATCCAGTGACGATGAATTTTACATCTCCCAGTGTATCGTACAGGAACTTGATGTTTTTCCCAGCCTCCTCCGCATATTGGAATTCATCTAGAAAAAAAAAGTGCCTTTTTTTGTCTACCAAATAACTCTCTATAGTTTCACGAGGGTTCTTTTCAAACTCCCTTTTGAAAATCGGATCCTCCATGGTCTTGAATACGATACGGTCTTTGTCTATTCCCTTTTCCTCGATCAGCCATCTTCTAAAGATCTTCAACAGGGTTGTTTTTCCCGACTGTCTAGGTCCTTTGACGGCTATTATCTCTTTCCTGTCGGCCCAGATCTTCAGATCTTCCAACAACTCTCTGTCGAAGTATTCTTCCATATTCATCTCAGTATTCGTTTCCATGGATACGACCTCGTGAATACATAAGAACTCTACAATTATTTAAAACTTTTTAGGAATGATTGAACTATAGTTGAAAAATATTTGGTTTTAGTAGAGTTATAGTGAAATCGTTTAAGAATCTAAAGAGAAGCACTATAGGATATCCGGTGTAAAGTACTTGGATGTTTTTTTGGGAGGATGGGTAGGGATGTTTGGATCTTTATTACCTAAGTTACGAGGAGGGTGCGATCGATAAATCCCGGAATATCAAACAAGTGATGCTAAGATGGGATCCAAATTTACCGGCCATCCGCAGTTGATAATTATGTAAAGTATGATCAATGGCTCTCAATTTGGTTTCCCATCGTTATCTACTCCGAGTTCCCCAACATGTTCTTTCGGTTCCAAAGGATGAATATATAGAACGTACCCCTCATCAAGGGCGGCCATGGCTCCACCCACTTACCGATTGACACCGGTTAAGCGTTCCAAACTATTTCAGATAATAGACTTCGGGAACCACATCGAAAGTTATATTACCTTTGAATGAAGTTTACAGCTTCGTGATGAAAGGAAAACTATTTGTTATCATGGCGGTAGTATTGTTAGCTTCGACGGTTTTTTCTGGTTGTTTGAATGGAGATACCCATGGGGAGGTCGAGATCAGAGATATCCTCATAGGTATAAAGGAGGGGACGGAAGAAACCGGGGGTATGCCCAATTATTACGTCACCGTAGAATTCAAAACAGATACGGAACTTACTTTGACTTTAGATGGACCTAGGGTTCCTGAGGATCATACCATCGATATAGAGGACATCTCTAAGACTGAAGTAGAGATGGCGATACCTCAGGCCGAAGGCGGAGAATATACTGTTGTGGCGGAAAAAGACGGTGAGGTCCTCAGTACGTATTCAAAAGTGTTCGAGTCCGCCGATATAGAGCTTTTGGATCATAAGGTGCTATACGAAGTAAATTCCCAGGTCGATGTATTTGTGGACGAGATAAAGATAAAAAATACAGGAGATCTGCCGCTTAGATTCGACGGCCCTGTGATCAATTTTTCCACTGCTGATAAAGAACTAGCCATGGGTCCAGATATGTCGTATGAATTCCTAGAGGTCGGAGAAACGGGATGGTTCTCAGTATCTAGAACTTTCAAAGGTATAGGTAGAGGGGTGGATTACGAGGTCGAGATAGAACTCAACGTAGTGCTTCCAGGCCATTCCGTGTTTTTCAGCGGGACGACTCCTTCGGAGTGATCGATTGTACCCCTAGTGGACGATCTTTCGGTCGAATGTTTCATGATGATAAGTAAAAAAGGGAGGGGGGTTTTACATGTCTTCTTGGCCGTCAAACTCCTCTTCCGGCAGGGGTTCTTCCAGACCACCAAATTCTTCAGGAGGCGTCTCTTCGGACATCATCTGCTCGTCTCCTTCAAAAAATTGATCTTCTACCGGAGGTGGGGTTTTACCTTTTCTCATGGCTAATACCAGTAGTACAATTATGACCAATACCACGACCACTAAGATCCACCGGTAGTCAAGTAATGTGTCCATGACGGTTCTTTCCTCTTCTGGATCATCGGGATCATCGGGATCATCAGGGTCGTCTGGATCGTCTATCTCCTGGAATACAGCAGTGAGGGTTTTATCTTCGTACATGTAAAGTGTTATCTGGCGTTCTTGTCCAACGAAGTCTCCTCTCCACTCCAAGAACTCCCAGCCGGATTCAGGAACCGCATTGAGTGTGACTTCGGTCCCCTCTTCGTATAACTCCTGATGACTAACACTACCTTGACCTTCGATGTTCACGTTGAGCGAATAAACCGTGACTTCGCCCACTCGTACCGATATGCTCTGATCTCCAAGATGGAAGTAGTAAAGGCCTTGTCTATCGAAGGTATATTCCTCATCTACGGATACGGTGTCACCGGGACCCAGGGTCCATCCTTCTATCAAGGTATCACCCATATTCAGCTGGATAGTACCGGATCCCGTGCCAACGTTCTCCAGCTCTGCGGTGATGCTGACGTTGAGAGGTGCATCGCCTTGATCAGGATGTACCTGGAAATTTGATATGATTATGTCTGCTTCGGTCTTTTGGAAATTGGCTGTCACTGTCCTATCTCTGTCCATTGTAACGGATATCTGTGAAGCGGCTCCCGAGGCATCCCCGGTCCATTCTACGAATTCCCAACCGTGGGCAGGCACGGCAGTCAGGGTTACCACGGTACCATCGGCATATTCGCTGCGCAATGGATCAACGGTTACGCTTCCGGAACCTTGGTACTGGATGTACAAGTTATACATGTCGGTATCGTCTGGTATATCCTCTACAAAGTGTGCGGTCACCGTTTTATTGTCGTCCATGGTTATAGATATGTGCATGGAATCTTCGGGTTCATCGCCTATGTCGCCGGACCAGTGGCTGAACTCCCAGCCGTGGGCGGGCATGGCATCGAGATAGACCAATGTTCCCTCTTGATACTCCTCCTGGTGAGGATGTATATTTACAGAACCGCTTCCCACGGTATTTACCGTGAGTTCGTACATCTCAATATAGATGAAATGTGCGGTGACGGTCTTATCGTCGTCCATGTATATCGAGATATGATCGTGTTCTTCTTGTCCTTCTGGTACATCACCGGACCAGTGGCTGAATTCCCAGCCATCATCTGGTACCGCAGTGAGGTCTACCCAAGTCCCTTCTACGTACGTATCATCATCCGGAGATCTATCCACACGGCCCTGGCCATCTATCTCTACAGTCAGATCGTACTCTTCTATTATCTCCTCGAAGAACGCTGTTATAGAATACGTACCATACATGGTGATGGTTGTAGAGGCTGAATTTACATCATCTATCTCGCCGACTTGACCTTCCCATCTCACGAACTCCCAGCCATCATAAGCTTCTGCTAGCAATTCGACTTCAGTACCATAATCGTATACAAAAGGCCCTTCACCGGGATCTGTGACTTGTCCGCCTTCGTTGGAATCTATATACAGATCGAATTGTTGATCGACTTCGAAAACTGCAGTTATAGAATAATTATCATTCATTATTATGTGTGTATTTGCGGAGTAGATATCATCGATCTCATCCGTATCGCCTGTCCATTCGACGAAACGATAATAAGTATCCGCCTGGGCAGTCAACCCCACATGTGTCCCATGGTTGTAAGTAAACGTATCTTCACCGGGATCAGTAACTTCTCCACCATCAGTGCTATCTATGGTCAACTGGTGTTGGATCAATTCAAATCTAGCGTTTATCGTATAATCATCTTCCATGATGATAGTGGTGGTAGCTGAGTTCATATCGTCTATATTATCCGTATGTCCGGTCCATTCGACGAATTCCCAGCCATCGTCCGCATCGGCAATTAGACTCACTTCACTGCCCTCGGTGAATTCGTTTGACCAGCCAACTCCTGCATCTACACCATCCACCTCTACAGTACCTTGTCCTATGATGTCACCGATGGTGAGCTCATAGATTCTCAAAGTGGTGAATGTGTGATCGGGAGTTCTTGTGTAGTTTTTATCGCCATCGTTGGTTGCGATGACGTACCATTCATAACCTGTTTCATGTTCTAGTTCTAGAGCATCGGTGATGACATGACCGTCTTCAGTGATGGTATCCGAATATATCTCATCACCATCTAGATAGAAAGTGACCTCGGTTGGATGACCGTCTGCTTCCACATATACAGAAAGTGTCGTATCCAAGGGCACCCCATCCGCTCCATCTTCCGGTTCCGGATCGGACACCACGATCTGAAGTTCGAAATGTGGATTCGTCCATGGATAGTTATCAACGTTGTCGCCTCCTTCTATCTCACGTTCATCATCCACTATACCATCTGAACCCGGTTGTTCTTGATCTTCACCGCTGTACTCATCTGGTGTTGTGTGATCGTCCCAGTAGTTGCCTCCGGTCGGATAGCCGGCATCCCAGGAATTATCGCCATCGTCTCTAGCGTGGTTATCATTGGCGATGAACACGTTGTGGTAGATTTCGTTGTCGTTCGATTCGAATAGCTGTATCCCTTCTTCGTTATTCAATATAGTGTTATCCAAGATGTGATTACTGTGTGAATTATTCCACATCATCCCCACGTGATTATCATGGATCTCGTTTCCAATGATCTGATTCCCATCAGAGTAAAATGATACCATGCCAGCAAGGTTACCGGATAAAGTATTTCCTAAGATATGGCTGTTCTTAGAGAAACCGATTTGTATACCTACTGTAGCATCATCGATCTCCATACCCTCTACAGTGACTTCGTCGCAATTAGCGAGTATGACTTGACCTGCGTCCCATGTTATCTCTTGACCGCTCTGATCCTTCAAGTATATGACCGGGGATCCATTAACAGTATTGCTGTCATCGATCTCATGAGTATTCCAGTATCCTACTTCATCGCCCATTATGACGATGCCGTTGCTGGACATCTGATTACCAGATAGTGTGTTATGTGTTGAATCGGTGATGAATATACCATATAAGTTGTCTGATATCTCATTATCTGCTAGCACGTTATGGTTGGAACCCTCTTCTAAGACGATACCCATGCCGCTATAATAATCCACTGGTTGGTTATCATATACAGAGTTATCATGGATGGTATTCCCTTCTGACATCGTTAAAACGATACCGAATGCGTTTGAAGATGCATCGTTGCTATGAATTTCGTTACCGTGGGATCCGTCCAACTTTATCCCTGCATGTCCGTCGTTAAAGGTATTATCAGCTATCTTATTATCGCTAGAGCCCATCAAGTAGATATTTTCGTACGTACTTCCAGATAGAGTGCTGTTGGTTATGGTACTTTCGTGGACATCGATCATTATCACACTGTGGTTGTTATCCGTGGATCTGACGTGATCTAATGTAATATTATAAAGCGGATGCGTCTCCTCTGGAGGACCCTCGCCGCCGTTACCTGCAGGATCAACGATGACTATACCCGCTCCTGGATCTCCATTAGTAGCGTTCTCCAGGGTGAAACCTCTCACCAAGGTGTTGTTTGCCATCACGAGGATGCCAAATCCGTCTCCCTGGGCATCGATGATACTTTCATCCATACCAGCACCTATCAATCGGATCTGCCTTGATAATACTACATTTTCTTTGTAAGTTCCGGAGGAGACCAACACTGTGTCTCCGTCCTCTGTGCTGTGTACTGCATCAGATATCCTATCGAATGTTTCTCTTGAATCAACGTTGTAAACCGGTCCCTGCCAACTCAAGAGCGGATAATATTCGTCTTCTACCATCCACCAGATATCTTCGAAGTCCCAATCTGCGTCGGTGAAGGTACTCTCGGTCATCATCTCGCTTGTGGTTAAACCGGTGGCATCACCTGCTGTATCGGTCTGTCCGCTGGTTTCCACATCCCAGAAGTTACCTGTCATCTCAGGCTCTTCCTCTTCATCGACTTCTCCAACAAAACCCTTGTCAGTTGGGTTATCATCATCTTCATATTCAACTTGACCGGTTGAGTAGCAGTTGATTATGTTTCCACCGTTCCGACCTACGAAACCTCCGATATTCGTGCCTGAAGAAGCAGTCCTTCTTGTGATATCCCCAACGGAGTATGAATTTGATACATTACCTCCAGCGTTCCAACCGACCAAACCACCGGCATTATTCCCGGCTAATACATCACAGGTTGAGAATGATTCTGTGACTACGGATCCATCTCCAGCGGAAAGCCCGATAAGACCTCCTACATTTGCACCTCCGGAGATGTTTCCATAAGCATAGGAACGATAGACGACACCATGGTTATTCGTACCTACCAATCCACCCGCATTGGAGCCTCCACAATCTACGTTAACGTCAGCGAAAGAGTTACTAATTATTCCTTCGTTTTGACCTGCCAATCCGCCTATTCTCCAACCCCCACCTGTAACATCTCCCTTAACATGTGAGTCATATATGTTTCCCTCAGAGGTTCCAGTAAGACCACCTACACGACTATCTCCTCTCACATGGATGTCGGTGAGTGCCATATTTACCACTAACCCAGCTTCACCTATATAACCAAAGAGACCGATGTTATTATCCTCTGAGCGGTTTATGTGTAATCCACTTATGGTGAACCCTTGTCCGTCTAGTTGACCTGAAAAATGGGTCTCATCATCGCCTATAGGAAGCCACCCAGCTTCATCGTTCGCATCTTCAGAAGCATACTCATCGTAATATTCGCACTCCGGTGTAAGGTCGGTCATCAGGTAATAGATCCCGGTCATGTTATCTCGGATGTTGTGAAGGTCCTCCCACGTCCATATCTCGATCAGTTCTGAATCCTCCCAGCTGAAGAAGGGATACGTCTCTGTTTCAACGATATTCCATATATAGTCTAGGTTACGATACTCAGGATATTCCACCGCAGTTATATCCCACTCTACATCGCTAAAGGTCGAGATGTCCATCATCTCTCCCGTGGTTTTTCCGACACCTCCGTCCGATTCTTCCGTTTCTGAGGTGTTCATATCCCAGAAGGAATTACCTACTGTTCCTTCATGCCTACTATATCCAACGAGTCCACCAACTCTATTCGCACCGCTTGCTTGTCCTATGGAATATGAGCGATTCACCGTGCCCGTATTTATTTGTCCAACGAGGCCACCTACATTCCAGTTCCCGGTCACATTACCCGTAGAATACGTGTTATCAACATGAAAGTCACTATTTTCTAAAATAAGTTCATCACTAGAAGATCCTACCCACTCACCGATGTAGATGTATCCCACTAGTCCACCTACATTATCTCCTGTTCCGGTCACGTCGCCGGTAGAATAGGATCGTGATACAGTACCACTCGAGCTATGGATCTGTCCAACGAGACCTCCGAGATTCGAGCCTCCTGTCACTTGACTCTCGGAATAAGAGTTTATCACGGGACCTGAGTTATATCCCACGAGCCCACCTACCCCTTCGTTACCGCTCACACTACCTGCGGCATAAGAGTTCGATACCGTGCCAGAATTAGTTCCCACGAGACCGCCTACGTTATTTCCACCACTACTCACATCACCAGTAGCGTAAGAGTTCGATACAGTCCCTATACTTACTTGTTGTCCTATCAAACCGCCTACTGCATCGTTATCTACCGCGGATACGTTCCCCTCAGCATGTGAATTTACGATGGTTCCACTGTTTGATCCCGTCAACCCTCCGATGTAGTCCCAAACGCCGTCTACCGTAACTTCTGTTGTTGTATATGTTTCAGATAACGTACCTCGGTTTTCTCCTGTAAATCCGCCGATGTGTCTTCTAGACCCTGTTGCACTTCCCGCACTAGATGAAGAAGAGATAGTACCTAGATTCTGTCCCACTGATCCACCGATATACCATCCGCCATCTACATCTCCGGTGATGTGAGAATTGGATATGGTACCACGATTACGTCCCGAGAGTATGCCTATATAATAATCTCCGGTCACATTTGAACCGGATAGTATAACGTTGTTGATAGCACTTCCTTCAGTGATATATCCAAACATACCGACATCCCAAGCAAAGGGCATGTCAACATGCAGATCGGATATGGTGTAGTTGTCTCCATCGAAGTCGGCTTCGATGTATGGTATATGCAAACCGTCATCTGCGGAAAGGTCTATATCCGAGGCTAGGCGGAATCTGTATTCTTCATAAGCTGCAAAGCCCAGCAGATCTTTGATCCCCTGTACCTCGATGATCTCATAGTATTCACCATCGGGGATGAGAGTAGTATCATAATCTTCTATGTTCAAATATCTATCATTTTGGATCCAATCTTCATATTGTTCATCGTACAAACCGCCAAAGGTAACGTAGTTATCACCATTGATAGTTACGTTTTCGATATTATAGTGGGAGTTCTCAATAGTACCGATGTTATATCCGATCAGCCCGCCCAACCGTTCAAAATTACTGGTAACACTACCGCTTGACACTTTTGAGCTGGTTATCAGTCCATCATTAGTCCCAACAAGTACGCCCAATCTACCCCTACCGCTCACATCACTGTTGGCAGACGAGTTGCTGATGGTGCCATGATTGTTCCCAACGAGGCCACCAACATCATCATCACCGTCCACATCACTGTTAGCCGACGAGTTGTTGATCGTGCCATGATTGATCCCAACGAGGCCGCCCGAATTCCGTCTACCGTCTACAACACCATGAGCTGAAGAATTTGATATCATACCGTGGCTGCGTCCTACCAGACCTCCTACATCGTTGCGACCGTTCATTATCTCAAAGTTTTCTAGATGTAGATGATTGATCATCCCCTCTTCACCGATAGATCCAAACAGACCCAACATATCTGCGTTGTCGCGATCCATGTGAAAATCTGCGATGGTAAAACCGTTCCCCTCGAACTCACCGGTGAACTGGTTTTCGTCATCACCTATAGGAAGCCACCCTGATCCATCATCGGCGTCTTCAGAGGCGTATTCATGGTAGTGCTCACTGTGTTCATCTAGATCATCTATCAATGTATAATTACCCGTGAGGTCGTATCTTATTTGGTACAGTTGTTCCCAATCCGATATCTCGTAACTTATCGGTTCGAAATTTGCGGTGATGGTCTTGTCTCCGTCCATGGTCACGTTGATGACTTCTTCATCTGCCTCTATGTCCCCCGTCCAGTCAACAAAGACATATCCTTGATCCTGAAATGCTTCCACAACGATCTTACCATGTTCATAATAGGTATGAGTACCCACTTCCGGTACGGTGTAACCATCTCCGGTAACCTCGATGGTCAATTCGTATTGTGTGTCACTTTCTTGGATCAACCAAGTGGGTTCCTCTTGACCGTCTTCCCAAGAGAGATAAGGATGATCCCTATCAGTATCCACCATCTCGATGTCCCATCCAGCCGATCCGAAGGTACTTATCGAACCGAACTCCAGATCATCGAGTGGTAAACTGTTAGGCTCTTCTGCACCACATTTGGGCATGTCTTCGTGATAAAATGAAGCTATAACTGTGCCCTCGTTATTATCGACCAGTCCTCCTCCTACATTTTCACCAGTCCCGATCACATCACCTATGGCAAAAGAGTTAGACACCGTGTCTTCGTTACTGCCTACCAGTCCACCGAAACGCCATCCTCCGGTCACGTTGGTCATCGCGTAAGAGTTAGAAACTGTATTTTCGTTACGCCCTACGAGGCCTCCTACCTGTTGGTTTCCAGTCACATCACCCGTTGCATATGTGTACTCTACCGTACCTCTATTCCACCCTACGATCCCGCCTGTACTTACCACTCCGGTAACATTTACTGTGGCGTGCGAGTTAGAAACTGTTCCGTACAAGTTGAGCCCAACAAGTCCACCCACATTGTCATTTCCATCGATGATCCCTTTCGCGAAGCAGTTCTCCACTGTTCCACGATCGCTCTGACCTGCGATGATCCCGGTTGCGGAGCCTCCGGTTATATTAGCATCTTCCAAACCAAGATTGATGACTTCAGCACCAGCCTGAAATTCTCCTAAAAAGCCGAACAGGCCTACATAACCCAGAGCGGGCCTGTTTATGTGCAGACCGGTTATGGTGTGATCACCACCATCCAGGGTACCCAAGAATCTATCATCAGCGTCGCCGATGGGCTCCCAGCCCTCTTCGGTATCTACTAATTCATCATAACCGTCGGTGTTCTCGTCCAGATCGTTCATGAGAACATAATCGCCGGTTAGGTCTTCCCGTATATCATAAAGGTCCTGCCAATCATATATCTCAACATAACCATCGAAAAGACCCTGTCTTATCTCATCCTCCATGGCCATACTTGTAACAAGTGCCATACTACCGATCATCAATGATACCACCACGCTAAACGCCAATATCTTTTGGTATTTCATATTAATATCTCCATTCTAAATTCCACTATCTTTTACATTAAATCAAACTACTAGATTATTACCGATAACACCGATTCGTATCTATAAAAACATTACTCTAATTCTAGGTATTAACCAGCTTTGCATATCTCAGCTCATCATGACCTGTTATCCGGGGATGTAGCCGATAACAAACGATGTATCGACTCGGTAACCAGACTTGAAAAGCGATCCACCGGCCCCTATGAAATCTTCTTCATATATCCTATTCCGGTATAAAATGATGTTATATGTGGCGAGGTAGCGGGGGATGTAGATAAGAAGAGATGATATATGGCATTATGATGTGCGGTTGATTTCATCATCAAATGCGGTGGATCTTGACCATGATCTGCGGTGAGTATCAGGGGGAAAAAACAACCGGACTTGATAATGGTTTGAGGTGAAAGTGTGCGGTTGTTATTTTGGATTTAGGGGGTGTTATGAACTGCCGGATTTGACAAACATAGGGGTTTAGCGAATTTTTACAAACAAAATCAGGAGCTTGATTTTAACATGTTTTTAAACATGTTGAGGGACGAATCCTTTTAAACGTATCCGAGATGTTGAAACGTGCTGAGATATAAGATGGTTTTACTTTCATTTACCACAAACGGAAAATTAATGAAGAAATTAAAGAGGTTTAAGATAGGATATCATTAATGTTATCTGTTTATTTCATCTCATACTCTTCAAACCCTCTTTCTGAGTAAGATTTATCAAGTATTTCAATAAGTTTAGTCGCCATCTTTTGAGCAGCTGCATGGCTCAGGTAGATTCTAGTTCCTTCAACCTTTTGTTTCCCTTCAACTTTAATACCAGGCATTTTCAAGAAATCTATATGTAGATCCCGGCTGGCTACCTGAATATAGGCAAGATTTGAATATGTTTCGTTTTTAATTTCAATTTCAACATCTTCCGGTTCAAATCTGTAGATTTCATTTAAATCGATACTAAGTTCACCAGTTTTCTTTTTTTCTTCATTTTCTTTATTTGGCAATTTAGACACCTACATTTTTATGCTGTTATATTGTTTGATCCCATCGCATCCTCAATCTCTATAATCTGGTATTGAGATGAAGTTGCTTCTTCTTCTATCTCATAATACTCCGTACTGGCTTGTACATAAGGAAAAATAGTTTCTTTTCGGCAGTATTCTATCACAGCTTGATCCATATGATTTGTCCCTTCCCTGTCATCGATCAAAGCAAAGGAAAGGAAAGTCAATGCTTTCAAAATCTTTGAATCTAAATTCACCCTAAAAATCGGATGTTTGCTGTCATTTTTATCTCTATAAACGATACCCATCTCTGTTAGATTTCTTAAAGATCTTCTGATACTAGGTGTAGATGCATCCGCTAAATCTTCTAGATCTTTTGGTCTAAAAATATTATATGGGTCTGCAGTTAATTCTTGTACCACCCTGGTTTGAACATTATTCCCAAACAAGCCTTCGAAAGGCTCGTTGATGTGCTTCACCATTTCTTCACTAAATACGGGGTAGTCTTCACTCATGCTATCATCTCTTATTCTAAATAGCGCTCCTTAGTTATAAAACTTTTTGTTCAGATTCTGTAAAAATATTTTCAGTTTACAGCTTTTTCATGTGTCTGTGATGGGGTATCTCAACATCATAGTATTTTGCCCATCCATCAGCCCAACATTTATCTTTAATACATATCGCTATTTCTTTGTCACCAGAAGGAATTCTGCCCATCCGAACTATAAAATTTTCGATGCCCTTGATCTTATCTTTTACATTCTTTATTTCGATTTGAGAAGCTTTTGCCTCACATTTATCGAGTGTAACAATACCACCTCTCTTCTTTATCCATGCAAATAATCTAGCTAATTTTTTTCCTGGATCCGGTGGATTGAGTCCTTCTCTATTATGCATCGATGTATTATATGTCCTTGTCTTTTAAGGATTTTGATCACTGGGCTCAGTAGAAAAACTTCTCTAGAGGAATAATAGGTTGACATATCTCTCTAGGTTACACAGTGTACTAGGATACTTAAGCGTTGTAAAATATTGTTGAAATAGGCAGATATTGATCCCCGCATCTCACGATCATCATATCTCGAAAACTACTGCGGGCAGCCTCCCGTTATAGCAAACTATAAATAAAAATAACCGTCATATGCCATTATAATATGTCTACCACAACGATACAGATCAGAAAGGAAGTCCGAGACGAACTGAAAAAGGTTGGAGATATGGATGACGATTACAACAGTGTGATAGAAAAACTGTTAAGAGAGCACAATCGGAACATGCTGATAGAATACAGTCGTAAAGTGGTCGAAGAGCGTAAAAAGGATTTTGTGAGCTTGGATGAACTTTGAGGTTCTTGTTCTTCCGGATATTTTGAAACACATTCCTCCGGATAGAGAGATCCAGATCAAAAGAGCACTAAAGAAACTGGAAAATCCTTATCCCGGCACGGGTGAAGGGGATAAGAAGGAGAGCAAAGGTGCAGATGATGTGGTATACCGTCTCAGGATCGGTGATCATAGGGCATTTTACAGGATAGAAAAGGATGATTTCAAGGTATATGTGTTCGATATACTCACCTCCGAACAGGCACACAAAAAATACGGTCTTCTCTGAGATGCGCTTACTGATGAATAGTTCATCGAACTTGATGGGGGAATGGTTTATAAATTCTAGGTTCACCTAAATTACACGGACTGTGCCCTACCTTATCGCTTTGAACAATTCATATTTAAAGGATGATTTTCTTCGGTAGCATGATCCTTAGATATCGATGCTTAGACCTTGGCCATATCTACGATTTTTGCATAATTTTACAGTATCATGGCGAAATGGCCCACGGCCAGATAAAGAGGAATCAACTTCTTCAATGATTCTTTAGAAGATTATGGGGAAGGGAATACTTCTTTGAACGTCCCAGCCTCAACATTATATACGTGGGTTTTGAGGTCTAAAGAAGAAAACTTGAAGGATCAAAGTTTCTTCTTACCCCTATCCAAGAGAATTAGTTCGTTTAGAGGACGTTAAGACCTGTGTAACCAGAGATTATTGGAACTTTTAGTGGACATCTCTCAGCACGCCCCTTTCGATCTTGTTACCTTCGATACTCCATGTTTGATCTAGGGCGTTCTTGATAAATCTCCTGTCGTGTAAGGCGAGTAGAACACCACTCTTATAGTTCCGTAGCGATCCTTCCAACTTTTCCCTCTTCTCGATATCTAGATTGTTAGTGGGTTCATCCAGTATGATCAGATTGCAGCCTTCGAACATCATCTCGGCTACCTTATCCTTGTTTTTTCTTCCAGTATATCACTATTGCGATGATTGCGGCAACCAGCAATAACAATATAATTAGTATAAAGAGTATACACATATACGATGTAGATCCGTTTTCTTTGAAACCACCTAGGCGAGGATAATCGTTACCTTCATCGATGCTCCAAATTTCTCCATCCCAGCGTTCGTTTCTCGCTATATTCCAGGGTTCATTCAATCCCACGGCACTCGTATCGGTGTAAGTTTCGATAGATTGCATATCCTCAGTAGTCATCCCGGTTCCACCATCACTAATCGTTTGTTCGGATGTCTCAATGTCCCAGAATGAGTTTATCACCACTCCGCCATCATTCTCACCAATCAATCCCCCTGTATCAGACGTTCCAATGACCATTCCAGCTGCATAAGAGTTTCTAATTGTACTATCTTCGTTTTCTCCAACTAATCCTCCTACTTTTTCGTCACCATACACACCACCCGTGGAATATGAGTTCTCTATTGTACTATCTTCGTTCTTTCCCACCAACCCTCCTATTTTTTCGTCACCTCTTATCTCTGCAGTAGCGTAAGATTCTCTCACGATTCCCCCTTTATTTTCTCCTACCAATCCTCCAACAGCTTCGTCACCGTTCACTACCCCGGTAACGTATGTTCTTTCTATAGATCCCCAGCGGTTGGATCCTGCGATACCCCCTACTTCATCTTCTCCACTTATTTCCACATCCTTTAGGCCCAAATCGAACACATTTCCCCCACCTATATAACCGAACAGACCAACATCGTCATCGCCACGGTTAATGTAAAGTCCTGTAATCCTGTAACCCCTTCCGTTAAAATTACCGGTAAAGGGGTTCAGATCATCTCCAATGGGTTCGAAACCTTCGCCGTAGTTCCAATTACGGGTTTCACTAGCATCTATGTTTTGGATTAGTTCGTAATGTCCATCTAGTTTTGTTCTTATGTCCTGCAACTGATTGACATTCTCGATTAAATATGGATTGCTCGTCGTACCCTCTCCACCTGCAAACGAGGTTAAATCTAAAGACTCGCCTTCTACAACGAATCCCAGTCCAAACACACTCAATATCAATAGTATTAGTACGGATATGGTTATACCTTTAATCTCTATCATATTTACACCTTGTTAATTCCTTAACAACTAGTTAATGAGGTTGGCGTAAAAAGGTGCTAACCTCATATTTTTCTATCGGGTTTCCCCTACATCCTATATGAATTTGAAACTAGATGATCTCTCTAATAAACAAATTTATTAGAACAAATATTCATTTTCGAGTTTTTTTTGAGGAATCTTGTAACTCTTTTGATATTCACACCTATTCCTTTAGCTATTGTAGAGTTTTTCACCTTGATTTTACCAGTATACCTTGTTCTTTTACCTGTTTTATGATACGCTTCGTTGATCATAGATTCAGCACCAGCTCTCAATTGCAGAAATTTCCTGTATTCTGGATCTCTCATCAAAGCTCTACGCTCAGCGGTTATCCGCTGACGGTGATAGAACCCATAGCTGTAAAATCCATTTCTTTCCACCACAAAACATTGTTCTCTCAGTTTACAATTATCACACGTTTCTTTTTTGAACCTTCCCCAGTAGCGTTGTTTATTTGGATAATACTCTTGTCTACAAGGTTGATGTCCTTCTGGACATTCAAGCATGTCATGACCCTCAAATTCAGCTTCTCCGAGTGGTATCCTTTCATCTTCAATTTGTCTTCCTTTTATGCCAGAGAAATGCTGGGTCACACCGTTCTCACCACATTTCTCTTCAATATCTTTTCCAGAGTAGCCAGCATCGTTGATCAGATCTTCCATATTCGTTTGACTGGATAGCTCGTCAACAGAAGACTCCAGCATTTGAACGTCTTCTGTATTATTGGTATCAATGTCGACTTCTGTTATAATTTGAAATGGATTATCTTTTGAGCAGGTTTCACACCAGTTCGATTTGTAGCCTTGATAGCTTTCACCGTTTTTCTCTCTATATGTTGCTTCATCATCATGCGGATTCTGTAAAGAACCACTAGAGACATCTTTTGGTTCTTTCAGTTTAATATTCTTTTTCTTTTTATTGTCGTCACTATCATCGTTCGAACCATGGAATTTTTTTACAGGTTCCCACATCTGTTCTTCTTCGTCCTTGTTCTCTTCTAGATATTCTTCATCATCTTCAAGTTCGATAATACGGTAACATTGTTCGTCCAGAACTCTACAAACATGCTCAAAGCTTTTGAGCATGTTGTACTTTTCATCATCTTCAAATCGATCTTTTATCCAGGCGGTGAATTCAGCTAGTTCATCCAGCTTTTTTTCGACTTCTTTTCTTTTCAATCGATAAGTCAAGTTCAGATTTTCATCATCTCTGAACTTTCTTATCTTATCCGGTATATTCTCTAATTCGTTTTCAGACAGATCATTTAAGAAGTTGTGTAGAACTTTCACAAACAGGTCCAGTCTTGTAAGATTTTTTATGTTCGCCTGTATGAACGTTGAATCCATCCGTTGAGTGCTGCCATCTATCCCGAATTCATCCATCAGATCATCACGTAAATCTTTGAATATCTCTTTCATCAAAGATATTCCTTTTTCTTTCTCATACATAGCTAACCTTCTTCTAAAATTGTTAAGAGTCTTCTCTGCAAGCGTATCTTCTCCTAAATTTTCCTTCCCAATCGCATAATTCACGCCTAAATCTAGATAATACTTTTCGATCAGAGTTTCGTCATTCCAATCGAACCACTCTTTTAGGAT
>PWKY01000063.1 GCA_003560595.1 Thermoplasmata archaeon | reverse complement strand
TCCGTGTGATATCCACCTCTGAATGTTCCCTCGAGATACCGATAAAACACGCTCCGCTGACGATCAAAAATATCGTCAACAGTATAACATATCTGTATCGTGCTTTATCGAGCATGTTCTTTCTATAGAGTAACAAGTATATGTTTTTTCACTTTTGATTAAATATTATACGTTTGGAGATGTTTTTATGAAAATCCGCATTTCATAGGTAATTTATTTTATAGTGGGTTTCCATCTTCGGTATGTTTGATATGGAAAGAAGACCGAGGGTCGTGGTAAGTAAGTGCTTAGGATTCGAAAGCTGCAGATACAACGGACAGATCATATCTTCGGACGAAGTCAAGGAGATGAGAGATCACATCGATTTTATCACCGTTTGCCCCGAGTCGGAAATAGGTCTGGGAGTTCCCAGGGATCCAGTTCGCTTGGTCAGGGATGGCCAAGATAAAAAACTGATGCAGCCGAACACCGGGAGGGATGTTACCTCTGAGATGAAGGACTATTGTGCGGATTTTCTTAAAGAAAACTCGGATGTGGATGGATTCATACTAAAAAGCAAATCTCCTTCCTGCGGATTGAAGGAAACCAAGATATATGCCGCTATAGATGGGGCGGCTCCCGTGGCTAAAGGTGCGGGGTTTTTTGGAGATGCAGTTTTGAAATACCATCCTAAAAAAGCCATAGAATACGAGGGTAGACTGCGTAACTATCAGATCCGGGATCATTTTTTGACGAAGATATACACACTTTCCAGCTTTAGAGATGTTAAAAATTTAGAAGAACTTCAAAAATTTCACGAGCACAATCGATTGCTGTTAAAATCCTACCAAGAAGAGATGTACGAAAAGTTGTGCGACCTATCGGAAGAGGGCGGTTCTTTAAAGGACTATGAAGAGATCCTGTATGAGCTGTTCAACAGGCCTCCCGAATGCGAATCGAAGATAAAGATAATGAGCGAATTGTTTATAGAACTGAAGAGCGATGTAGAGGAAGATGAGATCGAATTCTTTGAAGTTTCTTTGGATGAGTATCGAGAAGGGAACACTTCCTTGAATGTGCCGTTATCCATACTGTACACATGGGTTCTGAGAGCCAAGGATCCCGGATTAAAGGACCAAAGCTTTTTCAATCCGTATCCAAGAGGATTAGTCCGTTTAGAGGACGTAAGAACCTGTGTTGTCCGGGATTATTGGAACTATTAGCGGACATCCCTCACCCGCCATACTCCCTAGCGTGGAACTCACTTCGTTCACGAGCCACACTTGGCGATTTTTCGGAATTACTGGGTAATTCCAGTAAGAGGTGGACGTCAGTCCCGCGTATTTTTTTGCTGACGTAACGGAGTGGTGGCAGTGAAAAAGTAAGTGGACGTCAGTCCCGCATATCGCTCCTCTTCATCTGAGTGTTAACGAAGATGAGTTAGGATCTGTGATTCTGATATTCATCCTCGAAAACTACGTTTTACATGGAATCAAATTCCAGAAAGTGAAGTAACGAGTTCCTTCAAACTTGGAATCAAAGATTCCGAGACTCGAATGAATACTTCGGATTCATGTAGATCCTGCGGACTCGCTGGCCGTCGCCGTCTTCCGTCGCCACTTTCCTGTTCCGTGTGATATCTACCTCTGAATGTTCCCTTCAGCATGTTCTTCATCTTTCTTATATGGACTAAGATGTATATGTATTTTCACTTTGGGATCTAGAGGAGGGTTGAGCGTTTTCGAATTTTATTTAGCTATGAGATATACTAATGAAAGCTAGAAAGGTTTTTTAGGCATGTGCGATATCATTTACATAGGTATCCTGGTTTTACTCTGTGGAATATTCGCCGAGAGGCCGATAAGATGAACATAAAAAAGATGATCGTATTCGGATTTGTGGCTATGCTGTTAGTGAGCGCAGTAGGTTTTACCATCGGTTTAACTTTTGAGGGAGGATCAAACGACCTCCTGGGCGGTGTTATCGAGATACATACGTGGGAAGACCTGCACAACATACGTGATGATCTTGCTGGGAATTACACGTTGATGAACGACCTCGGTCCGGAGGATGAAGGGTATGATGAGTATGCTTCTGAGAACGCCGACGATGGTGCGGGGTGGCTGCCCATAGGTGAACGATATTGGGATGGTAGTCAATGGATCGAAAACCCGTTTGGAGGTAGTTTTGACGGCCAGAACCACACCATAGAGGGGTTGTATATCGACCGGCCGAGCACTAATTACATCGGTCTTTTCGGATTTGTTGATAACGGAGGAGTTCGAAACGTTGGATTGGTTGATGCATACGTGATCGGTGACTACCGTGTCGGCGGACTCGTGGGAGAGAACAATGAAGGTACCGTGGAGAACTCGTATGCGGTGGGAAGTGTGACTGGATATCAGCTCGTAGGTGGACTCGTTGGAGAGAACCGGGGTACCATCGATAGCACACATACAACAGGTGAGGTGATAGCGGATCATTGGCGTGCTGGGGGGCTAGTGGGGCAAAACCACGATGTCGTCAAAAATAGTAGTTCATCTTGTGATGTTACTGGCGACCGGTATGTAGGCGGAATCGTGGGACAGAATAGAGGTGATATAGAATATTGCTATGCTGAAGGCACGGTGAGTGGTAGTTTGATCGTCGGTGGCTTCGTAGGTCAGGCCTCTCCGGGATACATAAATAATTCTTATACCACGGGAGATGTTATAACCTCTTCCGGAACTATAGATGTCGGGGGTTTCGCAGGTCGGATCTTTAATCCTTCGATCATAAATTGCTATTCCACATCAAAGGTGATCTATGATGATTCGGACGATCCTATGGATAAAGGCTTCGTAGGAAACGATGTGGGTTCCGAATATGAGATGCTGGGTAACTTTTGGGACGTGGAAGTCAGCGGACAAAACAGTACAGTAGGTAACGCCACCGGTAAAACCACACCAGAAATGATGAACATCGATACCTTTACCGGGGTTGGATGGGATATAGTCGAGGTCGATACCGTAACTGATCGTGATAAGGATCACACTTGGAACATCGTAGATGGCGAGTCATATCCGTTTTTGAGTTGGCAAGAGATATTGGAAGTTTTCGAACTTACCATCAGCGTGGAAGGAGAAGGCAGTACGGAGCCCGCTGAAGGTACTCACACGTATTTTGAAGGAGATTGGGTGACGGTAACGGCTACTCCGGCCCAAGGATGGCGTTTCGTAGAGTGGACCGGTGATCACGAAAGTACTGAAGAACAGATAAATGTGTTTATAGACGCCGATAGATCCATAACTGCATGGTTTGAAGAGAAGGATGAGTTCGAACTTACCATCGGCGTGGAGGGAGAAGGAAGTACGGTACCCGCCGAAGGTACTCACACTTATTTTGATGGGGATTTGGTGACGGTAACGGCTACTCCGGCCCAAGGATGGCGTTTCGTAGAGTGGACCGGTGATCACGAAGGTACCGAAGAACAGACCACTGTGTTGATGGATGCCAATAGATCCATAACTGCATGGTTCGAAGAGAGGGATGAGTTCGAACTTACCATCGGCGTGGAGGGGGAGGGCAGTACGGTACCCGCCGAAGGTACTCACACGTATTCCTCTGGAGAAGAGGTTACGATAACGGCTACTCCTGCCCATGGATGGCTTTTCGTAGAGTGGACCGGTGATCACGAAGGTACTGAAGAACAGATCACTGTGTTGATGGACGACGATAGATCGATAACTGCACATTTTTCTCCCTTCGTGATGATCTATGATGTGTACAGTTTGCAGGAGATAAATCAGAATCCTAGTGGTTATTATGCACTGGCGAATGATATCGACGCCAGCGAAACGCGTTGGTGGAATGGCGGCGCGGGTTTCGAACCATTGGGAGAGTGGGGGTTCGATGGTATCCTCGACGGGCAAGGGTACGAGATATCAGGGCTGTACATCAACAGAACGGATACCTATTATATTGGCCTTTTTGGACGCATTTCTTCCGGTGGTGAAGTACGAAACATCGGTCTGACCGATATCGACGTGAGCGGTGACAGATGGGTAGGCGGGCTCGTGGGACAGAACTATGGTACGGTGGAGAACTCGTATGTTACGGGATCAGTAAGCGGTGAAGACAGTGTAGGCGGGCTCATGGGAGATAACACCGGCACGGTGAATAACTCGTATGCTACCGGAGAAGTGAGCGGTAGCGGTCGTGTAGGCGGGCTCGTGGGAGATAACACCGGCACGGTGGAGAACTCGTATGCTACCGGAGAAGTGAGCGGTAGTGGTCGTGTAGGCGGGCTCGTGGGGGATAACAATGGAGTGGTGAAAAACTCATATGTTATGGGAACAGTGAGCGGTGACTGGGATGTAGGCGGGTTCGTGGGATTTAACGGCTGGGGTTCCCAGGGCATCGTGTCGAACTCGTATGCTATGGGAACAGTGAGCGGTAGCGGTCGTGTAGGTGGGCTCGTGGGAAGAAACTGGGATGGCGCAGTGGTGTCGAATTCTTATGCTACAGGAAACGTCAGCGGAAACACTGGTTTAGGCGGACTCGTGGGAGATAACAACGATGGCACGGTGTCGAACTCATTCTGGGATGTTGAAACCTCCGGTATCGATGTAAGCGACGGTGGCACGGGTTTACCCACGTCACAGATGAAGATGGAATCCACCTTTACCTCTGCCGGGTGGGATTTTGACGGCATCTGGTGGATGATACAGCATGTCACTTACCCCAAGCTATTTCACCAGGGAAGTTTGCCACCTTCGGTGAACATACAGTCGCCTGTTGATGGGGCCTATTTCGGTGTTGAGGTATCCGTGGAGTGGATCGGCAGCGGTAAGGAGATCAGTATAAGCCACTACAATGTAAGGATCAACGAGGGTGATTGGATCAACGTGGGCCAGCAGACCACACACACGTTCTCATACCTCGACGAGGGTGAGCACACCGTGGACGTGATGGCATTCGACCACGCCGACAACTCTGCCATGGACAGCGTGACATTCATCGTTGATCTAACTCCTCCGGATGTCGAGATAATCTCTCCCGACGACGGTGCCGTTATCGCTGACAACGACGTAACGGTGAGATGGAACGGCAGCGACGAACTATCGGGCATCGCCTTTTACGAGATCAGGTTGAACTACGGCGGCTGGATGGACGACCCGGGTACGGATACTGAGTTCACCTTCTACGGACTCAACGAATGGAATTACCGGGTGGACGTCCGGGCGACGGACAGGGTTGGGAACCGGGCGACACACTATATCACGTTCACCGTTGACTTGTCAGCTACCACCATGGACATAGAGCTAGTTGCAGCGGGTGATGCAGATGGATGGAACTTTGTTTCTTTCAATCTGATACCGGCGGATACATCACTCATGGAGATATTAGAAGAGCCGGAACACGGCATATCCGGGAAGTATGATAGTGTGATGTACTACGATGTTTACGCTGACCAGTGGAAGAGTTATGTGCCAGGGAGAGCCGAACACTTCAACAACCTAGACACATGGAACCACCGCATGGGCCTCTGGATACGCATGACCGAGAACGCAACGCTCACAGTAGAAGGACACGCCCCTACCAGCACCGACATCACACTGTATCCGGGCTGGAACATGGTTGGGTATCCATCGGATACCATAAGGATCGGGTCTGACATACTTCCCGAAGAAGTGACGAAAGTGGGTGTCTTTGCCCGTAACGAGGATTACAATGTTGCCTACCATACAGACCTCACCAATGTTTTCTTTTCCCCTGGAAGAGGTTACTGGCTGTACAGCGAGGGCGAGGAACCCGTGGTCTGGACGGTAGGGTACTGAAAGCTAGAAATGATCACAAAAAAATAGCAGTCACCATCAAAAGACCAGGCGCCCCAACCGTTCATACATCTTCCTCTTATCCCTAAAGTGGTCATCTCCACTACAGATAACCTTATACCGCTCCATCATCTCCTCATCCAGCACCCTTTCCAGGTTCTTCCAGATCCCTTCCCTCATGTTCAGTTTGTCCATATATATCTCATCCACACCCCGGGAACGTATCTCCTTCACCAGTTCTTCCGGCTCATCGTTCAAATACGGCATCATGGGTCCGATGAATACCCAGGTGGACACACCTTCATCGACCAGCTCCTTCAACGCATCCAATCGTTCATCAGGACTGGGCGCTCCCGGTTCAAATCTTTTTACAAAATCATCTTCCAAAGAGGTTATAGTCAAACCCACGTCCACGTCCATCTTTTTGAAGATGTCCACGTCTCTGGTAACCAGTGAAGACTTGGTCTGTACGATGGTGGGAACATCCTTCTTACTCAACTGCATCAAACACAATCGTGTCACCTCACAGCTCTCCTCCACGGGTTGGTACGGGTCGGTAACGCTACCTATCCTGACGGTCCCCTTCTTTTTTTTCAACTCCTCTGCCAGTACCTTGGGTACGTTCCTTTTCACGTCCACAAAGGTCCCCCATCCCCGGTCCTCCCTGATGACGAAAGGAGAATAGCAGTAAACACACCCGTGGGAACATCCGGTGTATGGGTTCAGTGCGTAGTCTGACTCCAACCCTGAATGGGAAAGTGCGCTGGAACACCGCACCTCTCTCACCTTCACCCCCTCCGGACCTTTCACCTTTATAAGATTCAATCCCATTCCGCACCACTCCCGAAGTCCTCCAATCTTGTCTGGTAAAGAGAATCTTTCAGCACCTCGCTGTTGTCGACCCAAGTGTCCATCCGTATGTCCAATCTATTTGAAATAAAGAACAGGGCATCCTTCATAGTTTCAAACTTCCTAGGTTCGTTCCTCAAGGCGTTCCTAACGTTCTCCCGCACATTCCACACTCCCATGGGCATGATATACCCGGGATGTGTTTCACGCAGTATCACCGCCCCTGCTTGCCTCTTCTCCTTTCTCAACTTCTCGGCGATAGCCAACCTAGCAGCATAAAAACATCCTCCGATCTCGGCATACTTCTTCCTCCCTTCGTACCTCTCGTGGCTGGATATTATCGCGATATCCTTACCGAAGGGATTCCAAGCGGTCTCTGGATACCACGCCTCAACAAGTTCGTATATCCATGTTCTTGGGAGCATCAATATCTCCCACCGATTATCCAACTCCCATGTTTCATACACTCTGTACTCATCTATGGGTCGATACTTCTTGACCTCCTCTCTAAGATCTTTACCGATGGTATCATCCACTGCGGTTATGCTCCATCTAGTTGGAACGAACTTCCGATTATCACCCAAACCAAAAGCCCCAACGCTGAAAGCCCGCTGGATCTTAGAGATATAAACGTCATGTTCATACAGATCAAGGACTGCATCCACCGCCTTCAGGTCTGTCGCATCGAAGGCTCTGTCCAACCGACGGTCTATCTTTAAAGTACCAAGATCGAGCTTTTGTAACGAGGCAGAGGGACCATAGGGTTGAACGGTATCCGATAGTGCGATCCTACCTGACGGTTTTTTATCAAAAAAGGCTTCTACCTCGGCAGGCTCTTTACACAACGCCATGTCCCTAGTGAACTCCACCACCCTATCGTTACGATCCACTTCCTCCACCCCAACCTGATACTTACCGCGAACAAGAGACGTTCGAAAATCCACGATATCTTCTATGCTCTTACCGACCCACATCTCAGGCGTATCCAACTCATAGGTATCACCATGGAACGGGGGTACAAGGGGGCCTATGTTCACCTTGGGATAGCCAAATCTACCCACGAAAACACCCGGGGGTGAAGACCCTGCGATATCGGTGCTGTCGGAGATGGATCTGGTTTTTGATTTAGAGTAGTACTTCACTAAAACCGGGCATCTCTTCCTATTGCATAGATTCTTTGTCCCCCTACATATGATGCATCGCTTGTTAGAGCCTACAAAATGTTTGTTGTCCGCAAGATCCAAAGACATCACAATAGTAACTACCCTAGTACACACATTTAACTCTTACTAGGAGAGATAAGTAAAAAAAAGAAAGGGGTTTTAGAATTGCTCCAGCAATCCTTCGAGTCTGCCCTCTTCGGGCACCTCTAATTTATAGGTCACGTGGACCAGGGGCTTCTCAACGTTGATGACCCTGTTCAGGTCTATGGGTGTACCGGAAACCACCACGTCGCAGTCCGAGGCCTCGATGGTCTTCTCCAGATCCTTCATCTGTTCGGGACCATAACCCATGGCCGGAAGTACGTCGGTAAGGTGATCGAATTTTTCGAACGTCTCCTTGATACTGCCCACAGCTACCTTTTTGGGATCAACTATCTCTTTTGCACCGTACTTCTCTGCTGCCAGTTTACCGGCTCCGAAGGACATCTCACCGTGGGTGAGCGTCGGGCCATCCTCCACCACCAGAACCCTCTTACCTTTTATCGCATCTGGGTCGGTAACGGTCAAAGGTGAATTTGCCCTTATTATCTCCGCTTCTTTATTCACCGATCTGATATTTTCCTCCAATTTCACTATATCCTTTTCATCCGCAGAGTCGCACTTGTTGATCACACATACATCGGCCATCCACAGATTCGTCTCCCCGGGATGATAAGTCAATTCATGTCCTACCCTGTGAGGATCGAGTACCACGATGTGCATGTCCGGTCTGTAGAACGAAGTATCGTTGTTTCCTCCGTCCCAAACAACAACGTCAGCCTCCTTCTCGGCCTGCATCAATATGGCTCCATAATCTACACCGGCATAGACTACCATACCCTCGTTGATGTATGGTTCGTACTCTTCCCTCTCTTCGATGGTGCAATGGTGCTCATCTAGATCATCGTAATCTTCGAACCTCTGCACCGCCTGTTTCTCCAAGTCGCCGTAGGGCATGGGGTGTCTGATAGAGACCACTTTTCTACCCTTATCAAGCAATAACTCACATATCTTCCTCGTGGTCTGACTCTTACCGGTCCCGGTCCGGGTCGCACATATGGATATGACTGGTTTCTGCGATTTGATCATGGTCTCGTTGTTTCCAAGTAATACAAAGTCAGCTCCAGCTGCATTTACCAACGATGCTTTATGCATCACATACTCATGTTTTACATCACTGTACGCAAATACGACCTCATCGATCTTCTCTCTCTCTATCCAATCAGCCAATTCATCTTCGTGAACTATCGGTATACCCTCAGGATACAATTTACCAGCCAGACTCGGTGGATACCTCCGACCTTCTATATCTGGTATCTGAGTGGCAGTGAACGCTACTACTTCGAACTTCTCATTGTCTCGGAAGACCGTGTTAAAATTGTGAAAATCTCTTCCGGCCGCACCCATTATTATTACTCTTTCTTTTCTCTTTTCCATTGGAACCACCTACTCCGGTCAAATGGCAATCACTATATCTATTTTGTGGGCGTTGATAATCTAGTATAGATAGCAAGAACTAGCTACCTGTATCTCAGAACAGTATCGAGATATATCATCAACATTGACTAAAGCCACAGTTAGGACAAGTTCGGCATCCTTCGCTTAAGGTCAGCATGGAACCACAATCAGGACATGCGGGATTCAGACCTTGGTCCACTATCTTAGCAACATCGGAACGTGAATCATCCTCGGTGGGCAATCTAGCCTGTTCTCCTCGAGGTCTTCCGTCTAGATGCCATTTCAATGCCTTTCCGATGGCATCGGGGATAGAAAGTATCTTTTCGTTGTATGCGAAGATTGTATCCGGAGAACGTATCCCTTCTAACTGAGATATCACCTCTTGAACAGGGATACCCGACCGTAAACTAAGAGATATAAGTCTGGCTAGGGATTCTGTGAAAGACTGTGTGAATCCACCGGACCGTCCTATCTGAGCGAATATCTCGAAAAGACCTTGCTCGTCTTCGTTTATCGTAACATAAAGACCACCGTAACCCGTAGGTATCTTTCGAGTAGTACCTGTGACCACTTGCGGTCTTTTTCTCGGTCGTTTTTCTACTTTTCGTTCATCCTTTTTATCGTCTTCTACCTGCATCACCTGTTCCTGCCTTGAACCGGTTCGGTAAACAGTCACACCTTTACACTTAAGATCGTAAGCCAGGTCATAAACACGTTTGATATCCTCTTTACTGGCATCGTTGGGGAAATTCACCGTCTTTGAGATGGCGTTATCGACGTACTTCTGGAATATGCCCTGCATCCTTATATGCCATTCCGGAGTTATCTCCAAAGCGGTTTTGAACAGTTCTTTTGTTTCTTCATCAACTTCGTCGATATCCTTCAACACACCCTTTTTGGCCACCTTTTTCATCAGCTCCTCGCTGTAAAAATCTCCTTCCTTAGCTATATCTTCGAACACAGGATCGGGCATCACCATTTTTTTGCCATCAAGTACGTGTTTTATGTACGATACCGCGAAGATAGGTTCGATTCCGCTGCTGGTGTTCGCTATCATACTGGTCGTCCCAGTCGGTGCGATGGTGGTTGTAGTCGAGTTCCGCATAGGGACTTCGTACATGGAATGGTCCCAGGTCGGGAAGGAACCCCGATCTTCAGCGATACGGCTGCTCACCTCTTTGCTCTTCTTCTGTACGAATCCCATGATTTCTTCTGCTTTTTTAAGAGCCTCGCGACTGTCGTAGGGGATCCCAAGTTTGATCAACATGTGGTGCCACCCCATGACCCCCAGGCCGATCTTCCTGTTGGCTTTTACCCTCTTTGAGATAGCGTCTTCCTCGCCATCATGACCGGTAACATCCGGGAAGTCGCTGGCGTCTATCACGTTGTCAAGGAATCGGACACCTAGGTCGACAAGATCTTCAAGTTTATCCCAGTCTATCTCTCCATCTTTGACACAGTTATTCAGATTTATATGGCCCAGGTTGCAGGCTTCAAAATCCTCTAAAGGCTGTTCGCCACATGGATTTGTGGCATCCATATAATGCTCAGGATATTTTTCATTGTCGAAAGGACTTGCCTGGTTTATCCTATCCAGGAACACTATGCCAGGCTCACCGTTCTTCCATGCTTGATGAACTATCTTATCGTATATCTCACCTGCATCGAGCTTCTTAACGCACTCCTTTGAATGTGGATTTCTCAGATCGTACTCTTCTCCATATTTAACAGCCTCCATGAACTCCTCGGTGATAGCTACGGATATGTTGAAATTATTAAGACATTCTTCTTCGTCCTTTGCGGTGATAAACTCCTGTATATCCGGATGTTGAACGGAGAGTATCCCCATCTGAGCCCCTCTTCTTTTTCCACCCTGTTTGATGGTATTGCACATCTCATCATATACCCTCATGAAAGATACCGGTCCGCTGGCCACCCCTCCGGTGGATTGAACAACATCTCCCTGGGGTCTGAGCCTAGAAAACGAGTATCCTACCCCACCTCCCGATTGAAATATCTTAGCAGCATTTTTTACCTGCTGAAATATACTATCCATGTCGTCGTTAGGTGATAATACAAAACATGCACTTAACTGTCCCAATTCCAAACCGGCGTTCATCAACGTAGGTGAGTTAGGCACAAAATCCAGGGCGGATAAAGCTTCGTAGAATTCTTTTTCCTCATCTTCAACGCTCCGATCGTCTTCGTAATCTCGGTTAACGTTAGCGATGGCTCTTGCAACTCTTTTAAAGAGCTCATCGGGTGTTTCCTTAACGTTTCCATCCGCATCGCGTCTGAGGTATCTTTCTTTCAATATCGTCTTTGCATTTTCGGTAAGAGTATCTGCGGTCATGTAGTTCCCTTCTGATTGTCTGTGTTAGGAAACCGGTATAGTCTTTAGGGGGTTAAGAAATTTCCTATTTTTTCAAGTTCGATATATGTTTTAATATATCATTTGAATCTATCTTTCAACTGTTTCAATCAATTTCATTCATGATTATAGTTAAGGGCATATGCATTCTGTAATTTAGATATGTCTTCCACTACTTTCTCAGATGAAAAAAGGAAAAAAATAAGTATGATTTGGTATGTATACATTACAGAGAAGGTTAAGATGACCGAGGGAATAATCGTACTTGATATGATAAACGACTTTGTATATGGTTCATTAGCTAGCAAAGGTGCAAAAAAGATAATTCCAACACTAGAAAGACTATTAGATGTCGCCCAAGAAAACGGGCATCCTATCATCTTCTGCAAAGACAATCATTCTAGCGCAGACCCAGAGATCGAGGTTTGGGGTAAACACGCGATGGCCGGGGATGAGGGTTCAAAAGTTATCCCTGAGTTATCGGTTTACGAGGGCATCGAAGTACCAAAAAGGTTCTACGACGCATTCCATTTGACCGACCTACATCCTGTGCTTAGAGAACTTTCTGTCGACAAAGTGATCCTGACGGGAGTATCCACTGACATCTGTGTTCAGCATACGGCGGCAGGTGCTTTTTTCCGAGGATTCCACATCGCGGTTGTAGAAGACTGCACCGCATCTATGGATGAAAACACCCACGAAGATGCCTTGGAGTATATGGAAACTATGTATGGTGCAGAGATAGTATCTTCTAAAAAATTAGAAAAAAAATGGAAAAAAGAAAGGGTTTTTTAGTTTCTCACCAGTCTCGGTCTTCGGGCTCTATCTGAGAATCCTCATCCCATGAACCTTCAGGCTCGGCTTCCCCTTCCGACCACATGTCATCAGGTTCGGCTTCCCCGTCTTCGATCACATATTCAGAAGGCTCCTCGTAATATTCCTCGTCCTCTAGTTCTTCTTCCTTCTTTTTATCCTTTTTACGAGACGGTTTAGATCCGGTAGAAGACAACTGATAGACGGCGAAGGCACCCATACCTAGAGCGATCATCAAGAGGACGATCACTAGAAGGTTGAAGACTCCCAACCCACCGGCGATACGTCTGTTCATCCAAGATGGACTATCCTCAACTTCTATAGTCTGGAAGGCAATATTTCCGTTTGCATTAATGTTTATCGCATGGACACCGTCTTGTACCTCGGGTATCACTATCGTAAATTCACCTTCAGTTTCCGTAGTACCAAATTTACCATATAGGTCACCCATCTGATATTCGATCTCTACATAGTCTGGAAGTGGTCCTTCGTCTTCTGCTATCAATCTATAGTTCAAGGTCACCTCATCCCCGGGACGATAAACGCCAGTAGTGTGATCCGAAGATGTGACGACACTCACTTGTAATCTAAATCCAGTTATCTTAGAGATGGTTTCAGTCTGGCTTATCCTATAACCGTCAGTGGTTCGTATCTGAACCCTCACATGGTAACGTTGCCTAGGTCTTTCTGATACGGTGAAGTCAAAAGAGTTGTCCGTCGGAGTTCCTCTTTCGATGACGTCGTGATTTGGATCCAGCACCATATATTCAACTATATCCACATCACCATCGGTGATACCCACCAATTCATATTCGAAAGACATCTCATCTCCGGGCCTGTAGTTCCATTCACTTGGATTTAACAAGATCCTTCCTATAGTTACTGGGATAGAGATCATGTTAGAACCTTGTGTATCCTGGTCTAGTGTTGCGGTCACTTCTAATCTCAAATTCAGATTTGGATCGAAATCTGTTGGTACTTGGAAATTTATAGAACCACCTGTGGCGAAGCCGTATCCGTATGTACCATCTTGTGAGTAAACTCTGTACCTAACGTTGGCGTCGTTAACTATCCTATCTGCATGTGTGATCCAGTAGCTCACTTCAACATTTTCACCGGGATAATAGGAGTTCACACCTTTGTCTCTTTCCAGGTGGACGACCAATCTATCTGTTTCTTCGACTACTTCAAATACTATTTCATCAACATGCCACTGTTCATCCCAGGTTGCATTAGCTCTGATATGGTATAATCCTGGGTCCATATCAGAAGGTATGCTCATGTAGTCGCTGTATTGTCCAAAAGCATCAGTGGTTATGGTAGAAGTAAACCCAGGAACTTCTTCTCCATCTCTGACCAATGATAGTTCAACGTCTATCGTTCCTGCTACAGAACGAGTGCCATAATATCTAGCATTTGTTTGTAAGTCTATATACACGTTTTGACCCTGCAAGTATGTGTACCTATCGGTGTTCACTTCAACTGAGACACGACCTACGAACTTTTCCAACAGTAATTCGTCTTCGTAGCCTTCTGCGGTATCATTTGCCCATATCATTATGTAAAATAGATTGTTTATCCTAGCATCATCCGGTAATTGAAAATCGAAGGAGCCATGGTCCGCGGACCCCTCAAATGTTTCCATGTTGTAATCTTCATCCCAGTATCCTACCATCCATTCTACGTCTACTCCTGCAGCTTCAGAACCATCGAGATGATTGGTCACTCGATAATGAACATCTACCCGTTCACCCGGAAGGTATACAGTTTTATCTGTGTCCGCTTCGATAGAGTATCTCTTTATGTTGAAGCTTAACCAGTTTATAATCTCTCCATCTTCGGACCTATTTACCACGATGTAGTATTGTCCATCTGCTTCATCTATAGGTATATCATAATCGTAGGTCCACATATTATTGGTCAAACTTTGGTCTTCCCAATGTGCATCTCTCATATGTCTATAAGGGGCGACAGTGCTGTTGGTAATACCTATATCGATATCTTCGGGATAGTTGCTTTCGATCCGGACCTCTATTGTTTGACCCTGTGTATAAATCGGTCTGACAGGATATATGGATATATCCATGGAGATAACGGTGAATGAATGGCTTGCATAGACCGTTTCGTCATCCATATGATCAACGACCGTCAGAGTGTATATACCTTCATCTTGAGGTGTATGGAACCAATCTGTATGGTAGCCGTCAGTACCTATGTTGTAAGTACTTATCCATTGTTCATCTTCATTATCCCTTTGCCTATATAATCGAACCATCGTGTTCTGAGCTGGTGTTCTGCCGTGTTGATCCATTAATTCTATACGATAGTAAACGGTCTCCCCGACAGTGAAGAAATCTTTGGTTGTTTCGTAATCCCCTTCGGTTGTCACCATATACGAATTGTATGTAAAGTCTTGTTCGTAAACCTCTACATCTCTACTAGTTACCACCTGTTCTTCGAACATCCCCATGTACCCGTAAACTACTTCTAATAGGTAATCTCCAGGTTCCGGTGCATCGGGCATCCACCAAATACCCCAATCAAACGAACCTTCGTAGTAGCCTTCACCGTCTGTCCAAACATCCTCTTCTGAATATACACCTTCTTCTGTCATCCATCGGACCGTTATCATGCGGTTTTCCAATGGTTCATCCCTGGCATCTTGGATGGTACCGCTGAAATAAGTGGGTTCCCCTTGAACAAAATACCTGGTTTCCAATGTATGATCGGTATCTTCCCATGTATTTATATGGGATCCCGAGGCAAAATTAGAATGTATCTCGAAATAGTCCCTATCGATCTCATCACCTTCATAACTTGTACGTAGATAGTAGGTACCTGCTCTTCTGTTGGTTAGATCAAAATAATCTTGTTGGCTTGAACTGCTGTAGAATCCCGAACCATCGGTGGTGATAGTTTTACTTCCCATGGGTGTGTCATCAGCATCCCTAAAGGTAACAGTTAATGTGACTGCCTCGTTCTGGTCTAACTGGATGGTGAAGTAAATATGATCTCCTTCTAGGAAGTTATCCATCGAGCCGCCATCTTCATCTGTTGCAAATATTTCGCCACTATATGGTAGTCCTCTTACCCCTGTGGTAAAAAAGATACCCACCACGGAGATCAGAAGTACAACCACTAGTAACATGCTCATCATTTTTTTATTTTTCATATCATTGTCCTCCTTATATGACATATTTAGACTACAAGTGAATTGGATATATATATATCTTTTAGTTCGATGGACGAACAGTGTTAGTACATTTATCGACCTCACAATACTATTATAGAAGCACCTACATTACCAAGTAAACAAACAAAGGTTGGATATAAAAATGAAAGAAAATGATTATACGATCATAGAAGAAGGTCCTCTACCGAAGGTGAACACTCTTGTAGCGGGTTTCCCTGGCATCGGGTTGATAGGTGGGATATCTTCGGAACAACTGATAAATTCACTCTCACTCTCTCAGGTCGCATCGATACACTGCAATGAATTTCCTCCTACCGCAGTTATATTCGACGGGATCCCACGGCGGCCGGTCAGATTTTTTGCAGGAGAGGGGTTCCTTTTAGTTAAATCTGATATGGTGATACCCCCTGATTTATCTTTTTCCTTGGCCGAAACCATCATAGATTGGGTAGTCGAGAAAGGTGTTACAGAGGTGATTATATTCGACGGCATACCAGAGTCAGAAAATTCTGACGATAAAAAAATATGGGGTGCCATAAGTTCACATTCTGCTGAAAAACAGGCAAGGAAATTAAACATTGAATTGATAGACAGAGGGGCTATTTCAGGTATAGCAAGCGCACTGCTCCTATATGCACACGAGATGAGGTTGGAGGCAGTAGCGATGTTGGCTGAAAGCACCATAAAGATACCTGATCCACGTGCCTCGGCAGAACTCCTTGATAAGTTCTCAGATTACTGTGAGATAGAGGTGGAGACTGGTTCTTTATTGGAGAGTGCGGAGAAGCTAGAGGAAAAGTATTCTCAACTGGTTTCACATACTCAAAAAGCCCACAACGAGATGAAACATCGTACCGCACACCCACCACTCTACGGGTAGGTTCTATGGATGAAAGATCTGCAGGGATGATAATCTTCAGAGAAGATGAAGATGAACGTAGGTACCTATTATTGCATTACCCTGCAGGGCATTGGGACTACCCAAAGGGTCATGTAGAGGCGGGAGAAAGTTTACAACAAACCGCTTTAAGGGAATTGGAGGAGGAAACCGGTATAAAAAAAGAGGACGTTGATGTTATACCTGAGTTTTTGGATAGGATAGATTACATCTATCGAAAGGGTAGAGATCTATCACATAAAGAGGTCTTGTACATGCTCGGTAAAACGAGTAAAAAAAAGGTTACCATCTCTAGAGAACATCAAGGATTTGAATGGTTGAGTTATGATGACGCATTCGATAGATTAACCTTCAAGAACGCTAGAAATGTTCTTAAAAAGGCTGAGATGTATCTACAATCTACTGATAACATATAACCTTAAGATCATGCTTGACACAAAGATTAAATATCCAACCAATTCTGTTCAGGCAAAATCGGGTGTCGCCTTATGAAGAGACTGATACGTAAAGGAAAAGTAAAGGAAGTTTACGATATAGGAGATTGTAAACTTGAGTTTTTCTTTACAGACAATATTTCCGTTTTTGATAAAGTGATATCAAACGATGTGCCTCGGAAAGGAGAGAGCCTTTGTAAGACTTCTACATATTGGTTTGAAAGGATAAAATCAGACCTGAAGATCAATACACATTTTTTAGAGCGGACAAATGAACAGCATATGATCGTTAAAAAGATAGATGTCATATCGGATCACGATATGATCGACTCGGAGACGAAGAGTTTTTTGATACCTTTGGAATTCATAAGTAGATATCACGTTGCAGGATCTCTTTTAGATCGTATTAACAGAGGCGATGTGGATCCCAGGATGTTAGGCTTTTCACAAAAACCAAAATACGGTGAAAAACTACCTGAACCATTCTTTGAGATGACCACTAAACTTGAGAAATACGACAGACCACTTACTCGAGAAGAAGCTAAGGATATATCGTCCTTATCTGAAGAAGAGTTGGTTGAGATCGAAGACGCGGTTATGAAAATCGACACTATGATGGAAAAAACAGTTGAAAAGAACGGACTTATACATGTAGACGGTAAAAAGGAATTCGCCATGGACGAAAACAGGGAGTTGATACTGGTAGATACGTTCGGAACAGCCGATGAGGATAGGTTCTGGGAGATGGAGGATTACAAACAAGGAAACTTTGTAGAAAAAAGGAAAGAGTTCGTAAGAAAATATTATCGAGATATAGAATATTTCGATGAATTGATCAATGCACGGAGGAAAGATGAAGATGAACCCCCTATACCTCCGTTACCTGAAGATTTGGTTGAAAAAACCAGTGAGATTTACGTTTCTCTTATGAGAAGATTAACAGACGGAACTTATGAGTGATAAAATGAAAAAAAATTTGATATCGATATTGGACATACAGGATAGGATAAAAGAGCTCTTGAGGATCGCAGGAGAGATAAAGAAGAAACATAAGAACGGCGAGCCATTTACTCCCCTTGAGGGAAAGAGCCTCGGGATGATATTTGAGAAGCCAAGCACTCGAACAAGGATTTCATTTGAAGTTGGAACTACACAACTCGGTGGACACGCCCTTTATCTCAGCCCAAAGGATCTTCAGATAGGAAGAGGGGAAACCATCGCTGACACAGCCAAGGTACTGAGTCGTTACGTCGACGGGATCATGTACAGAGCTTTTAAACACGAGATGATGGTGGAACTAGCTGAGAACGCTACTATCCCCGTGATCAACGGTTTAGACGATCTAGAACATCCTTGTCAGATCATGGCAGACCTGCTAACTATACGGGAGATAAAAGGTACTTTTGAAGATCAACACTTGGTTTACGTTGGAGATGGAAATAACGTCTGTAACTCTCTTTTACTAGGCGGTGCTGCAGTCGGGATGGATGTGACCGCATGTACGCCTAAGGGGTACGAACCGAACCAGGAGATATTCAAGAAGGCTCAGGAGATCGGTAAAGAAACTGGCGCTGTAATATCTATAAGCAACTCACCGAAAGAAGCTGTGAAAGGTACGACTATCATATACACCGATGTTTGGATATCCATGGGAGATGAAGAAGATGAGAAACGCAGATTGAATGACTTTGAAGGCTTCGAAGTGAACGACGAGCTTGTGTCACGAGCTACCGAGGAGGTCATAGTCATGCACTGCTTACCAGCACATCGTGGTGTTGAGATATCTGCATCAGTTATGGATGGACCTCATTCTGTTGTATTCGACCAAGCTGAAAACAGATTACACGCACAGAAAGCTATAATGGCGGAGATGATGGGGTAAGGATCAGATCTCATCAAGACCTTTTCTTATCTCATCTAGAGAATTCTTCTTCTTAGAGAAAAGGTCTTCTTTCTCCTCCATCTGAGCTTCTCTGGTCTCTAAATCAGACTCCCGGTCATCCAAAGATTTTTCTTTGTTTAACAGCTCTTTCTCTTTGATATCTAGCTCCTTTTCTCTAGCTGCAAAGTCGCTTTCTTTTCCTACCAAAGAGTTTTCCCTTTCTGATAGGTCATCCTCAAGCTTTTTTAACTGTATCTCTTTTTCATCAAGCTCATCACGATCATCCATGATATCTGCTAACTTCATCTTGATTTTCTCTGCCTTATCTTGTAATTCCTTTTCTTGCTTTTTAAGGTCTTCTTTTTTAGTTTTCAGAGCACTTTTTTCGTCCTTCAACTTATCTCGTTGCTGATCCAACTCCTCCATGACCTGCCTCCGTTTTTCATTGAGTTCCTGCATCCCCTTCTCTATGTTTTCCTCTTGCTCTTCCAACTGCTCTTCCCTTTCATCGAGTTTAGATCCGCGTTCATCCAATTTCTCTTCCCTATCGTCAAGGATATTTTCTTTACGCTGCAGTGCACCCTTCCGCCCACTGAGACTTCTCTTCAACTCCTTTAATTCTTCTTCTTTGGAATCTAGATCCGATAAGCGTTCCTGATATTTGTTTTCTAAATCTTCCTCTCTCTTATCGAGCTTCTCTTTGTCTTGTTCAAGGCGTTCTTCCTTTCTTTTCAAGGACTCACGCCACTCTATCAAACGATCCTTTTCTTCTTCCACATCCTCCTGCGCAGCCATTATCTTATCGGCTTTATTATCTAATTCATTATCTCGTTTGGTGAGTTCTATCTCTCTTTCATTGAGGGTGATCGTACGTTTATCTAGCTCTGATTTTTTATCATCCAATCCTTCCTTCCTCTCATCCAGTTCCTTATCTAATTCCTCTAGCTCAGATTCCTTACGTTGTAATGAACTTTCTTTAGATAGCAAATCTTTTTTCATCCTTTTGATGGATTCCCGATCGGATTTTAATCCTGCTTTTAACTCCTTTACTTTCTCTTGTTCTCGGTCTAATTTATCTTCCCTTTGAGAAAGGTTTTCCTCTTTTACTTTCAACTCCTCTTCCTTCAATTTCGCCTCCCTTTCTCGATTTTCTAAACTTTCTTTTACCTTCTTTATCTGCTGTTCGGTTTCTTCTAACCTCTCCTTTTTATCTTTTAATTCTTTGTTTTGCTCCTGAAGACCTATCTCTTTCTCAAATACATCCTCTTCCCTCTGTTCGATATCAAGCTCCATGGAATCTAAACGTTTTTCTTTGTTAGATATATCTCGTTCCCAATTGCTGAGTTCCTCCTCCATTACACCCAATTTAGAAGACCGGGATTTGATATCTACTTCCCACTGTTCTAGATCTCTTTTCAACTCCCGTAGATCCCTCTCTTTTTCCAACAGTTCTTCTTCTCTGGCCATCTGTTCGCTTATTTTGTTTTCCAGTTCGGCTCTTGCTTTAGATATCTTTGCACTCTCTGTTCTCATCTCAGACCAGATATTCCGTACTTCGTTCATCTCTTTTTTTACTTCGGCGGACCTTTGTTTTAGTTCATCTTCCTTTTCAGTAAGTTTATCGGCCCAATCTTGTAATTCATTTTCTTTTTCCCTGAGCTCGACCTGCCTTGAATCTAGCTTTTCTTTCATCTCTTCAAGTTCATTCTTGAGCTTACCTTCTTTCATTTTCAAAAGTTTTTTTTCAGCCCTCTCTACTATATCATCATCCGAGCTCGGGATTATATGCCTGGGTCTTTCCTCCATAGTACCAATATCTACATCTATATCCGATCTACTTATTTCGATGTCTTTTAGTGGTGCGGTAGTGATCTTGTCCTCTGTATCTTCTCCTTTATATCTACGGCTAGCTCTATCGAGTTCTAGGGATATATTGATATCCTCCCGGATATACCAGTTCTCTTTGTTTTTGAGTATGTGTTCAACAGATATGGATGAAGATCGATAAGAGTAAGAATGTAGCTCTAGAAGACAGTCTTCGTCGAGAGAATCCGCAGCGATCTCCCTGAGCGATTTTTTCCCAAACTTATCTTTTTTCCCATGTCTTGCCGAGGCGATAGGCTCCCCTTTGTAGAAAAAAATCCTTCCTATACAACGCTCTGAGTCCTTGGTTAAACTAGTTTGAAGATACCCTTCGATGGATTTATCATTGAACTCCTTAAAAAAATCTTCTAGTACGCCTTTTCCTCCAAATTCGGTCCTTATCGTTTTTCCAGCGGGCATCTGCATCGTTATCACTTTAAATTAGGTAATACGGGGTTTGTATTTTTTAATTTCCCCTAGAATACCTAAAAATCCTAATATCATCAATACAATTTACATCAACCTTGATCTTCTTTCGATGATGAAAAATCTTATGTTGAGGCACCATCCGATGATGATCCCTATGAGTTCTGAGAAAGAGATCAGGGTAAAACAATATAGGAAAGGGTTTCAAGTGGGTACCGGGATGCAGTACCCCTTTACTGGCGGTGCTCGTACTGCATATGTCTTAGTACCCACAGGTTGTTTCTCGGGTTTGTATCTTTTTTTTCCATCTTTGATCCCCCTTTACTTATAGGTTCATTCAAATACTGGCTTTATCCGCTTTATTGGCGAGTTTGGTACTCTAATTGCCTAAGGATCCACGGATTGTTTCTTGGGTTTGTATCTTTTTTTTCCATTTTGACCACCTTGTTTCGTTATCATTAACATATTAGCGTTAATATGGCGTATTAATGAACATAAGACAGGGGTAATATTTAAATATTTCGATTACTTCTTGTCGTTAAGATAGCATTTTAAGGTGTCGATATGCCCGAAGAACTAAAACCGACCGTGAATCAAATCAAAATACTCTCGAACGCATCCCGTCTTCAAGTGATGGCCCTATTATTGGATGGTGAAAGAGCGATATCCGAGCTCGCTGAAGAGATCGGTATAACTCCGCAGACCGTGTACCACCACATACACAAACTTATGGATGCGGGACTTATCCACGTGAGCAGAGAGGAACGATGTGGAAATCTGATGAAATGCTATTACGCAGTGGAAGAAGAATGGTTAGATTCCTCTGCAGTTTGGGACGATCTAACACTTGAACAAAAGAAGAACTATAAGCTGGCTGCACTTGGCACCATAAAAGGCATGGTAAACCGGGGCATCAGATACATACAAAAAAGAAAGAAGATAGAAAGCGAGGTGGGATGGGTTTCCTACGAGAAGGTACCGCTCACTAAGAAAAATGTAGAGAAATTAAGAAAGATCTTCGATGACACACGAAAGCGATTGGAAGAACTCGAAGACGAAGAGGCAGAAGAGGATATCACAGTAGTTATGGCTACTCTTCCTGGATAACCAAAATATTTATCAATTACTTTAAAGTGGTGAAAGATATGGCAGTAAATCTTTATTTCGTCGGTACAGCAGGTTCGGGTAAAAGCACTCTAGTAAAAGAATTTAAGTTATGGATGGAAAGACACGGTTTTGATCCAGTCACGGTAAATTTAGACCCTGGAGCTGACTGTATACCCTACGATCCGGATATAGATATAATGGATTGGATATCGCTTCAAAGTGTCATGGAAGATCACGGATTAGGGCCCAACGGGGCTCAGATCGTATGTGCCGACATGATAGCCATGAACTCTTTAGAGGTACGCTCGGTTATGGACACCTACGATTGCGATTACTTTTTGATAGACACTCCAGGACAGATAGAGCTTTTTAATTTTAGACGTTCTAGTCAAGAACTTGTTAGAGCCTTAGGAAAAGATAACAGTATGTTCGTTTTTATATTCGATCCTATACTTTCAAAACAACCTTCAGGATATGTTTCTTTGCTCCTTCTATCCGCCACTATACACTATCGTTTCCAGGTACCATATATGTCGATACTAGGTAAATCAGATATATTGTCTGACCAAGATATCAAGAGGATCTCTACTTGGGCTGAAGATATGGATCTACTCGAGTCGGATCTGATCGCCATGGAATCTTTAGAGAAAGAATTAGGTATAGAACTTGTCAGGGGATTACAGGGGATATCATTTACAGAAAATATCACTCCGGTATCAGCATTTGATTGGGAAGGTTTAGAGGATATCTATGCAGCAGTTCAGAACTACTTTTACGGCGGGGATGACTTAGAAAAAAGATGAACTAATTACTACCGTACATGTTCATGTGGACTTTATACTCGTCTTCAGTCTGACAGTTCTCTTCACCTGCACAGTAGAAACGATTGTATTTTTGACAATATACTCCACATGTTGTGTTTGGACAGCTTTCTTCTGTATTATCCTTTGATCTGTGATAACCTTTTACTTCATCTAAGGTATCACCAGTAAACGTCTCATCTACCATCATACGACACGATTTTTCACCTACACAATCTATAGAAAGGTTGCTTGGATGTGCGCATCTGCCTTGGCCATATTTACCCGTTCCGTACCTATACTTACACATGATAATCATCTTTGTTGTCTGACAATATAGGGATCGAACCCATACGATTTAAGATTTACCCTGTGATCGTCTGACAAAAACATTTTCAATATCCTCAAATTATATCCTTCTTTTTTCTTCGAGATCGATCTTCACATCCATGGGTCTCTTATATCTAACTTCGTGAAGTCTTTCCTTTATATCAAAGATCATCCGGGTTATATCGTCCAATTCTTTTTTCATTTCCTTTTCCCTTCTTTTCCACCTTACGAGATAAAATAACAAGATGATCACTAGTACGACGATGACTATTATTCCCAGCGATAACATCCAGTTGTTCATGATATCTCACGGCAATTCGGTTTTTAGAGTTACTTTATCCGATGATATTTTAGATACATCTTGAGTAGGTATCCTTAATCTTTTTTTGGTGGGTTTAAGGCCGGTAGGATTGATCAATATCTTCCAAACTATCCAGGGAGATCTACCAACATATAGTTCAAAGTCATAAATCCGTCCAATTTCTTCCCCAGACTTATCAACAACCTTCTTTTTCATCAAGCCGGATAGGAAAAAAGAATCTGGTTTCTTTGGTTTTAGTCTCCCACGTTCCTTGGGTTTTAGCATAAACGTTGTATCATCACCGATGCCTTCTAAAGTAGATACGGGGTAATATGCACCTTCTTTGTCGATTATCCCTGATTCGATCTTCACTTCGTTTGCATACCAGTGTTTGTCGCCACGATGGGCTACGATCTCTACTAACTTTGAATTTGCCCTTTGGTTTGGTTTCTCTACCGGTTTTCTTATCATATCTGAATACAATATAGTTTCCATTTTATCACTCACAGTGTTAATTCAAGACTCCCACAATAAGGGCATTCTTTTTCATAGTCCTTGTACATATTACATTTGGTGCAGAAAGAAGAACCGTATCTATTTCGCTTAGGTGTACCCTCTCTAGTGAACAATAATGCCTCGATCTTATCGGTGTTCTTTTTTCTATCGGATGTTTTTTTAATCCTATGAACCCGAGTCCGAAGTTCTTTAAGGCTGATATCTGCGATGCCTTTAGCTTTGAGGTACTTTTGTAACAGCTTCAAGCGTTTGTGAGGGTTATCCTCCTGGGCGAGTATATAGCTGTTTAATATTTTTTTCAGCTTTCTTTTTTCAGCCAGACTTTCACCACCTACAATTCACTTTCTAATCGGTCTAAACGCCTTTCAAATTCTGCGATGGTAGCACCCGTGTCATCCTGAAACTCTTTTATATCTTTTATTCCATCTAGTATCTCCGATAATTTTTCCTCATACACTATAAGGTCCAATTCCCTTACAAGTCCATACTCCTGTATATATTCATCAAAATGTTTATCTAAGTATTTCTCGATCCTTCGATCCAACAGACTGCGTTCGTACCCCGTACCTTCGATTTCAACTTCACCCGGGAAGAGAAACTCCTGTATCCGATCGAATAAGTCTTCCTTTTTTTGTGCATATCTATCCGCATATTCTTCCATTTTTTAACCCCCTTCTTTTCCAAATAATTCTTTTTCAGCTACCTTTATATCCTTAAGAGTTTTTAGTAGTTTGGCGTTATCCGTTCCCCGTTCCAGTCTCTGCATCCGTTCCTCGATCTCGTTCATCAAGGCAAGGCTCCTCCTTGATAGGATCGCCTTATCTCGTTCCAGTTCGTCTATCCTAGTTTTTTCGTCATCCTTCAGTACCATCGAGGCTTCTTTCAGACCTTTAAGGTAACGTTCTTTTTCCAGCATATCCATCTTTTTTGCCTTTAATCGTAGATCTGCACTTTTCAAACGGGTCTTTTCTTTTTCATGTGTGATAACGACCCTAGCGATTATGTAAAGAACAAGTACAACCACTATGGCGTAAAAGATATTCATGAAATTATCAGACACGGTCTCTGTTACTGCTACAAGGGTTAACATTTTATCTTGCCTCTTTTCGCCATGAATTCTCGATCTTTGCGATCCGTCCTTCTACATCATCCAACTTGCCATCGATGTTTTTCTTTCTCTTTTTGATCGATGTGATCTGTTTAGATACTTCGTTAAGTCTATTCTCCATCTTATTAGACCAACTATTTGCTTTCTCTTTGTCCACCAAGTCCCAGTTTTCGACCATCTCGTCAAAGTACTCTTTGAAATATAATTCAACATGACTTGGGACATGTCCATACATCTGTTCTAGGGCTTGACTTCTAGCACGGTGTCTAAAATATAGATATATGACTAGCAAAATGAAAAAGAAGATAATGAGGCTTAAGATAGTTGTTGTCACTTGATCAATCCTCCTTTAATCCATATACCTGCTCCATACGTTCGATCTTATGGCGAGTTTCTTTTAATCTTTCTTCTGTGTTCTCTTTCCACTCCTGCATATCCCTAACTTCTCGCAGTGTTTCTTCGATCCTTTTATCAATACCTTGAAGATCTGTTCTTAAAGCTAACTTATATTCATCGATGTACTCTGGGAGGTGTCCTGTGATGTACTGGTCGGCCTTATCCGAGGGGCGAATAGCTTTCGTTCTAAAGTAACCCTTTACACTCTCCATCATACCTATCTTTGGTTCTTCTCCCATTGATCAACACCTGAATGGTATATGGTTTACCATATATTTAACGTTAATGGAAGCTTTAATTTATGGTTATTGTGTTTTTAGTCAAAAGAGTTAAAAACCTCTTTTCTTAATACCTTATATGGTCGATAAAGAAGATATCGATGGGATATTGGAGGATTACGATAAAGAAGAGATCACAATTGCAACCGCTTGTTCTCATTCCAGTATGCAAATATTTGATGGCGCACGTAAAGAAGGTTTCAACACACTGGGGATCGCTGTAGGCAAGCGTCCTCGTTTTTATGATGCTTTTCCAAAAGCCAAACCCGATGAGTTTCTTGTTATCGATAAATATTCAGATATATTTAAAGAAACAGATAAGTTGTTAGAAAAAAACTCGATAGTGATCCCTCATGGTTCTTTTGTAGAGTATCTAGGTGCTGATTTATTTAGAGAGCTTGAAGTACCGACATTTGGCAATAGGGACGTACTGAATTGGGAATCAGATAGAAATAAAGAAAGGGAATGGCTGACTAGCGCAGGCTTAGATATGCCTAGGATCATCGAGGACCCCAAAGATATCGATGAACCAGTTTTAGTAAAGTATCACGGTGCAAAAGGAGGAAGAGGTTTTTTTATAGCTAAAAATTATACCGACTTCAAGTTAGGCATAGATTATGACCTCGATTATCATATACAGGAATACATCATGGGTACCCGGTATTACTTACATTACTTCTTTTCCCCTATCAAAAAGGAGGGATATAAAACAAAACGCGGTGTTCTCGAGATGCTTTCAATCGACCGTAGAGATGAAGCTAACATAGACGAGATGTACAAGTTAGGTTCACAGGAAGAACTTAGAAAGATGATGATATTCCCTTCATTTGTGGTGACCGGAAATATCCCTGTAGTGTTGCGAGAAAGCCTTTTACCGAAAGTATTCGATATGGGTGAAAAGGTTGTGGATCGTTCTTACGAATTATTCGGTGGACTTTACGGATCATTCTGTCTTGAAACCATCGTTACCGAGCAATTGGATTTTAAGGTGTTCGAGATATCTTCAAGGATAGTAGCTGGTACAAATCCTTTTATATCTGGATCACCGTACTCCGATCTGATAGAACCAAATCTTTCAACTGGTCGCCGCATAGCAAAGGAGATTAAATATGCTGTGGAGGAAGACGAGATGAATAAAGTAATGTCGTGATTAATATGCTAACATTGGTACTCGCTGATTGCACGATCAGACCTACGGCAGAAAAGATAAATCACAAACAATCCGAACCACATATAGTTCATGTGATACTACTTCTTGCAAATAACTCCATACTAGCTACAGAACATGAGTTACGAACTATAATCCATACCAGAGACAATAACGTATTTACCATCGAGCCTGATGTAGACATACCTATACGCCTATCAGAGTTTGAAGACATGATAATAAAGTGTGCACAAGGGATAGGCCCCAATGGAATAAAGTACGAGAAGAAAACGTTGATGGAAGCCCTAGATCAAGAGAGGGGAACAAGGGTCGTTATGTCTCCAAAGGGTATCAGAAAAGATCCGAGGAATACTATGTCTAGGGTTGAGGATTACGTCGTGGTTGTCGGCGGTTTCACTGGAGGTGATTTTATAAGTCCTGTTTATCCATGGGCAGATCAAGTAATATCTATATCCGATAAAATTCTCAAACCATGGACGGTGACCTCAGAAGTGATATATTCATACATGCACAGCTCATTGGAATAACTTTGCAACGTTTATATCTTCTTTGACACCCATGGACCTAGCTACTGGACCGCATTTGCTGCGAGTGATGTAAGCGATAGGTTTATGATCAGTCTCTGAGAGTGATTCCCAGTTCGCCATGCCCTTTGCGATTATCAGATCCGCTTTATCAAGAGCATCCTCTAGATCCTCAGGCATATTATCGAGGTCAACACCGACAGCGAAGCAGCCGGTGGTCAAAACTCTATCAGCTATATTTTGTATGTTGTACTTCTCCACATCTTTCATGGTTGCGTCTGTTAAAACTGGAGCACCTTTTACAACTACTGTTAGATGTACTCCCTTTTCCTTCAATATTTCAAGGAGTGGGATATCTAGAACGATTTCTCCGCAGTTATCGGTAAAAAAAACAACATGGTTAGCTTCATCGACCAATTCTTCGATACGCTGAGTGTCATCATGTCCAAACCCCTCTTGGATCAACGAATCGAATATTTCAGTTAAATATTCCGGAGAATCGATATCATCACGATAGCCAAAATCCATAACATTACCTGTGACCGCAACAAGAGCTGCACCTTTAAACCCAAGTTTCTTTACCTCTTCTCTACCTTTAGGAAGCAGCTTTTCTGCTACTTCGTTGCTTTGTTTTTTCATCTCCGCGTAAGGGTCTGTTGTGTTCAGTATCTCATAAACACGTTCATGAACTACGGTGGCAACTTCTGCTGAAACTACACCTTCACCGAATTTAGATGAAAGTATATTAAGTGCAGCTTTGGTTACCTCACATTCTTTATCTGGATCGATCAGTCTCGCCTCGTATATGCAGCGTTTTAAAAGGCATGGAACGCATTCCGGTTCCATCTCCAAAATCATTCACCTTTATTAGCGAGATGTTTGTTGATCTCATCTGCGTTTATATGACCCTGTACTGTTATATCGATATCTTCTTCCCCAATACCCTCGATGGTCATTATAGCTTTCTTGATCTGTACTGCAAGCTGTACACCCATGGGACAGAATGGGCTAGTAGGTTTGAACGTGAGGCTGATAGAGTTAACTTTTAGATCGTTGATCAGGCCCATGGTATGTACATCGGTCCCGGTATGTGGGTCTATAACGCTTTCAAGTTTTTCCACTACTTCTTCTTTTAAAGGCATGTTTTCACGATAGGTCCTAAGATAAAGTGATATTTAAATAAGATGGGTAGCCGCCCCTCGTTTCCACCTTATCTTGAAACCATATGATATAACTTCACCAGAGCTAAAAATAACAAACAACCAACACCATTCATGATGAGATCGAATATAGAAAAGAACCTACCAGGCACTAACAATTGTAAGATCTCGATAACTAGACCATATAAAAAAGAGGAAAAAACAACTACTGAGAGAAGTTTTTCGTTAAAAAATCCCCCTTCTTTCATCGTCACATATAGGGAGGTAGATAGCAGAAAATACATACCCATGTGAGAGAGGTATGTAAAATAAGGTACCGTCTTTCTCCCTACATCTGCGCCAGGTGGTCTCGGTGAAAGAGACATGTATAGTATCACAGAAGCATAGATAATAGTTAGTATTGTGTAGATATAAAAAAGACTATTTTCTGATATCTCTTTTTTAATCCTCAATCAACTCACCGCACCCAGGGCATTCTTTCGAGTCGGGAGTTAGATCGGAACCACATGAGTCACAATAATAGTCTAATTCAGAATCCTTTTTTTCTAGCTCATCCGTTCCTACGTTTTTACTGCTTTTCATACGTTTTAGCCACCACAGTAAGCCTATGAGAAGTGAAAAAGAAATGAATGGTGCAACTGTTATGAGAAGGATGATCGATACAAATGTATTCCCCCTTGATAATGTAACAGGTCCGAATGCCCTTTCAGTTTCCTCCCAATAGGTTTCGTTTCCATCGCTGTAGTTCATTGAGAAATGGTGGTTAAACATCATCTCCTCACCGGTGACGATAGAGTTGTTACGATATATGTTCTCTTCAGGTACGTATTCTAGAGGATAGCTTTCTACCTCTTCTTCAAAGGGGTCGATAGTGCTCTGAAACGTTAAATTGATAAATACCTGATCCACATCTATATCCTCCTTGATACGAACGGTGCCTTGGAAAGCAGTATCTGCATCACCGTAAAGTGGTTCTAATTCTCCCTCCATATTGTCAGATACTATAACCATGCTTTCCTGTGAATAAATTATGTGGATATGATAGCCGGTTCCGATCAGTGCTATTAAAAGAAGGGCGATAACTCCTGCATAGAAAACCTTCTTGATATTTTTTTCTTTGTAAAATTTATAAGGTATCAATACTGCAAGTATAGCGACTATGATATTCATCAAACAGATGTCCATCCTACCGAAGACGAATAAAAGAGATAAACCAACTACAGTCAATGAATAAATAGGTAAAGCATATGGCTTATCTTTCAGACTTTCTATCGATTCGATGATGGAGTTAGCTTTCATCTTATTTCTGAATCTCGATTAACTATAATCCTATTAATATCTATTGCAGAACTCCCTCTTTGAATACCATATCTACCAAATTCACACCGAAGTGGTAGGGTAGATGCATCAGATTTGGGATACCTAGAATGAGAAAATCCGCCTTCTTACCAGGTTCTATGGATCCTATATCCGCCCTACCGATGGCCCTTGCAGCGTTAAATGTAGAGGCTGTTAGAGCTTCTTCGGGCATCATCTTCATCTGCAGGCATGCTAGTGTTATGATCATCTGCATGGATTCGGTCCAGCAGTTTGGATTTAGGTCGGTAGCTAGGGCGATTGCCATACCATGGTCAATCATCTCCCTTGCAGGTGAATAATGATCATCCATGAGCATAAAGGGCGTTCCCGGTAGTAAGATCCCTATAACGCTGTTTTTGGCCATGGCTTCGATATCTCCTGACGAACTCTTAACCAGATGTTCGCAGGAAATAGCTCCTAATTCTGCAGCCATGGTGGTGCATCCTATGTTCTCGATCTCGTCTGCATGGACCTTTATACCCAATCCAAGTTCTGCCGCCTTGACTAATAACCGCTTGCTGTCCCCGGCGTCGAAGACCCCTTTTTCACAGAATACATCACAGAATTCAGCAACGTCCGCAACTGCTGGTAATACGGTATCACAGCAGTAATCTATGTACTTCGAATGGTCGTCGAACTCAGGTGGCAGTGCATGAGCTCCCATATATGTAGGGACAAGTTCCAAAGGATGGTCTATCTCCCGGATCACTTCCAAGCACTTCATCTCGTTATCTAAGTCGAGTCCGTATCCACTCTTTGCTTCGGCAGTTGTGGTTCCGTGGGCCAGCATCACGTCCATCCTCTTCTTCATCTCATATTTTAACTGGTCTTTAGACGCCTCCCTGGTTTTTCGAACGGTACGCAGTATGCCTCCACCGGCGTTCAATATCTCCATGTAGGTTTTCCCCTGTATCTTCATGACCAACTCATCTTCTCGGGAGCCGGAAAAGACAAGGTGAGTGTGGGGATCTACAAATCCCGGCACCACTAACTTCCCGGAAGCGTCGATGATCTCGGCGGCTTCGTACTCCTTTAAAATACGATCTTCTTTACCAACATCCAATATCTCGCCGTTTTTGACAACAAAGGCACCGTTCTTTATAAGCCCGGTATCCATCATCTCTTTGCCCATCCTGGGTTTTTTCCCACCGGACAGTGTGTGAAGCTCGCTGCATCCTTTGACTAAAAGATCTGCTTTCATCATATCACCAATAGGTCCAATCCTTTGAATATGAAGTACATAAAAACTATGAAGCCGATAACCAAGGCGATGGTCGCCCATATCTGAGCGATCGTGATCAAAAAGTATAGTTTAGCCTTTTTATCCGGCGTATCGAAATACCTTTCTAATAGATTTTTCACGGCTCATCCTTCCCTTCTTTCCATTATCGCCTTTATCTTCTTACGCCTAAAGAAGTCTTCCCTTTCCCTCTCTTCGATCTGCCTTTCGATGTAAGTAATAGTGGCTTCTAATTTCGGTATATAGATATATTCCAAAGCGTTCACTCTGCGCTTCGCTTTTTCTATCTCATCGGCTAATCGACTCAGTTTTCCCTCTACCTCCGCCACCTTGATCGCAAGCTTCAACACATTCCTGAAGTTATCGACGGATTCGTCGAGCTTTACGGATGTTTCTGCATAACCATAGAATTTTTCATCAGGGATATTTAATTTAAAAGATGGGACAGGAACACCCATTATGCTCTCCCCACCAGTGGAAATCTCCTCTATTGATTTAGCTCCTTCAGCGATACTGTTTACCTCTTCCTTACCCAATATCATCTGAGCTTCCATGAGGGAACGATAGCTGTCCTTTAATAAGGTATTGATCTCATTCCTGAGATCTTTTCTCTTATCTACTATCTTGAAAAACTCATTGATAAGAGCATCCTTCTTTTCACTGAGCAGCTCATGTCCGTTCTCTGCTAGCATCTTTTTTTTCCGAACACGAAGTAGGTCCATCCTAGTGGGTTTAACGTCTTCAAGTCGATCTGCCATCTGATCACAAAACAATAACAAGAAGCATTTATCTTTTTCCCTATACTTTTTGAAAACTAATCGATAATTCCAAGTACTTCCTACCTATTAGATTTTTTAAAAATGGGTGTTAAAGATGAATCAACAATATCCGTCGCCATGTCCAAACTGCGGGACTAATGTATGGGATAATGAAGAACAGTGTCATAATTGTCATAAGTATATCGAGCGATGTAAAAGGTGTAGAGCACCTATTTCCTCTAAGGATGATAACTGTCCGAGATGTGGGGTCTTCGTTGCAGATGAACCTCTACTCCAAGCTCGTTCAGTTCTCTTAGGAGATATGCTTGCAGGCAGAGAGATGATACTTCGAGTGGCTGTGAGGAATATAGGTAACGCACGGACCGAGTGTAACTATACTTTCACGATACCCGAACCGATAGACGAAGAGATCAAAGGTGATGAAATAGTGGTGGAAGCAGGCAGCACTATCGAAAGAGAATATCATTTCGTACCACCACGTCCGGGTCAGTACGTAATCCCTTCTTTTGAGTTATTTTATAAGAAAAAGCATGGAGAAGAAACCTCCAATAAAACCAAACCGGTCAATTTTAGAATCGATGGAGTTCCAATCATTAGTTTAAGTACCGACTTAAGCGAATCGGAAATCAGGTTGGTCGATGAAGCCCTCCTTTTTGTTCATATGAAAAACAAAGGTACCTCTTCTGCAAAGAACCTTAGATTCAAGGCTTTTACACCGCCGACGTTATCATCTAGAGAAACACATGTGGTACTCCCTTCCCTCGATGTCGATGAAGAACGCACAGGCGTTGTCAAATTGAGACCACTATTCGATGGTGAACATCTATTCGAAGTACGACTACAATATCAAACTCCACCTACTCAAAAAAGCGGGCCCAAGACAGAAGAATTATCTTCAAATAATATAATTTTACAAGTAAAGAAGTGATCACAGGTAATAACTAAATTGATGTCATTCAGTAGGAGGCCACTGCCGCTTAGCTTCAATGGATTTGATCTTTTTTAGAGAATCATTCGATGAAAGGTCCGTCTCCCTACCACAAGTTTTACATTTTAACTTTCCACTCTCTGTATAATGGGCTTTATAACTTCTACAGTTAGAACAAACAAATCCTGCATTTTTTCCGAAGGTCAGTGAAAAGTCCTCTTTTTCTTCTTTTGGTCTTGTTTGATTTCCTTTTTTTTGCTTAAACCACTGAATACCCTCTTTTGTATAGTGATAGGTAAAGTAAGTTCCTGCCGCCATCCAAAGTAAAGTCAGTACCCCCAAGATCAAAGTAAAATCATAGGATAGTCTGCTGTAAAGGTACATATAATTCCACGCAAAATGGAAGATTATACATGAGTATAGGCCGTCCTTTGCGAATAAATAGCCAAATATTATCCCAGCCAAAAAAGTAGGCGGCATTTTGGATAGATCCCAGCCGGGAAGATGTGCGGCTGCAAATATGATAGAAGATACCAATATCAATGGTATAACCGGTTTTTCATCAAGGCCGAATCCGCCAAAAAGGTACTTCCAGATATCCGGCCTACTTTTGGAGTATGCATAGATCATCATAGGTACGCCGAAGAAAACTAACCTGATCACCACTTCTTCCCATACCGCTGCCTGGGTCATCCAAAAAACGACCCTTCCGAAAGACTCCTGCTCGAGAGGCGGTGTGGTGGGCGATACATCGCTCACCTCGATCAATATGTAATAGGCATAGGACAAAAAAGTCATCACACTGAAAAGAAGTGCTAAGCGTGTTAATGGTTGATTTAGTATATCTGTTCGTAAGTTCTCTTTTTTTAACCCAACGTCTGAAAAAAAATCTGCTGATCTGTAGAATAGGTATATTGTTGAGGCCAATATAGCCAACACCAAAAGTATGTAATAGATCGTTAAACTCAGTCCAGTTAACCAAGTTATACCTACAGGAACCAAAAGAACGATATAAAATACCTCGCGACCGACTGAGGTATAATCATATCCCTGGGGTGTAGATAAGATCATCAATGAAACGGTCATGATCAGGTATGATATGAAGCTTAAAAGCATGAAGATTACCAGGTAATATCGTACCTTTTCTCCAAACGCATCTTCCTTACCGTCCTCCTCTTCTCTGGTTATCAGACCGTATCCGCAGTAAGGGCAGTCGTTTCCTTGTACCATACTGCCACAGCGTGGACATTCCATGGCCTCAGATTGTGAATAATATATTAACACTTTTCCCCTTAATGTATAGGATAATACTGTGTATATTAAATTATCTTGGTTTTAAATCATAGAGTTTAATTGACTATATATATGACCCCTTCTATTATCGGTTTCATGCCCGGTCAATCTAAAGTTGGAGTGCCATTCCGCTTTAATTCAGAAGAGTTTTCCGGAGCATTCGGTGATTCTGTGACCGTTATCCCACTATTAGTCGGTGTCGCCTTGGTTACCGACGCCAGCCTTGGTCATATGTTCCTTTTCTTCGGTATATTTCAGATAGCAACCGGTCTTTTCTACCGTCTCCCTATGCCTGTTGAACCGATGAAAGCCTTGTCGGCTTTGGTCATCGCAGGTGTCCTCACCTATGGAGACATATTATTTGCAGGTTTCATACTTGGACTCGTGTTTTTGACCATAGGTACCATGGGGGTGATGAAAAAAGTGGATAAAGCTGTACCGAGTTCCGTTGTAAGAGGTATCCAGATGGGGCTAGCCCTGATCTTCCTACGCTCGGCATTAGGATATTCCTTAACATCACCGTGGCTGGCACTTTTAGGGATAGGGGTGGTATTGTTTTTTGTCCTAATGAACATTAAATGGAGCGTACCCAATGTATCCGCCTTACTGGTCATACTTATCGGTGTGGTCTACGGTATCTACACATACGGTTCTCCACCTCTGGGGCTTATCTCAATACCTATACCGGCATTACCCATCCCCGATTCGCTGGTCGATTCTTTGGTCCAGGGCACTTTACCTCAGTTTTTTCTAACCGCTGGTAATTCAATACTCGCCACCTCCTTACTATTTTCAGATCTGTTACATCAGAAGGTGGATCCCGATGACTTAACTAGATCTGTAGGAGTCATGAATGTAGTATCTCCGCTGTTCGGAGGTATGCCTATGTGCCATGGTTCTGGCGGACTCGCTGGGCAGTACCGCTTCGGTGCTAGGACCGGGGGTTCCAATCTAATACTCGGTACGATTTATATCGGTGTTGCCCTGGTAGCTAACTCTCCGGAGGCCCTGGCCTTTTTCCCATTAGCCGTACTCGGGGCACTATTGGTATTCATTGCTATAGAGCTGGGACTCGCTGGAAGTAAGACTAAGATATGGTCTGTAACACTGATTACAGCTATACTTGCTCTAATCACAAATATCGCAGTGGGCTTTTTGGCGGGTTTTGCGCTGTTCAAGGTAAGAGAACTATTGAAAAAGTAAGTTCTCACTTCTTTCTTTCCTTTACCGCGGTAGGTACCATCTTATCGAGTTCGTCCTTTTCCACCTTTTCCGTGAGCATGTCTCTGAGCTTGAATTTCTGCACCTTTCCCCTTCCAGAAACAGGTAGGTCGAAGTCGATGGCTACATAGCGGGGTACCTTAGCACTTGCCACCTTTCCGTAGAGTGAATCCACAACATCTTGAGCGGTTAAATCTGATCCGTCGGTGGGTACCACGGCGGCAGCCACCACTTCACCTAAATCCTTATCGGGTACGCCCACGACAGCTACCTCCTGTATCTCTGGATGCTCGATGAGGTACTCCTCTATCTCTCTCGGATAAACGTTGAACCCGCCGACTATCACCATGTCCTTCTTTCTGCCTACTATACGAACGTATCCTCGCTCGTCCATTATAGATAGGTCGCCTGTATGGAGCCAACCATCTTCTATGGTTTCGTCGGTAGCTTCCGGTTTTTTGTAGTATCCTACCATGACGTTGTAACCCTTGACCATAAGTTCACCGGTATCACCAGGTGGAAGTTCGTTCCCGTCGTCATCTATCACTTTAACCTCTTGGTCGGGCAGAACTCTACCCACGGTTTCCACCCTATCTTCGATGGAATCGTCGAATCGAGTCATGGTGACTCCAGGAGATGCCTCGGTCAGTCCGTAAACTATGGACACGTTGCATCCCAGCTCGTTGATCACCGACTGCATCGTTTCAACTGGACAGCTTGAACCAGCCATTATCCCTGTACGTAGAGTGGAGGTATCAAAGTCGTCTTTTCTTGCGAGCTCGAGCTCACGTATGAACATCGTCGGTACTCCGTGTATCATGGTAGCTCCCTCATCTTCGACAAGTTCCAAGGCCTTTCTTGGATGGAACTCTAAAAGAGGCAGCATCGTACCACCAAAGTTTACCATGAGTGTTATGCTGAGCACGTTTCCGAAACAGTGGCTGAAAGGAACCGGGATCACCAGTTTATCATCGGGTTCAGCATGCAGCTCTTTTCCGATATCTCTTGCATTTTTCACTATCTGATGATGGGTGAGCATAACACCTTTTGGTTTTCCGGTGGTTCCGGAGGTGTAAAGTATGAATGTCACTTCGTCAGGATCCAGGTCATCTTTTCTTGCAAGGTACTCTTCGTCATCTTTCCATCCGATCCCCTGCTCGACAGCTTCGTCATAGGTGATGGTGTTTATCTTGTCGCTCTCACCTTCCAGAAGGACGATGGTATCCAGTTTTTCCAACTTAGGGCCCACCTCTTCTAATATATTTAGGAATCTGTACTTTCCAGATTTTTTGGAGGTGATGACCGCCTTTGTATCGGAATCACCGAACATATACTCGATCTCGTTGCTTTTGTACCACGGGTCGGTAGGAACTACTACCGCACCAATCTTGGGTATTGCGAACCAAGCAACTATCCATTCGGGTGTGTTAGTCAGCCAGATAGCTACTTTATCTCCTTTTCCGATCCCTCTTGACATGAGGAAATTTGCCAATCGATCAGCTTCTTCGTTCAGCTCTTTGTAAGTGATACGCCGGTCATTAAAGACCACGGCTTCTTTATCGGGATACTCTTTCGCCTTATCCTCCAGTAATTTTCCTATGGTAGTTTTCATGATATTACCTCTGTGAATTTCTAACTGCGGGATTTAAAAGAACGGTTATAAGTGTTGCGATTATAGTTACTCTTCGCTTTTTGTACCTCTCACCGCATACCCGTTATGCCCAAGTGAATCAAAGCTCGGCCTTACTCCACCTTCTGTGACCAACATATTTCTTTGGAACACTTCAGAGCACTGGATATCTATAAAATTTCTGTCGATGAGATGGTTATATGTGCGTTCCACCTGATTAACGGTTGGTACGTATGCTAGGAACGCACCCCCGGCATTTAACGCTTTTTTGGCCATGTGCAAAGCATCCCATGGTTGAGGTATGTCGACAACGAAGGCGTCCACTCCAACTTCTTCCACATCCTTGGTCACATCTCCTATCCTCGGTATCCAGGATTCTTGGAGATCTAGTGATTCAACGTTTTTACGAGCTATCCTCAGATGTTCCTCTTCTAGCTCGTAGGTGTATAATTTACCTTGAGTTCCTACCGCTCTAAGTAGGGCTGTACTGAGCATACCCGAGCCGGCACCACCTTCGACTACACGATGACCACATCCTATATCGCACTCATGTATTATCACAGAGGCCATCATGGGTTGTACTATCTGAGGGCCCCTCTTCATAAACTCCGGTGCATACCTAAGGGACGGCTTTACTAAGTGATAAACGTCCCGACCCAAGTTCACCTTACTCCCAAAGGATCTTCCAACGAATTTGCCCGTATCGACCACACCCAGACCGTGGACCCTTTTTGTTTTTCCATCTACCTTTATAAGCTCTACCGACTTAGGGCTCCAAAGCATGATCTGATCCCCTTTTTTTATCATTTGGTGCACCATCACCACCCCATGGTTGTTATCAATAAAAGTTTTATCAGTATTTATAGTGGAATACATGCAGGATTAACATCCTTGTGTCCTCGACTATGTAATGTAATAAGTAGGTCCATTTCTTATCAAACCATTAGGACATCAGATGCTAGGAAAAAGGTATTAAAACCCATTATAGATAGGATAGATGTATGAAAACCGTGATCGATACTTTCATAGATACATTCTACGAACTGGTTACACAGATCCCTGAAGGCTCGGTTTCCACTTACGGAGCACTAGCCCGGGCACTGGGAGATATCAGAGCATCCCGGGCGGTTGGGCGTATGTTGAATATGAATCCCACCCCTATAGTAGTACCATGCCACCGGGTGGTCATGTCCGATGGATGCATAGGGGGATTCGGGATGGGGGTAGAAAAGAAGATAAGTATTCTGGAAGAGGAGGAGGTCTCTGTTAAAGACGGGGTCGTGGTAGATTTTGAAGAAAAGCTTTACGACGATTTTACCAGTGACTTTCCTCTCGATACATTGAGGGAAGAACAGAATATATTGGTCGATAGAGTGGTCATAAAAGACCAGTTCGAAAAACTAGAGAAGATCGCTGGTGTCGACGTTTCATACGCTAACGGAGTTGCTTATGGTGCGTTGACATTGTGGAAAGGGGAGGAGGAGATCGATGAAGTCGCTGTTAAGATGGATATAAAATTCCCATACATCCCCACATATCTCTCATATCGAGAGATGCCTGTACTACTGGAACTTTTAAAGGAGGTTGAACGTCCCGACGCGATCATGGTCGATGGAAACGGCTACCTCCATCCAAGGAACCTCGGTCTTGCATCGCATCTAGGGGTGGTAACCGATATTCCAACCGTAGGGGTGGCAAAAAGTCTACTTTTAGGGGAGGTAGATGGAAATATCACACATTCATATCCTATCTCACCTGTATTTCACAGTGGCAAAGTCGTTGGCTACGCTTTCCTAAGTTCATCAAGAGCTAAGAATCCGATATACATCTCAGCCGGACACCGTATGTCACAAGACACCGCTTTAGAGTTGGTTAAAAGATACAGTATATATAAGATACCCGAGCCCGTGCGTCACGCGCATGCATCAGCTAACGAGACTAGAAAGGGGGATAAAAGATGATCCCATTATACTACCATGAAGATTACAGAAAGTATTCCTTCGGTACTTTACATCCCTTCGACCCAGTCAGGTTTCCTCGCTTTCGTGAGTTGTTGCGTGGAAAAGAAGAATTGAAGGATGTTTTCGAGATAAAAGAGGCGGTCGAGGCAACCCATGACGACCTCTCCCTGGTGCACACTATGAACTATATAAACAAGGTATATAAAATGGAAGAAACAGGGGGACGCCTTTCCGGTGATACTCCGGTAAAAAAGGGTGCACCTGCCGCTGCTAGAAGGATAGTCGGAGGTACGATTCAGGCAGTGATCGATGCATCCCAGGGAGGTTCAGCGGTCAACCTCGGAGGGCTACACCACGCAGGTAAGGATTACGGAGAGGGGTTCTGCTTATTCAACGATGTGGCTATCGGTGCCCATTACATGGTGGAAAAAGGAAAGAAAGTTTGTATCTTCGATACCGACGCACATCAGGGAAACGGTACCATGGATATATTCTACGAGGATCCCAGGGTACTATTCGTCTCTCTTCATCAAGACCCTGCAACCCTATACCCTGGTAAGGGTTATGTCCATGAGATCGGTAAAGGAGGTGGTAGTGGATATACCATCAATATACCACTACCTATAGATGCCAAAACGTCCGACTATACATACTCTATCAAGGAGATAGTCGAACCAATAGTTGCAGAGTTCAGCCCGGATTTGATAATACGGAACGGAGGGTCGGACCCTCACTACTCAGATACCTTGACAGATTTAGGCTTAGATATGTGTGGCATGGAATATCTCGGTGCAGTTACGAAGATGATGGCTGAAAAAAATAACTCGGGTCATGTGGAACTGATGCTTTCTGGCTACGGACCGAGGGTCATCGAAGGATGGCTTGCTATACTCAAAGGTGCTTTTTCTCTCGATATCGATCTGCCTTCAGATAAAATACTCTCATCGCCGGGGGAACTTCCAGGTAACAAAGTTGATGAAACTATAGAAGAAATAAAGGACATGTTGAACTCTTACTGGAAACTTTGAAGCCTGCGCAACCGTTACATTTAAATAAACCACCCCTTTAATGAGGTTCTACATCGCATCTTGACCAGACACAATGGGCAATCCTTTAGGAACCCAATATAAGGTGTCACGGTCGGGAGAAGGAAAGAGCATCTTCGGTGCATCATTTGTGCCTGTAATGATTTAGCTCATCCATTGCGATAACGCTAAAAAAGATGATAGAGGTATTATTATGCCAGACAAACATCACCCACGCAGAGGTTCGATGGGGTATTCTCCCCGTAAAAGAGCGGCAGCAATGACCCCAAAGATCAGATCATGGCCAGAAGTGAAAGAAGGACCAAAATTACAGGGTTTCCCAGGCTTTAAAGCAGGTATGACCCACGCTTTCGTGGTAGATTACCGACCAACGAGTACAACTTCTAGCCAAGAAGTTAGGGTTCCGGTCACAGTTGTGGAAACTCCTCCAGTCTCAGTATGTGGGCTAAGATTCTATCGTGAAACTCACGAAGGGCTTCAAACTATGGGCGAAGTATGGGCGAACAACGTTAATAAAAAGGTAAGAAAGCGTTTTCCGATCCCTAAGAAATTCAAAACCAAGGAGATGTGGAAAAATATAGAGGAGGCAGAGGTTGACGAAGTTCGTGCTATCGTACACACCAATCCCGAGATGGTTTCGGGAGTACCCCGTAAAACCCCAGATATACTCGAAGTCAGGATAGGTGGAGGAACTATACCCGAAAGGATCGAATTCGGCAAGAATATGCTGGGAAAGGAAGTTCAGTACGAAGATTTCGCTGAAACCGGTGCCATGGTCGATGTATCGGCGATAACTAAGGGGAAGGGTACTCAAGGACATGTTAAACGATGGGGTGTGAAATTGTTATCTCACAAAAACAGTAAATCCAGAAGGAATATCGGTACCACCGGTGTATTCATCCCTGGATACATACGACCTACCGTACCTCAGGCCGGTCAGACCGGTTTCCATCAAAGGACTGAGTACAACAAACGTGTTCTAAAGGTAGGAGATAACGGTGAAGATGTTACTCCCAATGGTGGGTTCGTCAAGTACGGCGAAGTAAGAAACCCATATGTACTCATACATGGCTCCATACCTGGACCTTCAAAACGTGTTGTAGTTATGAGGGATCCAGTTAGAATAGGTGGAGTGGAAGTCAGAGAACCAGAGATCACGTATATTTCAACAGAATCCAAACAGGGGGCCTAATCGATGAAGGTTAAAGTTTTCAACTTAGAAGGTAAAAAGAAAGGGGATGTCGATCTTCCGGCACCATTCCATGAAGAGATACGTCCGGATATAATACATAGGGCGGTCGTTTCGATGCAGGCGAACAGGAGACAGCCTTATGGGCCATCTCCTAAAGCAGGTATGAGACACGCTGTGTCAAACCCAGGTAAAGGAAGAGGTATAGCCCGTGTTCAGAGATTGACTCAGTATGGTAACAGAGCTGCTGAATCTCCAAACAACGTTGGCGGTAGAAGAGCACATCCCCCAAAGGTAGAGAAGGATTTGGGCAAAAAGATGAACGCTAAAGAACGTGCAAAAGCGCGTAGATCAGCTTTAGCTGCTACCACTGATAAAAATCTAGTAGTTAAAAGAGGGCATAATATCAGCAAAAAGGGATTGTCTTTACCCATAGTTATGGATAAGTCCGCTGAAAACATAAAAACTACTAAAGAAGCAATCGATTTTTTAATGTCACTAGGGCTATGGGACGACGTAGAAAGGGCTAAGAAAGGTAAGAAGATCCGTGCAGGTAAAGGCAAGATGAGGAACAGACGATACAAATCACCAAAAAGCCTTCTGGTAATACTTCCCAACGATAGTGAAGGCATAAGGTCGTTTTCGAACCTTCCAGGTGTAGATGTCAGGACTCCAGATCAAGTAACCGTGGAGGATCTTGCTCCCGGTGGTAATATAGGGCGGCTAACATTGTTCAGCGTACGTTCCCTAAATCAAGTAGGAGGTTGGTAAAGATGGTAGAATATGACACTCCGTACAAAGTTATACTTCACCCATCAGTGACAGAAAAAACCATGATATTGATGGAAGAAGAGAATAAATTGCAGTTCCTTGTGGATATGAAAGCAAACAAGAACCAGATAAAGGATGCGATTGAAGAGCTCTTTGAAGTAACGGTTATCAAAGTAAATACACGTATAGATAAAAGAGGAAAAAAGGCTTTAGTTACATTCTCCGAGGAAGATTCAGCAGAGGAGATCGGTATGAGGATAGGGGTGTTCTAAGATGGGAAAAAGAATCATACCTCAAAGAAGAGGACGTGGATCCCCCACTTATCGTTCCCCGAGCCATAGACACCTTGCAAAACCAGGGTATCCAAGATCTCAAGAGGCAGAAGGCGAGGTCATAAAACTACATCATTCTCCCGGGAGAGCTACACCTTTGGCAGAAATCGAATTCGACAATGGAGAGACTTGCTTTATGCTGGCAAATTATGGTTTAAGAGAGGGGCAGAATATAAAGATCGGTCCAGATGCACCTCCTAAACGTAGCAACGTTCTTCCACTTAGGCGTATACCTGTCGGAACTTATGTACATAACGTAGAGATCGAACCATTGGACAAAGGTAGGTTAGTCCGTTCTCCTGGCACATACGCGATCATTATCTCCCACGGTAAAAAAATGACCACGTTAAAGATGCCTTCAGATTCATTTAAAAGAATCGATTCGCGCAGTAGGGCAACGATAGGTATAGTTGCTGGAGGGGGACACAAAGATAAACCCTTTGCGAAGGCGGGTAAGAAATATCACACTTATAAATCAAGGGCGAAGGATCCAGTAAAAGTTAGAGGAATAGCCATGAATGCAGTAAGCCATCCTCATGGTGGTGGAGACCATCAGCATGTGGGTGTACCATCAACGGTTTCCTCCAACGCACCACCTGGAAGAAAGGTTGGGCGGATATCTTCGAAAAAGACTCGGAAGAAGAAGAAAAAAGAAGCTAGAGATAAAAAGAGGTAGATCTTTATGGCTAAAAAGAAGAGGCGAATAAGGGCACGAAGGAAGAAGGAGTTCCAATATAGAGGATATGATTTAAAGGAACTCAAGTCTATGTCGCTAAAGGAATTAAAGAAGGTCCTGCCCGCCAGGGCACGAAGGTCCTTAAATCGAGGTCTTAACCAGGAAGAAAGAACGTTCCTAGAAACGATCCAAAATAAGGAGAAGGACATATACCGAACCCATAGACGAGAGATGGTTATACTTCCTCAGTTTGTTGGAAAAACTATCGCTGTTTATGATGGTAAAGAGTTCAAAGAGGTAAAAATCGAACCTGAGATGATCGGTCATTTCCTAGGCGAATTTGCATTGACTCGAAGAGGTGTCCAACATTCTGGACCTGGTGTGGGTGCAACAAGGTCATCTAAATATATACCGTTGAAATGAGGTAGATTATATGGGATATACTATGGAAACGGACCCGGAAACAACATCCAAGGCATATGGAAGGGATATGCATATCTCTCCAAAAAAATCGGTAGAGTTGTGTAATATGCTTAGGGGGAAAAACGTAGGGGCCGCACTCAATATGCTTGACGAAGTTATCGAGAAGAAAAGAGCGGTACCTTACAAGCGGCACAAGAAGAGTGCCTCACACCACAAAGGCGCAGGCCCCAGCGGCTACCCTGTAAAGGCCGCCAAGAAGATCAAGTACCTGATAGAAGAAGCACAGAGTAATGCAGAAGACAAGGGGTTAGATGCTGATGAGATGCATATACTTTCTCTTTGTGCACACCAAGGGCAAGTGATAAAGGGGTATCGTTCCCGTGCGTTTGGACGAAGCTCTCCTTTCAATCGTAAAACAACTAATATTGAAATTATCTTAGAAAAGAAGGAGGACTGATTTTGGCTAGTGAAAAGAAATTTATAAATGAAAAGATGAACCGTGTATTGCTAAAAGAGTACCTCAAGGACAAAACTGATAGAGCCGGATTTGGAGGGTGTGAAGTATCGAGAACACCTATGGGAACACGTATCACTCTACATATAGAACGTCCAGCTTTAGTTATCGGAAGGAAGGGTAGGAATATCCGTAAACTTACCTCCGATGTCCAAGAGAAATTCAACTTTGACAATCCTCAGATCGAAGTTCAAGAAGTTAACGTTCCAGAGCTCAATCCTCAGATAATGGCGTCCAAACTTGCTAATTCTTTAGAAAGGGGATGGCATTTTAGAAGAGCCGGGCACTCCACTGTCAGACGCATATTACAATCTGGTGCTAGAGGTTGTCAGATCATTTTATCTGGAAAGATCACTGGACCTAGACATCGTGTAGAAAAGTTTGTAGACGGGCATATCAAGCACTGTGGTGAGGAGGAAAAGAAGTGGATGCATGAGGGATTTGCAACTGCCAAAGTTAAGCTTGGTGTGATCGGTGTGACCGTTCAGATCATGGATCCAAATGCAAGATTACCTGATGAAATCGATGTCAGTGCTCCAAAGTTGGATGATAAATCAAAAGAAGAGAAAGATTCACCTGTGGATCAAGTTAAGGATCCCGAGAAAGAAAAACAGCCTGAAGAGGAAAAGTCAAAAGAAAGGGTTGAACCCAAGGTTGAGAAGGCCGAGAAAAAGGATTCGAAGAAAGAAGATCCTAAAGAAAAGGTTGAACCCAAGGTAAAGAAGGCCGAGGTAAAGAAGGCCGAGGAAAAGGATTCAAAGAAAGAAGATCCTAAAGAAAAGGTTGAACCTAAGGTAAAGAAGGCCGAGAAAAAGGATTCGAAGAAAGAAGATCCTAAAGAAAAGGTTGAACCCAAGGTAAAGAAGGGCGAGGAAAAGGATTCAAAGAAAGAAGATCCTAAAGAAAAGGTTGAACCTAAGGTAAAGAAGGCCGAGAAAGAGGATTCAAAGAAAGAAGATCCTAAGGAAAGGGTTGAACCCAAGGTAAAGAAGGCCGAGAAAGAGGATTCAAAGAAAGAAGATCCTAAGGAAAGGGTTGAACCCAAGGTAAAGAAAGCCGAGAAAAAGGATTCAAAGAAAGAAGATCCTAAAGAAAAGGTTGAACCCGAGGTTGAGAAGGCTGATGAAGAAGATGATGAAAACGAGGTGAAAGACGATGCCTCTGCTTAAAACTGAAGAAATAAGACTTATGAGCGATGAAGAAAAAAAAGAAAAGCTCAAAGAGATGAGAGGAGAACTATTCCATGATCGAGGGCAGGCCGCGATGGGTGGTGCTCCCGAGAGTCCAGGAAGGATCAAGGCTTTAAAAAAGAACATCGCTAGAATACTTACGGTCATGAATGAAAACAAAAAAGAAGAAGGAGGAAATTAATGCCTGAAACTGTATGTCCCACCTGTGGTTTACCTAATGAAATATGCATTTGCGAAGATATAGCTAGGGAACAGCAGGAGATAATACTCTATACCGACACCAGACGTTATGGTAAAAAGATGACTATCGTAGATGGTATAGACGAAAGTGACATAGACATAGACGAACTGGCCAGCGAACTTAAAGGTAAGTGCGCGGCCGGTGGAACGGCAAAGAACGGTCGTATAGAACTTCAGGGCAACCACATAGACAAAGTTAAAAGCTATCTTGAGTCAAAGGGTTTCCCTGTGGAGATAAGATAAAATGAAAAATAAAACTGGCAGTCCATATCAACAGGAACTGATAGGTAGCTACGTATCTGTAGTAGATAGTAAACATCGGGGATACCTTCGTATAAAAGGTAAGATCGTTGATGAAACAATGAAAACACTGCTAGTAAATTGTAAAGGCGTTTCGAAGATCATCCCAAAAAAGGGTAATATCTTTAGCGCCGAAATGAAAAACGGGACTGAAACGTTGGTCGGCGATCGATTGATGTTTAGACCCGAAGATAGGATCAAAAGGTTAGGTTGATGATATCATGTCAGATAATGAAGTAAGAGATATCGGGGTGAACACAGTTCCCCCTGAACGAGAATGCCAGGACAAAAACTGTCCATATCACGGTGATCTACCCGTTAGAGGCCAGATTTTATCGGGTGTTATCGAGTCAAAGAAGATGGATGGCTCAACAGTAGTCCGAAGGGATTATCTTCACCCGATAAAAAAATACGAGAGATATGAAAAAAGAAGAAAACATTATTCCGCCCACTTACCACCATGTATGGATGTAGAGACAGGGGATAAAGTAAGGATAATGGAATGTAGACCTCTGAGTAAGAGCATATCTTATGTTGTAATTGAAAAGGAGGAACTGAAATGAAGGGAATCGCGGGAAGGCAAACAAGAGGACTTCCTGTTGGGAGTAAATTAAAATGCATCGATAACACAGGTGCAAAGATAGTTAGAACTGTATCTGTGATCAATTACCACGGTGTACATCGGCGATATCCTAAGGCAGGAGTTGGAGATCAGATAGTAGTTTCAGTGATCAAAGGTACCCCCGAGATGAAGAGGGAGCTAACAAGGGCCGTGATAGTTAGGCAAAAACAATCATTCAGACGTTCAGATGGAACTATGATACAGTTTGAAGATAATGCGGTTGTACTTACTCACGAAAACGGAGACACTAAAGGATCTGAGATCAAAGGGCCTATTGCCCGGGAAGCAGCAGAGAGGTGGCCGAGGATAGGGTCCACCGCATCGATGATAGTCTAGGGTGATTTAAATGAGCAAAAAGGCTAGAAAACAGAGAAAAAGACTGGAAAACGCCCCCCATCATAAACGCAGAAAGATCATGTCATCTACTTTAAGTGATAAATTGAGAGAAAAATACGGTACTCGCAGCATACCTATCAAAAAAGGAGATGAAGTAGAAGTTATGAGGGGTTCCTTTAAAGGTCATGTTGACAAGGTAGCTAAAGTTGATAGACGTAACTATAAAGTCTATGTTGAGGATGTTACGGTTCAAAAAGCAGACGAGGCAAAGGTTCCTTATGGAGTTCATCCATCGAATCTGCGTATCAGAAAGTTAGAACTTTCAGATCCTTTGCGTAAAGAAAAAATTCAAAAATTTCAAAAGGAGGGTAACAAATGAGCAAGCATAATAAGAGATACAATAGTCCCTCTAAAATGTGGGGTATCCCTACTAAACAGTACCACTGGGCGCCCAAAGTAAGACCAGGGAAGCACACCAAAGATAAAAGCGTACCTTTGTTAGTTCTAGTTAGAGATATTCTGGGGTATGCCAACACAGCTCGTGAAGCTAAGCGTATCATCGGTGAGCGTAAAGTTTTGGTAGATGGGAAACCGGCAACCGATCACAAGGCCCCCATCGGTCTCATGGATGTTATATCCATACCTGAGATAAAAGAGCATTTTAGATTGATGTTTGATCAACATGGTAAAATTCGACTCGTCCCGATCTCAGAGGGACAGGAAAAATGGAAGTTGTGCCGTGTCGAGAACAAGACCATATTGAAAAATGGAGAGGTTCAATATAATCTCCACGATGGGCGAAACATTCGTAGTGAAGATGCAAATGCACACAAAACCAAGGATGTTTTAAAGATCGAAATACCCGAACAATTGATTATGGAAAAGTTACCCTTTAAAACCGGATCATTAGCGATAATTACCGGGGGTAAACATATCGGCGAGCTAGGTAAAGTCAAATCATACGAGATCGTAAAGAGCTCAAAGCCCAACCTAGTACATTTTGAAGAGGGGATCACAACCACTGAGGATTATGTCTTCATAGTAGGAGAAGATAAGCCAGTGATAGAGATACCGGAGGTCGGGATCATATGAGCGATGATAACATCATGAGGAACCCACGGATCGTCAAGTGCGTTGTAAGCATAGGAGTGGGCGAAGGCGGAGAGAAATTACAGCGAGCGAAAAGGGTTCTTACCATGCTTACAGATCAAGAGCCAGTCGATACTATATCTCACACCACCAACGCCGATCTGGGCATACGGAAAGGACAAAGCATCGGCTGTAAAGTTACACTACGTGGAAAAAAGGCGTATGATTTTCTCAAGAGAGCCTTTTGGATTAAAGAGAACTATATTTGGGAAGACAGCTTCGATGATTATGGAAACTTTGCATTCGGAATAGAAGATTATACCGATTTTGAAGGTATGAGTTATAACCCTAACATAGGTGTGTTTGGAATGGACATATCTGTTCAATTGGAGCGAAAAGGAAATAGGATTACAAAAAGGATGAAACAAAAAAGGTCGGTACCCGAGAAACATAAATTAACTAGGGAAGAAGGACAAAACTTCGTAAAAAAGGCCTTTGGCGTGGAGGTCATAGAATGAAACCAAAGAAAGATTTTGGGCGAAAAAAAGGTTGTGAAAGGTGCGGTCGTAAAAGGGGTATCATCCGTAGATATGGTTTACATGTCTGCAGACAATGCTTCCGAGAGATCGCCGAAGATCTTGGGTTCAAAAAGTATTCATGAGGTGTGAAAAATGAAACATGATCCATTAAATGATGCTCTTTCAACAATGAATAACGCCGAACTGAGCGGGAAGCTGAAGTGTGATGTTGCACCTGCTTCAAAGCTAATCGGACACGTGTTGAAAGTGATGCAGAAGAACGGATATCTTGAAAGTTTTGAGTATGTTGAAAACGGACGTGGTGGTTTGTACAAAGTTTCACTGGCCGGTAAGATAAATCGTTGCCACGTGGTCAAACCACGTTGGTCACTTAAGTTGTCGGATATCGAAAGATATGAAGCTCGTTATTTACCGGCCCAGGATTTTGGCGTACTCATCTTAACAACGAATGAAGGAGTTGTTTCCCATAACGAAGCAAAAGAGCTTGGTGTGGGTGGCAAGTTATTAGCTTATGTATACTGAGGTATTGATATGCCAATAGCAGGTAAATTAGAAGAAATAGTAGTCGTTCCCGACGGGGTAAATGTATCTAAAGAAGGAAGAGATATAAAGATCTCTGGACCCAACGGAGCTATAGAGAGAAAATTAGAGGATACTAGGATATCGATCGATATAAAAGACGGTGAGTTATACCTATTTACTAAACTTCCGTCTAAACGTGAAAAGGCTCTATTAGGAACATATGCGTCACACCTTAGAAATATGGTTGCAGGAGTTCAAAGCGATTTCACTTACAAATTAAAGATAGTGTACTCTCACTTTCCCATGAAAGTTAGAGCTGATGGAAAGAACATCTTCATCGAGAATTTCATCGGAGAAGAAAAAGCAAGGAAAGCAAAGGTAGTTGGAGATACTAAAGTAAATATTCAAGGTGACCTGATCACTTTGAGTGGACCAAATAAAGAAAATGTTGGTCAGACCGCTGCAAACTTAGAACAGGCAACTAAGATCAAAAAGGTAGATTCACGTGTATTCCAAGATGGGGTATATATAATCGAAAAAGCGGGGAACCCTATAAGATAATGGAGGAATATGTATGGCAGAAGAAACGGAGAAAAAAGAATACGAAGTGAAGAAAAAACCTTCTCTTGCCGTTGAAACAAAAGAACTTATGGAAAAGCGGCGACGTATGAAAAATAAAAAGCCAATGTTCTCAAGACAGGAGTGGTTCAGACATTCAAAGTTGGAAAAAGGTACCTGGAGGAGGCCAAAAGGTGTTCATTCTAAAGCAAGGAAAAACCTTAAAAGCAGACCTCCCAAAGTATCTATAGGATATAGGTCTCCAAAGATGGTCAGAAATTTGCATCCCTCCGGATTTAAAGAGGTACTCGTATATAACGTTAAAGATATTGAAAGTGTGGATGCAAAAACCCAGGCCGTTCGGATCGCCCATGGTGTAGGTATGCGTAAACGTATAGATATAGAGCAGAAAGCTGAAGAAAAAGACATAAGAGTACTTAACAAATCTTAAGGTGTTTATTATGGATGTCAAATATCAAAAGAAGTTGGCCGCGGGATTGTTGAAATGCGGCGTCAATCGAGTATGGGTAGATGATACTATGCTCGATGAGGTTATAGAGGCAATAACCCGTGAAGATGTTAGAAAACTGATCAGTAGTGGGGCTATTAAGAAAAAGCCTGTTAAAGGTAATTCTAGAGGAAGGTACCGATACCTCAAAGAACAAAGACGTAAAGGACGGAGAAAGGGTCCAGGTTCTAGAAGAGGACACAAGAACGCTAGGACACCCCGTAAAAAAGATTGGATGAAAAGAATACGGGCTATCAGACACGAGTTGAAACATTTGCGTGATGAAGGATATATCGATAAAAGCGTGTATCGAAAGTTCTATCTACGTGCTAAAGGTGGAACTTTTGAAAATAGAGCTGATCTTATTCTTCACTTGAAGATGGCCGGTCATGTAGATCAGGATTATGAAACACCAGGTAGGTTATAACATGGGAGAAGGACCGAGATACAGAATGAATCTTAAAAGGAGAAGGGAAGGTAGAACCGACTACCGCCAAAGACTCCGTATGCTAAAATCAGGCAAGCCTAGAGCAACCGTTAGGATATCAAATAAGCATGTACGAATTCAGATAATAGAGTACAAGGCAGATGGAGATAAGGTAATCACCACATCGAGTTCCTTAGACCTCGAAAAATTCGGTTGGAACGGATACGGGAAGAACATCCCTGCAGCCTATTTAGTAGGCTATCTAGCAGGGAAGCGTGCTTTAAAAGAGGGGGTTAAAGAAGTCATACTCGATATAGGCTTGAACATACCACATCGCGGAGGACGTTATTTTTCTACCCTTAAAGGCATGGTAGATGCAGGTTTAGATATACCTCACCGTAGTGAAATACTACCCGATGAGGACCGTATCAAAGGGGCACATATCGATGAAAATATTGTAAAAAACTTTGAAGAAGTTAAAAATAAGCTGGAGGATTACTAATGAATGGATGGAACCCTAAAACAAGACTGGGTAAGATGGTCAAAAGAGGGGAGATCACCACGATGGAAGATGCATTAGCTACAAGATATCCCATCAGGGAACCTGAAATCGTTGATGCTCTGTTCCCAGATCTAGAAGATGAAGTCCTAGACGTCAATATGGTTCAAAGGATGACCGACTCAGGTAGAAGAGTAAAATTCACGGTTACTTCCGTAGTAGGCAATAAAAGCGGATACGTAGGTGTAGGAACAAGTAAAGGGAAAGAAGTCGGCCCTACGATACGTAAGAGTATCGATAACGCTAAGTTAAACCTGATCAAAATTAGACGTGGCTGTGGTTCTTGGGAATGTGGATGTGATACACCACATACCATCCCCTTTGAAGTTACAGGAAAATCAGGATATGTTTAGATAACTTTAAAATCAGCTCCACTCGGTATAGGACTAGCAGCGGGAGACACTGCCAAGTCGATCTTAAAGCTAGCAGGTATCGAGGATATATGGGGATTTTCAACTGGACATACGCGTACAACTATCAATTACGGAAAAGCGGTCTTCAACGCTTTGAAGGAAACTGCTAGGATGAAGGTGCCGCAGAAACAAGCTGAAACATTAGGCATCGTTGAGGGCGTACCTACAGCTAAGCCTAGCAGGGATGAAGATAAAATAGATTTAGATGAAGGTGATGACGAATGAAATATGCTGTATTAAGGATCAGGAGTTCTAGGGAATCATCTAAGATTCAGGATAGGACTCTTCGTCAGATGCACATGACTAGGGTCAATCATTGTGCATTATTACCCATGGATGATTCAAGTAAAGGGATGCTGAAAAGAGTGCAGCACATGATCGCATGGGGTGAGGTAGATGAAGAAACTTTAGCAGTTCTCCTATCTTATCGATCCAATCTTGATGATGATTTGACGGACGACTTAGTTGCAGAACATACTGATTTTAATACCGTTGAAGAATTTGCCTCTGGGATAATTTCTGGGAAAGCTAAATTTTCAGATATACCTGGATTAAAGAACCTATTTAGACTTCACCCTCCCATCGGAGGTTATAAGGGAGTTAAGGAACATTATCGAAATGGGGGTTCACTAGGTTATAGAGGAAAGGAGATAAACACCTTATTAAAAAGAATGATAGGGCCAGAAAATATAAAAGGTGAATGAAATGGGTAAAAAGAAAACAAAAAAACATCGAGGTTCACGTACTCACGGACGCGGCATCAAAGGTGGAAGAGGTGCTGGTGAACGTGGTGGTAGAGGAAAGGCTGGATTACAGAAACACAAGTATATTTCCACCATGAAAGAGGATCCCAATTATTTTGGACCTAAAGGATTTTCCAGACCCCAGAGCTTAGTGAAAGAGCCAAAGATCATAAACATTTACGATATCGAAATGAACATGGATGAATTTATAGAAATGGGTATAGCCAAGAAAGAAGGTTCGATCTATCATGTAGATCTTTCAAAAGCAGGATACGATAAACTTTTGGGCGGCGGTAAAGCTCGATACCAGATGAAGATAACGATACCCTCCTCCAGTGAAAGAGCCATAGTTAAGGTTCAAGAATCTGGCGGAGAAGTAATAACCAAATGAAAAGTAAAGGAGCGGATATAGATGGCCAAGGATGAAAAGAGTCGGCTGTACAAGTTGAAACCTCTTGTAGAACGCATGCCGATGGTTAAAAAACCTGAGGGGCATGTACACTTCAAGACAAAGATATTCTACACCATTTTGATCCTTTTGATCTACTTCGTCATGACCAATATAATCATATACGGTCTTGATGCAGAAAGAACATTGGATCTGTTCGCCCAGTTCAGGGCGATCTTTGCTGGTGAATCTGGCTCTTTTGTCCATTTAGGTATAACCCCGATAGTAAACGCATCCATCATGATGCAGCTCTTTCAAGGTGCGGAAATAATTAATCTAGATATGAAAGAGGACGATGATAAAGCCCTTTATCAAAATACACAGAAGTTCTTAGTTATCATCATGATATTAGTGCAGGCCATCCCACAAGCCTTTGGATACCTTCACCCGAGCGGTACTCTAGTGAATACGATAGACGGTACCTTTTCAGGACAGGGGATGATGCTGGCTCGGGCTATAATCGTTTCTCAAATAGCCATAGGTGGTTACTTCTTGTTCCTCATGGACGAAGTGATAACCAAATGGGGTATCGGAAGCGGTATCAGTCTTTTCATCGTTGCAGGTGTTGCTCAAGGTATATTTACAGGGACCTTTAACTGGGCCCCGACCCCAGGTGCAGAGAATGCAATTCCTTCCGGAGCGATCCCAAAGACGATCTATATAGTGCAGAATAGTTCTTCAGCCGAACTCGTTAGAGGTGGCTTTGAAGAAATTTTGTTAGGGCAGCCTAATCCTCTTTTTGGTTTGATCACAACCATAACCATATTCTTGATAATCGCTTATGTTGAATCATCTAGGATAGAACTACCATTATCACACGGTAGAGCACGAGGAGCAAGAGGTAGATATCCCATAAAATTGATATATACCTCTGTGATGCCAGTAATACTTGTAGCCGCTTTGATGGCAAATATCAACCTTTTCGCCATGCTATTCTATACCAATCCTTCTTTCCAAAACTTCCCGTTACTCGGTGGACAGTGGTGGCTAGGTGTGTTCCCACCTGGAAGTACCGAACCTATAGCTGGCGGTGCTTGGTACATCTCAAATGTCAATGGTTTACAAGAATGGTTGCTTCCTCTTATATCCGAGAGGTATGCAGGTATGATGTCCCCTGAAGGCGTGGACTGGAGTTACACTAAATTTCAGCTCATAGCCAGGGTTATAATACACTTCACGTTCATGACCGTTGCTTGTCTGCTATTCGCTAATTTCTGGGTGAAAACGACTAATATGGATGCAGAGTCCGTTGCAGAACAGATACAAGACAGCGGCATGCAGATCCCAGGATTTAGACGTGATCCAAGAGTATTAAAAAGAGTTCTAGAACGATATATACCTACGATCACAAGCTTCAGCGGTATTTTCATGGGTGCCCTTGCTGCAGGTTCGAACATGTTAGGTTCTGTCGGTAACGCGACCGGGATAAGTATATTCCTAGCTGTAAGTATATTGGTACAACTTTACGAACAGATGGGCAAAGAACAGATGATGGAGATGCATCCAGTACTACGGGATTTCTTCGGTAGTCAGTAACATCTAGAGGTGTCATCAATTGAGTGAAGAAGAATCTACTGAGGAAGGATCCGCCCCGGAACAACCTGTTCAAGTATTCAACTGGAAGAGATTTGGATATATGTTCCTAGCCATCCTTACGTTGATGGTGTTCATCGATCAAGACCTTCGTTATTCGATAGGTGACGCCATAGGGCGTCCCATATTCGCCATAGCTGGTTTTGACGGACAGTATCCGATCATCACCCTAATCGTGGCAGGTACCATAATGATCGTGTTTTCCACGATCGTCCGTGATCTCATGGTAGATTGGGTTGAAATGGCAGAGTTACAAAAGAAAACCGCTGCATTTAACAAGGAGCGTATGGACGCAAAGATGGCAAATAAAACTTCTAAATTGAAAAAACTAGATAAGCTCCAACCAAAGGTATCTGCGATGCAGATGAAAACTATGAAGCCTCAGTTTAAATCGATGATCCTGACCACTATTGTATTCATATCTGTATTCGCCGCCCTATGGACATTTATAGGTGACTTACCTAACGTAACTTACGCTACACCCTGGGCCTTCAACGCTACATTCACCGATAATATAGGCCCGTTACCTTTTCCTCAGTGGATAGGTGTGTATATGCTGATATCGGCCCCTATCGGCCAGGCGGTCAGAATGGTACTTCAGATGTTAACATATGCCAAACGTATCAAAGAAATAGATGTAACGGGATAGGGATATGACCTACGAAATTATAACCATAAGTGGATTACCCGGAAGCGGTACTTCTACAGCCGCCAGGAAATTATCTGAAGCAACTGGGATGAAGTACTTGAACAGTGGCGATGTTTTTAGATCATTGGCAAAGGAACATGATGTAAGTCTCGAGAAGTTCAGCGAGATGGCTGAAGAGGACCCTTCCTTTGACCAAGAGCTCGACCTGCGGATGATAGAGCTGGCTGAACCTGGTACCATTTTAGAAGGTAGATTAACGGGACAGATGCTACATAAAGAGGGTATTGAATCATTCAAGGTTTGGCTGGAAGCCCCAATAGACGTTAGAATAGATCGAATCGCAGGTAGGGAAGGTTTTGAGTCTAGTGATATCCGTCAGCAGGTATTACACCGCGAAAAAAGTGAGTTCAAAAGGTATAAGGATTATTACAACATAGATCTGGGTGATAAAAGTATATATGATCTGGTGATCAATTCTGAAAAGAACGATCCAGAAGAGATCGTTAACAGGATCAAGGAGGGTGCTGGAATTGAAGTATGTTAGAGATCGAATAGATACTGTTTCACCCTACGGCGAATCCCCTCAAGATAGAGCTCTTAAGGACATGATCAAGAGAGCTATCGTGATCATCGACAAACCTTCCGGACCAACAAGTCATCAGCTTTCAGCCTGGGTTCAAAATATCTGCGGTATGAAGGCTGGACACAGTGGTACCCTAGACCCAAATGTTACAGGTGTTTTACCGATGGGGATCGGCCATTCGGTAAGGGTTATGGATCTACTACATGCCGCTCCTAAGGAATATATAGCGGCGGTAAAATTCCACAATAATATCAGTAAAAGGGAGGTTTCTTCTCTCATCGAAGAATTTACCGGAGAGATATACCAGATGCCTCCTATTCGTTCTGGGGTTAAGCGTCGAATGAGGAAAAGAACTGTGTATGATATGGAGTTGTTAGATAACGTTCAAAACGAATATTTGATCAGAATACGCTGTGAGTCTGGAACCTACATCCGTACCATATGTAAAGATATGGGAACCGCCTCCGGTACCGGCGCACACATGATGGAGTTGAGGAGGACTGAGGCTGGTGGATTTAAGGAAAGAGATTGCTGTACGATGCAGGATCTTTATGATGCTTTTGAATTTTATCGACAGGGGGATCCAACTTGGTTATCTTCTATACTATCACCATATGAAAGAGCATTGGGTTTGTATCCCGGAATCAAGATAAAGGATACGGCTGCAGGTAGTATACTGAACGGTGCAGATCTTGCCGTTCCCGGTATACTTGAGATGGATGAATTCAAAAGTGGTGATGATGTGGTGTTATATTCTACCAAAGGAGAAGGGCTTGCTTACGGTACAGCCCTTTACGATCCATCACAGATAATGGATATGGACGAAGGTTTAGTGATAAAATCCGAGCGGGTTTTCAAACCTACGGGAAATTATCCTACACGATGGAAAGAACATAAATAATAGTTAATGATTTAGCTCTTTCCAGAAACTTCATATGCCGAGATAGCCTAGCCTGGAACGGCGCGAGCTTGGAGACCTAGTTATATTAGGCCAATCAGCTCGTGATGCCTTGCATCTCAAGGGTTCGAATCCCTTTCTCGGCGT
>PWKY01000089.1 GCA_003560595.1 Thermoplasmata archaeon | reverse complement strand
GCTACCGCCAACGATAGGTTTTTTTCCTTCGTCACCGAGACCTCCTTCGTAGCCCCATACGGGAATAACCTCTCCTCCCAGTGTACGGAAGTTCACCCGTACTTTGAACTCATAATATGTTCCAGGTTGTAGTTTTATATCGTCAACTAGGAAGTAATGTGAACCTGTGTTGATCTCGTTTGGGTTCGTCTTATCATCCACTGCAGGGATCGGCTCGTGGGTCGGTTTGTTGTTTAGATCTACCTGTGAATTACCCAGATGTACCCATCCCTCTTTTTCAGTTCGTATAAATACCGCATAACTCTCCAGTAAATCGTATGTTCCTCTACCGGTTGCTTCTCCCTTTATATTACTACTGGTATACTTAAAATTGGGTATAGATAGATTTATCCAATCAAGACCTCTAGCTTCCTCAACATATGGATTGAGCACCGGTTTGGGGATCGGTTCGTACCTCACAACGTGCTCTTCTATCTGTGTAGGAGTTGCCTTATCTTCTGCGATATAGTTCGATGCCCATGTGTAATTAGTTTGTGAATTATCTTCGCCGTTGTGCTGGTACTCACCTAGGAATATTATGTTGTCATCTCTCTCTGGGGAAGATTTAAACCATTGATCTGGTTTTTCACCAGGGATTGCATCCCACCAAAATTGGTTTTCCTTTCCATTGTTTACTGACCCGTCGTTTATGGCATCATTAGCTCCTCGAGAATATATCTCACCGTTTTGATCGACATTTATAGCAGTAATATTTCCAGAATACACACCATCACGGTTCCATACTGCATTCCCATCATAACTGTCATAAAGGTGACCTTGTAGATAGATACCATAACTTTCCCCTTCAACAGTACCACTAGGGATCGTCACTAATATCAGTAGCATCACGACTAACAACGCAGATATTTTTCTCATTCCTATACCTACATAGATAGGTTATAGCGGATATTTAATGTTTTTGTAGCCTATTCTAGATATTGAATATTAATCCATATATGACTATTTGCCAAAATACGTGACCATAAACATAATAATGCCCGGTTCTATCCCATATCATGAGTAAATCCACTGAAGAGCTGGACGAATACATCACGATCATAAAAGAATTCATTAGAGATAAAGTAGAGAAAACCGGCAGTAAAGGTGTGGTGCTTGGTCTTAGTGGTGGGCTGGATTCAGCCACGGTGCTTAAGCTGTGCATCGATGCTCTTGGACCTGAGAAAGTGCACTGTATAATAATGCCAGAGAGCGCATCTCCCTCCGAGGACATGGATGACGCACGATATCTTGCACAGAAATGGAAAGTTCCTACAGAAGAGATCCGGATCGACGGAATATTGAACAGCTTTCCAGCCGAGGAAGAAGAAAAGTTAGCTTATGCTAATCTCAAAGCTCGGGTGCGGATGTGTATCGAGTACTACTTTGCAAATGTTGAAGATAAGCTTGTGGTGGGAACTTCTAACAAAAGCGAGATACTTATAGGATATACTACCAAATACGGAGATAGCGCCTCGGACTTCATGCCTATCGGAGACATTTACAAGAGTGAATTGAAAGAACTAGCCCATCGATTAAAGGTACCGAGAAGATTCATCGAGAAGGTGCCCAGGGCCGGACTCTGGGAAGGGCAGACCGATGAAAAAGAACTGGGATTCACATATGAAGAGATAGACCAGATTCTCAAAGGTATCGAAGCAATGGAAGATGTGAAAACCATCGCTGAGAGGAACGGCATCACCGTAGATATTGTAGAAGATATCAAAGGTATGGTAAAGAAGAGTGCTCATAAAAGGAAGATACCTACAATAGTTAAACTAAGAAATAGAACCGTGGGTCTCGATTGGAGAGAGTACAGTCACTGAGGAGATAAAATGAAAACTGTTTTGGTAACTGGTATGCCTGGAAGCGGTAAAGAAGAATTTATCAAGATCGCAAAAGAGATGGGATACGATATCGTCCGTATGGGAGATGTGGTAAGAAGGTGGGCAAAAAAGAACGCCATAGATATGGATGACAAGGGAATAGGTGGATTCGCCCATTCAGAAAGAGAAAGGCATGATTACGGTATCTGGGCTCAACGCACATTGGAGAGCATCACCGATAAAAATACGGTGATCGACGGAGTTCGAGGTCAAGCCGAGATGGATATATTCCGTAATGAGATCGGAGAAGAGTTGACGGTCGTCGCAGTCTATGCGTCACCAATGACCCGTTACCAGAGGCTAATAAATAGAGGGAGGGATGATGCACCACAAAATTTTACAGAATTTCAAAACAGAGATCATAGAGAGCTAAAATGGGGTCTTGGAGAAGTTATCGCTTTAGCGGACTATACACTGGTCAACGAATACACTCTAAAGAATTTTCATACTAAAGCAAAAGAACTCCTAAAAACAATAAACGACGAGTGATCTTCATCGCCGATAAGAAACTTTATTAATACGTTGCCTAGATGAGGTTTTCACAATGGCCAAACGCAGGAAGAAAAATAAGGAAGAAGAGGAAGATTACGATTTTGAATTCCCTGAATTCGATAGGATCGAATACATGAAACACGAGATAAACAAGGGGAAAAGCGTCCTTGTGTCCATAGCCTTAGCTCCATTATTTTCCTTGGCCTCATTAGAGGTTTTCAAACTGACCGGAGATTGGAGTATCGGTTTCTTAACTGGTATTTTCGGCATGCTCATCACCTTGAAGATCTTTGAGTATCTTCCATTGGATATATCCAAATTTGGCAAAAAAGAATGGGCCATGAACGGTGCCATGTACTTTTTGACGTGGTTAGGTATATGGATACTGTTGATGAATCCACCATTCGGCGATTTTACAGACCCTGTTTTGAATCAGGTAGATTTTTACGTTGAAATTGACGGAGAATGGGAAGCTATTGACGAAGCGAACGTAACCGCCCAGCGGGATTACAAAATAATGCTGGAGGCTAAAATAACAGACAATGACGCCGTGGATGAAGGAAGTGTTACTATAGAATACGAGGGGGACACTATACCTATGGACCCTGTAGGTGACCACAGATTTAGCGTTGTATTCGAAAATGTTACAGCAGATGCAAGCACAAAAATGTTTACGATAAGGATGGAGGATGTTAATGGGAACTCAAATTCCGTTGTGATAGAGAAGACCATCCGAGGATCTTCAGAATAAAGAGGATCTACTCCACAAACATTTAATAACTAATCTTAACTTAGAAGCTTGGCGAATTTGATGTCTGAAAAAGTAACGTTGATAGTTAAAGAGGCCCCACAGGATGATGTTGGAAGAAATCGTGCGAGGTTGGGACCTACTACTAGGATGAGATTGGGTGTCGAGGTAGGAGATGTTATAAAGATCAAAGGGGAGAGAGAGACTGTTGCAAAGGTTTTCAGGTTGTCATCCGATGATGAAGGAAAAAGCATAATCAGGATCGATGGTCTTGTCAGAAAGAATGCTAAAGTATCTGTTGGAGACAAAGTAGAAGTTTTAAAAACACAGATCAAAGCTGCTAAAAAAGTAGTGATCGCACCGGTGATAGAAAAGGGGAACACACTTCGATTTGGGGAAGAGATAGAAGCGTTTGTTAAAAAAAGGCTTTCAAAAAGACCTATAATGGCCGGTGACGCGATAGTCATACCTGGTATATCTCTCATGGGAGGTAACGTTCCTTTCATCGTCATAACCACAAAACCCTTGGAACCGGTCGAGGTTAGAGAAGCTACAGAAGTTACAGTAAGGGAAGAGCCTGTAAGCGAGGGGGAGATGATAGGTACAACTACTGTAACCTATGAGGATGTAGGGGGTTTAAGGGATCAGCTGCAGAGGGTTAGAGAGATGATAGAACTCCCTCTGAAACATCCAGACCTTTTTGAAAGATTAGGTATAGAACCACCTAAAGGAGTGCTTCTTTATGTGCCACCAGGTACTGGTAAAACCTGGATAGCAAGAGCGGTTGCCAACGAATCTGGAGCTAGCTTTTTCTCTGTACAGGGTCCGGAAATAATGTCAAAATACTACGGACAGAGTGAAGGTAAATTGAGAGAAAAATTTGAAGAGGCAAAGGATCAATCACCCTCAATTATCTTTATCGACGAACTTGACTCTATCGCACCTAAAAGAGATGATGTAAAGGGTGAAGTAGAACGTAGGGTGGTCGCCCAGCTGCTAACACTGATGGATGGTTTGAGTCAACGAGGAGAGATCATAGTGATCGCGGCCACTAATAGAGTAGATGCCATCGATCCGGCGTTGAGAAGGCCGGGCAGGTTTGATAGAGAAATCGAGATAGGTCTGCCAGACCGTGATGGTAGAAAGGAAGTGCTCCAGATACATACCAGGGGTATGCCCATCGCCGACAACGTTAAACTAGAAGAGTTAGCACATCTCACTCACGGGTTCGCCGGGGCGGACCTAGAATCTCTTGCAAAAGAAGCGGCTATGCGGGCACTGAGGCGGTATATCCCCGAATTTGACCTCGATGAACCTTTACCTAGAGAGGTTTTAGAGAAGATGGAAGTCAGGGCCGACGACTTTATGAACGCTTTACGAGAAACAGAGCCGAGCAGCATGAGGGAGATAATGGTCGAGATACCTGAGGTATTATGGGGGGAAGTCGGAGGATTAGATGATATCAAAGAAAAGCTGATCGATTTCGTTCAGAGGCCATTAGATGATCCTGGATCCTTTGAAAAGATGGGGATCTCACCACCGAAAGGGATCCTCCTTTACGGACCTCCTGGAACCGGAAAAACATTACTTGGGAAGGCAGTTGCCAACGAATGTGATGCTAACTTCATCTCGGTAAAGGGCCCTGAGATACTTTCAAAATGGGTAGGAGACAGTGAGAAGGCGGTGAGAGAGATATTCAAAAAGGCTAGACAAACCGCCCCATCTATAATATTCCTGGACGAGATAGATTCTCTAGCACCTGAAAGGGGCATGAGTGAGCAAAACGTAGTTACCGATAGAGTGGTTAATCAACTTCTTACCAGTTTGGATGGTATCGAAAATAGTCCGGGGATAGTAGTTCTTGCGGCAACAAACCGTCCAGATAGAGTAGATTCAGCACTTTTAAGAACTGGAAGATTTGATAATAAGCTTTTAGTAACTATACCTGACGAAAAAGCCAGGAAAGAAATATTCGAGATACATACTACAAATATGCCTCTGGGAAAAGATGTGGATCTAGAAAAACTAGCACATATGACCGAGTCGTTCGTGGGAGCAGATATCGAAGCAGTCTGTAGAGAAGCCGGGCTTTCAGCCATGAAAAGGAAACAAGATACCGTTGATATGAAAGACTTCGAATTGTCATTAGAGGGCGTTTCACCATCGATTGACGAAGACATATTAGAGATGTATCAAGAGATGGAATCGGATATGGAAAAGACCTTTAGAAAGAAGAAAGATTATAATGGGGTTGGCTTATACAGGTAGTAAATCCATCTATCAGATAGGAGGACAACAAAATGAAGATGTTCGTAACCGAGATGCGTGGAAAAACGGTAATGACTAACGATGGGCAGATATTGGGTATGATCGATAATTTCGTCGTCGATACTAAGACCGGTGATATGAAACATGTATTGGTCACCCCTGCAGAAGAGATAGAGCCTAGGCTCTTTGATACCGACGCGGAGGGAAGATTAGTACTTCCATTTGAAGGAATGAAAGCCGTAAGAGACGTAGTTGTAATGGAAAACATATCCATAGATTAAGATATTGATTTCATTCCGGAAACCTCATCGGTGAATATGGGTTATCATGGCCAATGGAATAAAAGATAAGTTAAATGAGCTTGGACTGAGACCATCTAAAAAGCTCGGGCAGCACTTTCTAGTGGATAAAGAGATAGCCCTTCGCCAGGTGAAGTCTGCAAATATAACCTCGAAAGATACCGTTTTAGAGGTAGGACCAGGCCTGGGCGTTCTTACTGAAGTGATCGTTAAGAAAGCAAAAAAGGTAATCGTAGTTGAAAAGGATAGGACTTTTAAAGGCTATCTAGAAGGAAAATTCTCAGATTACAACTTTGATATGATACATGGGGATGTTTTAAAAGTTGAACTTCCAGATTTCGATAAAGTTATTTCAAACATCCCTTTTAACATCTCATCACCTTTGACATTCAAATTGTTAAAAAAGGATTTCGAACTGGGGATCCTGATGTATCAAAAAGAGTTCGCTGATCGGATGGTCGCCGAGGTGGGAGAAAAAAACTACTCTCGCCTATCCGTGATGGTCTCCACTAAAGCCAAGGTAAAGAAACTATTCGATGTTTCAAGGAACAGGTTTTATCCACCTCCCAGGGTAGATGCTTCGGTTGTATCCATTGAACCTGGAAGATCATCTTATAAGATAATACATGAAGATATCTTTGAAGATGTTGTCAGAGAGCTATTTTGCTATAGAAGAAAAACCATCAAAAATGCCTTAAAATATGGATTCGGCCTGGATGTAAAAAATATACCGTTTAAAACCTATCGTGTAGAAAACCTATCTCCTTCGGATATCCATCGTCTTGTAGAAACTTTGATTGATAAAGGACTGTTACCGATAGAGGAATAACTACTCCAACTCAACTCCACACTGAGGACAAAACTGTACATCATCGTCGACTTCAGTTCCACATTCCGGACATTCATAGACTACTAAACCCAATTCCTCACCACATTCTGAACAAAAGTTGTAACTGATCTCTACTTCAGCACCACACGCTGCACATGTTTGTAATAAATGTATCTTAGCACCGCACTTGTTACAAAATTTATCGCTTTCACTAACTTGGTTTCCACATTCACTACATTCATGTTGACCTTCGCTCTCTGTTGCGGGTAGTTCCTTCAATGACAGGGTCTTACTTTCTTCAGCGGGTTTTTTCTTCTTTCCGATCTTTTGACCGGCTAGTAAGCCTGCACTATCTTCATCTATCCACTTCTTACATTTGATCGCTTGGCTGAGAGCCCCGGTATAATCTTTTGAAGAAAACTTATCTTCAGCGATCTGGAGTAATCTACTTGCTTCGACATCATCTGTTTCTTTAACCATATCTCGAGCGACTTCTATCTCAAACTTTGATTCAAGATAATTTTCTGGTAGATTCTGGATCTCTTCCTTCCGCTCCTCAAATTTCTTAACTGCCTTGCTTTTAGGTTTATCTTCTTCCGGGACGAGTGTATTCGTGTTCGAAGGTTGAATACTGATATCCTTTGATTGAGCTATCTTCTTCTTTGCGTCTTCGGCCAATTTCATAGCCTTTGGATAGTCATCTGCCTGAAGGGCTAATTCAGCTCTTTCTAAAAGGATCTCAGCAGCACTAACATCATGACCATCCCTTTTCATCACTTTGCAGATGCTCTTGGTGCTCATCACTAGATTATATACTTCATCTTCGGGGTCGATGTTCAGATCTTTTTTCGCCTTTTTCAACCTCCTGCTTTTTGATCTCTCAAGGTAATACCAAACAGCCCATATAGAGCCTGTAGCACCCAAAAGAAGAGCTATCATCAACAGTAGGAAGGTATTAGTGTCCATGTTTAACCATAATATAGTAGTAAATGGAATTTAACGTTTTCGGCAGTCATACCTGCTTTACGTATCTTACCGACGGATGATCTTTATCGTCAAGGGTTATATTGTAGATTTCTGTGTTTGGTTTTTCACCGAACATAAATAAAGAATTGTACTTCGTAAACACCTTGATATGTGTATCAGCAACGTATCTAGCATTGTCGACAAAAGAAAATCCAGGACCCATAAGTCCGATGGTCAGTCCACTATTTTTTCGCATGAGATCAAGCATGTCTTTTGCTATCTTGACCCGATCAACTTCATCAAAATCCGAGGGTTGGCCTATCGAATGTTCGATGTTGACCCAATCACATATCGTCAATATCGGTTGATCGACTTTGAATTTTAGCTGCTTGTAAGCGTCTTTGAAGATGTGTTTTATATCATCATTTCTTTCCCGATCTTCCATATCTATAATTTTGATATATTTTTTGGTTTTATCTTCAAAAAGCTGACTTTTGTTTACGAATTTGTGTTTATCTCGACTAGAAGGCATGAAGAGGACTCCCCGCTCTTGAGCAAGGAAATTCTCTAAAACCGGACCGAAGAGGTTCATTTGGCCAGCAAGGGGTACGTCATGAGAGAACTCAAACAAAACTACACTGTTCCGTACAAAACCACCGCCTAATATTTCATCTAGAGCATTTGATCCCGTAGAGAATAGTTGTCGTTCCCAGTAACTGGTGCCCTCTCCGTCCAATATCGGTTCATGCCCATCCTCAAATAGTGGAAGCTTGGGATCTAAAGGTGAAGCGTATGTGAATTTGCCATCGGCTAAGGTATATAGATAAACAGGTCTATCTATACAAATACCTCTGAGTTTGTTTAAGACCATCTGACGCGTACGCCTTCCTTTTTCTTCCTCGACCTTTAATGTTAATACACCGTCCACAAGATAATCCCACTTTGTTGATTCTTCTGCTTCGATGACTATGATGAGCTTGGTGCCGGATAACTCAACCAAGTCTTTTTGTAGTGCTTTTATAAGTGAGCTGGGATCAACCCCGTATCTTTCGATAAGTGATTCTAAACTATCGATGATGATCAAAGATGAGGCGGGTAGTCGTGAATCTACACGGTCGTAGATCTCCTCAAGTTCGCTGATGTCAGAATCTCCCATAAGAGAGTGCAAAAAAATTCTAGATGTGTTTTCTGGAGGTGTAAATTTATCTGGCGATTTGTTATCAAAGATACCTAAAACTCTTCTGGCCTTTTCAACTTTATGCACCCGATCATCCTCTTTATCAGGTACTGATGACTTTTTAGTTTCGTGTTTTTGGATATCATAAAGCGTTCTCAGAAAATCCATACTTGCATCGATCAGATTTTCTCGCATATCCTTATCTTTCAGCCAATCGAACTGGCTGTAAAGAGCTTTATTAGACACCCTAGTTGAAAAATAAAACGAATTATCTATATCTGCTATCTCCTCTAAAAGGGTCAGACTGAGTATTGTTTTACCGGTGCCTGCATGACCTTTGATGATAAGAGAGCGACCTGCATAGCTATCGAAAAAGTCATATATCTCTCTAGGCAGAACTTTTTTCAAAATCTCACCCCATTCCAATTCTCAAGAAGATAATCCACCGTTTCATCCATGTTTGCTAGAACCTTAGCAAAGTTGTCCCTTTTATGAGTCCTCATGACTAGTATATGTTGAGAATCTATTTTCTTGATCACCGTATCACCGTCGTTTGCTCTCATCACGATCCTATTAGGTTTTTCCTTATTTAAGTGCTCATTGGCGGTGTTTCCAGCCCCATATATAGTAGCGGTCATTATACCGAAGGTTTCTAAACTTATGGAGCCAACATTACCAACACTCGCTACTATCTCTCCATTCTTTCTGGTCAACATACATAACTCTACTTCTTGTAAAGCTTCGAATTTCTTCAATGCATCTAGTACTACTGCCATAGACATGTGATTACCACCGCTAACTCATACCTATATAACATACAATGTAAAATAATTTTGCCTAAAAAACATATCATGGGAAAAAGGTTATTTAGAGTCGATTTCACTTGACTATTTAAAAGGATGTGTAAATTTGAAGATAGACGAAGATGAGTTGATGGGGAAAATTCAGGAATTCATTAAAAATAAGGATTTAGAGAGCATCTGTGAGATATTGCATGACGATATTGAACATTATGATTGGGTCGGCATATATATGGTAGAAAACGATGACCGTTTGGTGCTAGGTCCCTTTGAAGGAAAGAAAACGATACATACGAACATACCTATTGGAAAGGGGATATGTGGTCTAGCTGCAGCTAGAAGTGAAACAATACTAGTTGACGACGTTTCCAAAGAAGATGAGTACCTGTCCTGTAGTCCAGACGTTAAATCGGAGATCGTAGTTCCAATATTTAAAGGCGAACGAGTGGTTGGAGAGATCGATATAGATTCAAACCGTGAGTGTGCTTTTGATCAAGATGATAAGCGTATTTTGGAAAGTATCGCAGAGATGATCGGTGGTGTGATTTGATTGGATGAAGAGTTACAAGATCTTTTTGCACTATATGATGATATAAAAAGTGATATAATACAACGGATAGAAGATTTTAAAGTATGTGAAAACACGGAACGATACTTCGAGGAACTCACCTTCTGTTTGTTCACACCTCAATCCAAGGCAAAAAGCTGCTGGGAGTCGGTGAAAGGTTTAAAGGAATCCGGTCTTTTGAAAGATGGCTGTAGTGATGAGATCTCGGATGAGATAAATAAAGTCCGATTTCGTAACAATAAAGCCAGGTATTTGGTGGAAGCTAGGGATAAATTTGGGTGCGATGGTAAGGCAATCAAAGCAAAGATCGATAAGATGGAAAGTATCGAAAAGACTAGAGAATGGTTGGTCCAGAATGTTAAAGGTTTAGGATATAAAGAAGCTAGTCATTACTTGAGAAACATGGGTTTGGGAGAAGATATCGCTATCCTAGACCGACATATCCTGCGTAACCTTGAAAAGTTTGATGTCATAGAAGAAGTTCCCGCTAATCTAACACCTTCGAAGTACTTGGATATCGAGGATAAGATGAAACAATTTTCTAAAGATATCGGGATCCCCCTAAACCATCTAGATCTGCTCCTGTGGTACAAAGAAACCGGTGAGATATTCAAGTAAACTTTCTATTTTGATCTTTCCATTTCTTGGGCCACAATAAGTAAACACCGACGGCTATTATGGCGATGGGGGCAAGGTAACCCTGTAAATTTACTATGCCGGCCCGATCCAGAGCCATAAATACACCAACTATTATGAGTAGTATGCCTATCAAGTTCCGTCCGTTCATCGGTTGATTAGTGTTTCATTTCTTTATAAAATATTCGGCAGGTTTTCGTTCTGGAATTTCAGGCACATCTGCAGGATATCCTAGGGGTGTAACTGTTGCTACGTGATGATCTTTATCTATACCCAACATATCTTTGACACTATCTCTATCCATATCAGCTATCCAACAGGTTCCCAAACCATGAAGCCATGCACTCAATGTAAAGTGATAAGCGGCTATACAACCATCCTGCATAGGCCTTTTGGTGAGCTTTGGGTCTACACATATCGACACCGCAAGAGGGGCGCCGTCGATAGGTGCGCTGGAGGTGCCTCTGACAGCAGCTAGATCACTCTTAGTCGATGCATGGTTTATAACTTTAAAATAGTAGGATTGTGAATTCATGGAAGTCGGTGAGTAACGACATAAGTCAAATACGCTATCAAGTACTTCCTGCGAGATGGTTATATCAAGATAATGCCGTACACTTCTACGCCCCTTGAGTAATTCTTCACCATCCATGTAGGGTGGGAGTTCGTGTCTAAAAGTTTGGAATTCTAGGGTTCTTCCTTCTGGATCAACGGCAAAAAAATTGTATATGTTGTATCTTTCATTTACAGAAGGGGGTCCGTCGGCAGTATCTTCTAAGATCTCATGCATTGAATCCACTGATTTTGGGTCGGAGTAAAAAAAAGTTAAAGTTACTTCTATATCTGATACTGGTGCCTGGCAAAAACCAAGCAACATATTGCCGTGCTTAAGGATGGTACAGCCACTTTGTACTACCCATTCTTCCATCCCAATTATCTCTTTGTAAAATGATATTATCTGTTCTAGATCCTCTGTCTTTAAGAAGGTTATCCCCGACATGATATACATAAACATAGGCAGACATATAGTTATTTTGCATACACCGGATGATAAGTTTCAATCCGACAAGATTATATATGGTCTTCATTTTGCAATCGTTGATAAAGATGAAGGAAGATTACAACTGCAGTTCCTGTGGCTTAACGCTAGTAGGTCTGGAGAATACAATATTTCCTTGCCCCGATTGTGGGGAAGTGGAAATAGGCCGATGCAAAGTATGCCGAGATCAGGGCGAACGATATGAATGTCCAAAGTGCGGATTTAGGGGGCCTTGAAATGGGAGACGTAATGTTGGTGTACAGGATAATGCCTGAGGATCCAAATGCGGATTTAGAAGCCATCGAGCAGAAAGCAAAAGATATCATCGAAGAATTCGGAACCTATAGAGGAAGCTCTATCGAGAAGGTAGCATTCGGCCTCAAAGCACTAAAAGCCACCGCTGTAATACCCGACGCCGGCGGGATAGTCAACGACCTAGAAGATAAACTCAGGACTATCGAAGGTATCCAAAGCGCAGAAGCGATAGACATAACCCTTGTCTAGAGATTTTCTCTTCTGGATTTGAAGTATCGTCTTATAAGCGTTGAAATAGTTGCAGTGATAACCATTGCTATGATAAACAAGGTCAAGAAAGAGACTATTTCCTCCCAGGGTTGATGGTCTACACCCAAAGCCCAAACTATATATGTGATTATGAAGAGTAGTCCAAAATACCAGTGAAATATTCTAGGTGCTTCTTTATCATGCTCTTCTGCAGTCTTATGGAATTTATAATGCAGGCCCAAAAGGAGGGGTATACTTACTATAACCACCGAACCCAGAATTATCAGAAACCTAATGAAATTTATATGCAGATATATCACCCCTTTTATCTAGGTACCCTCTTTCCAGCCGGTGATGTATTCCACCTGTTCCTCAGTCAGTTCATCTATGGATATACCATCGGCCTCCAGTCTTAATTTCGCTACCATCTCATCTAATTCAGCAGGTATCCGATGAACACCAGGTTCCATATCTGGGTTGCGTACTACGTACTCAGCTGCCAACATCTGTAAGGCGAAACTCATGTCCATGATCTCCACCGGGTGGCCTTGCCCAACTGCAAGATTTACTAGCCTGCCCTCGGCTACAAGATAAAGAGTCCTACCATCCTTCATATCATAGCCAACAACATCGTCTCTAACTTCTTTGGAAGATCTAGAATATTTTTCTAATGCAGGTGTTGATATCTCGTTATTGAAGTGCCCTGAGTTAGATAATACACATCCGTCTTTAGCGTGTTTTATGGCCTCATCGCCGACAACGTTTTTACAACCGGTAGCGGTGACTACGAAGTCAGCCTTCTTTATCCCTTCTACCATGGGTAGAACCTCAAAGCCTTCCATCCTTGCCTCCACAGCTCTTATAGGGTCCACCTCGGAAACCATTACCTGAGCACCCATACCTTTGGCCCTCATGGCGATACCTCTTCCACACCATCCATAACCACCGACCAGAAAGTTCTTGCCGCTGAGCTGGAGGTTAGTGGCCGTCATCAAACCATCGATTGTTGACTGGCCTGTGCCGTATCTGTTGTCAAAGAGATGCTTCATATAAGCATCGTTTACGGAGATCACAGGAAATTTTAGTTCACCATCATCCGCCATAGCCTTCAATCGTACGATACCTGTAGTGGTCTCCTCAGCACCACCGATTATATCCTCAAGTAGCTCATTGCGTTCAGTGTGTAAAAGGGATATAAGATCACCTCCATCGTCTATGACCACTTGAGGTCCGTGTTCCAACGTCTCGTTCAAATTTTCGTAATACTCCTGATTACTCTCACCCCGCTTGGCAAAAACATCCATCCCGTACTCCTCCCGCATCGCTTCGGCTACAGAATCATCAGTAGATAGAGGGTTGCAGCTAGCCATCTTCACATTAGCACCAGCTTCTCTAAGGGAAATACCTAGTATGCCTGTTTTTGCCTCCACGTGTAGAGCCATCGATATATTCACCCCTTCAAGATACCCTCTCTGTTTTACCTCTTCTCTCACCCTCATCATCACCTTCATATGTTCCCGTGCCCATTCTAGTCTCTTGGTTCCAATTTCAGATAGATCGCTCATGGTATCATCGTTCAGAACGTAGAAGTAGGATTTATCTTTTCTGTAAACTATTCACTTATGATTTCGTTAATCTTTGGGCGAGGTATTCAAGAACTTCGGACAGATTTTTTTCATTATCAAAATCATCATCTAAAGGTTCCAGTTCCAACATATTCGAGAATGCTCGGGTTATGTTATCTACGATGGTTATATCGGCGGTTCTAGCGGTGCGTGACAATGGATTCAAATCCACCGTTACCACGGTTTTACCCAACTTCGAAAGGGCTTGTGCCCTATCTCCATCTTCAAGAGGTACTAATACGACATCCGATGAATAAATACCCTCTTCACTACAAAGACCCCTGGAATGATCCAATCCGGGTATCTCAGAGTCCGGTTTAAGTCCTAATATGTTCCTGCCTCCGTACTCCTCTAGCCTAGATGATATCCGGTGCATCCGTTCCTCCGTACGATGAAATAGATTGATCTCTATCTTGGCATCTAATCTCTCGGCAAGCTTGACCGTCTCTTCGGGGACCAAGGCGACCACGTTTCCATTCACAGATATTACCGGATTCTCTGCAGAGAATAATACCGATAGCGCCGCCTTTTCGGCCAACCTTGCAGATCCGATGGTTTGTTCGCCTATCAGATAATCGAAGGCTTCCCCTCGCCCATGGGCGATCAACCCTGCTTTTGAGGTGATGCCGGATTCTACTCCTTCAACCAGCATCTCTCGAACCCTCAGTGACTCATATCTAGGATGTGTTTTTGGGATCTTGGTCATATATATGCACCGGACTTACTGATTTATTAACATGTATTTAACAATCATGTAAGAAAAAGTCTATAAGTACATGAAGCATTCATCAGCACTGTGATAATATGATATATACACTGGTAGCGGTTTGTCTTGCTGGGTTCGCATGTATTCAAGCACTTGTTGGTCTGATGAGTTACAGGCGGACGGGTAAACGTAAACTCCTGCTTATATCCCTAGCTTTTATTATATTTACTATCAAAGGGATATATGCTACTCTTAGTGCATTCGCATTGATCGATTTCGGGGTCGAGCCGGATCTGTATATGCTCTTAGTTGATCTGATCATCGTGATCTTGTTGTATCTTTCAATAATTAAGGAGTGAATGCCCAAGATGAACAAAAAGGATGATGCCCTGGACCTAGAAAGTCGAAGAAAAATATTCGACCTCATTTCAGAGAAGCCCGGTACCTACATGAGAGAGATTCAAAAAATACTCGATATGCCTACGGGACAGCTGGATTATCATCTTAATTATTTAAAAGAACATGAATTGATCGGTTGGGAATCTATAAGCAACAAGAAGAGATACTTCGTCAACGATGAAGTAAGCTATCCAGATAGAAAGATGCTTTCCATACTCAGACAGGATATACCTAGGAAAATCCTTTTGATCTTGTTGGAGGAAGGTAAAAAAACCTTTGGGGATCTGCATGATCATTTCGACGTTTCAAAATCAACACTTTCTTTTCATCTTAAGAAACTGGTTAAATTGAATATCATAAAGGGAGAACGAGAGGGACGTAAGAAGATCTTCTCCTGCATAGAAACAAAAAAGATCGCCCAAGTACTTATAACATACCAGGAATCTTTTGTAGATAAAGCAGTGGATAATTTCGTGGACGTATGGATGGAGATGAAAAGATGAAGGGTGAGAAGATAAAACAAAGGAAACGATTGGTAGAACAACTAAAAAAAACTGGATATATAAAGAGTAAAAAGGTCGCTGATGCGATGGAAGCCGTGCCAAGACACCTTTTCATACCTGTTTCCATGTCACACAAAGCATACATGGATGCCCCTCTGCCTATAGGGAGTGGCCAAACTATCTCAGCACCACATATGGTGGCTATGATGATAGAAGAATTGGATCTAAAAGAAGGTATGAAAGTTCTTGAAGTGGGCGGTGGAAGAGGATACCACGCCGCAGTTATTTCACGTGTGATCGGAGAATCGGGGGAAGTTATATCCGTAGAGATCTTGCCGGAGCTGGCTAAAAAAGGGAGAGATATGTTCAATCGATTAAATTACAATAACATAAAAATCGTTGTTGCCGATGGGTCTGAAGGTTACGAAAAAGAGTCACCATACGATAGAATATCCGTTGCATGTGGCGCCCCGTCTATTCCCGACCCTTTGATCGCACAACTCAAAGAAAACGGTAAGATGCTTATCCCAGTTGGTGGACAGTACTTCCAAAACCTCTTTAGGATAACAAAAACAAAAAATAAAATAAAAAAGGAGGACCTAGGTGGAGTCCTGTTCGTCCCATTGAAAGGAAAACATGGATTTTGAATTCAGCGTATGGGTACCAGAGAAATATATGGTCGCCCTTTATCGGAGTCGGTGATTATGGCATATAATCCTGTTTTTGGTTTGATCCCGTAGATACATGGAGTTTTATTTATGCTACTTAAAACGAAGTAGTTGTCTGCCATGTTTTTTATTTCACTAGTTAACTTCAGGCCATGTTTGATTATCCCTATACCAAGGTTGTGAGAAACTTTGGTATTAGCGACTGCTTCAAGCAGATCCTTGATGGCGATCTCGTTCCCCATCAAATACTCCAAAGTATCAAAACCAGTATAGTCAAGTATAGGGGATTTACCTTCATCGCTGATATCACTGATATGTTTGTTGTATATCTTACCGACTTCATCTCTCTTCTTTCCACCTAATGCCATCATATAGGGCTTCTCGCTGTGGGGTGAAAAATAATCGACGATACGGAACTTGTGGTCGAATTTATCTTCGGAGATGAACCTAGTGATGTCGTCTTTCAAATTATCGGGATGAGTACCTCCAGATAGTATTGCCAAAACACCCATACCTTTTGAGAGTGTGTTCAAGAATATGGGTCTGATTACAGAGAAATACTCCTCGGTACTAACATCTTCTTGGACCTCAAAGACGTTATAGCTTCCCTTTGGAAATCCACCTTCAAGGATATCGTCAAGATCTTTGGAGCCCGTGCTGTATCTATCTTCGCTACCTTCTACAGTGATCCAATCATTATGCGTCTCTTCTATCGATCGGAAGGGTTCGAAACAAGTGAATCTACCGCCGTCTAAAGTCATAAGATATCCCGGCTGCCTTATACCAACACCTCTTAATTTAAGGAGCCTTATCTCTCTAACGATCCTGTTTTCGAGGTAGAATCGATTAAGGTTTATAACACCGTCTACCAGGTATTCTAGGTTTTTAGCCTCGGCCTTTTCCAAAACAAGTATAAGATTGGTGTTGGAGTTTTCAGCTAGATCCTTTTGAAGAGTCATTATGAAGGTTTCTGCATCTAATCCATATTTATGTGTTAAACCTTCGACACTGTCGACGATCAGCATGGTTCTCTCCGGAAGGATACCATCGATCCTATCGTATATCCGTTCTAAACCGGGTATCTTCCTTTCCAAGCTTCTTAGATGTGTTCTGTCTACTTCAGTTGGCATTTTATCTTCATCGATACTCCCCAGGAATTTTTTTGCAGACTCCAATTTCTTTTTTTCAGATTCTGGGAGTTCGTCGTCTTCTTCTTCCTCCTCTTCTTCATATATCGCTTCTAAGAATACCTTGCTTGAATCAACTATGTTATTCTTCATCTCTTTTTCTTCAAGCCAGGGAAATTGGCTATACAGACTATCATCGGAAACCCTCGTCGAGAGGTAAAAACTACGATCAGGATCTCCTATTTCTTCGATAAGTTGTAAAGAGAGCGTTGTCTTACCTGTTCCCGCGGTCCCTTTGATAAGTAGTGAACATCCGCCGGATCTTTCTATAAATTGAACTACCTCAGGAGGGATGGCCATACGGCCTTTGGAGGTTGCTCTTATTTCGTTTTTATTTTCTTCCTTGGTTTCTTTCGATGATTCCATATTGGACACCTCTTTATCAATTGAAACTTATTGATTCTTCTATTTTAGCTGAAACTGAATCCATAATAGATCTTAATAAGCTCTTTTCCGATGATACACCCATTATTGCTAATACTGCACTTTTACCGATTCCTTTTAAAAGTAAAATGGTGTCATCAGAAACTATCTCTACCATATCAGGAGTAGTTTTATCGAAACTGGTAAATATAACGTCAGAAGCTCCAAATATAGTGGCGGTTAAAGCTCCAAAACTTTCGTTTTTTTCAGGCTTGTTTAGAAAAGAAGCAATTGGTATTCCATTTTTTGAAGCTAATACCATAGCTTCAACTACTTCATCATGATGTTCCTCAAATATCCGTTGAACTTCTGGTTTTATGTCGATAGTTACACGCTCCTGTATCATATTCCGAGAACTTTCTTCTATGGTAGAATGTGTTTTATATATTTAAGCTTTCACTAAAGAAAATCAAATATGTTTAGATTTCCGCGACCTTGCATGCGTTTTTTCATATCTGAAACTAAAGACCCATAATATATCACGTAATTCCTAACCCGCTCTAACTCCTTTGAAAGATGTTCTTCCTCCTCCTCTAATCGGTTAACCTCTTTTTGTAACTCATCTACATCTGCTTTGATTTCACGTATCCTCTCCTTTAGCCCATATATCGTCCTTTCATCCAACGTTAGCTCACCTCACTATGTCATCTGTTCTTTGGATATCACGAGTTATGTCTCGTGTGTCTTTTGAAAGAGCGTAGATACTTTTTTCACACTCTTTCATTTCTTCCTTTAGGGCCTTTATACGTTGAAGATACTTTTTTTTCTTTTTTCTTACGTCATCTAACTGTTCAAGAAGTTCACTTTCTCGTTTTTCCCACTTTCTCTTTTCTTCGATAGCAACCAAGGTCTTGTTGGTTTGTGACAATTTTTATACCTCTTTATTTACTTTTTAGTGTTATCCGCCCATATAACTTAGATATCTTTCTGGTTTCTCTCCTATCGCAATAACTGCAGTAAAGTGTATCCCCTGTTCTTTCCATCCCCTTTCTACAGTTGAAACAATAACCCCTAACTACACCTAGATTAGACCCGACTGTAGTCAACTGAACAGATGGAGATACCTGGGTAACTTTTGCACGAACGACGTCTCCCTTGAGATATTTATCCATTATTTGATCTGTATAATCGTCGGATATCTTTGATATATGTAGTGTTCCCTCCATATCCATGGCTATCCCTCGATTACTGCCTTCAACTAAAGCGAGATCTATGGTAACTATGGACTTCCTTCTTTCTCTAACTGTTCCATATATTATGTCACCTATCTTTACCTCGGATACGGGATTGAAAGGTACAACATTGGCTTCTAACTTGTCTTCATCGTACTCAACCTTACCAAAGATCTTTGAATAGATTATACCATTCTCTTCGTAAGTTTCTTCTCCAGGCATCCATTCTTCATGGGTGCCAACCTTATCGCCGGGAAATACCAGCTTATCCTTCAATTCTTCCATTTTAATTCCTCTCAATCATGAACAATACGGTCTCAAATACTTTTCTATCTTTTCTGTGGAAACTGAATAGCTTATTCACTGGGAACATATATCTTTTTTCCCCAAAAATACGGTGATCATGGTCTGTAATGTAACTACGTATATAGTCTTCACTTTTTGCATTATGAAGTGTGTAGATCCTATGGGATATCTTAAACGCCTTCTCAAGGAATGGGATATCCGCCCCTTTATTTTGGGATCCGAAAGGTGGATTCATGATCACCGTGTCTCCAATAACATCTACAGCTTCTACAGGAGATACTATGAATTCACATCTATCTGAGACTTTCAAATCATCAGCCACCTTCCTAGCTGATGAAATAGAACCCTGGTCTATATCTATTCCGATAGATTTTTGGGCACCGATGTAAGCGGAACCTAATGTAAAAGTACCTGTTCCACAACCTAGATCAACAACTGTTTTCTGGTAAATATCTTTAAAAGAATAAGCGGTAAAAAGTATGTCTGCAGCTATGGTCGCTGGAGTTGAATACTGCTCAAGTGATGGTGACGGATCTTTATGGGAAGGTATCTGTTGTAACCATATCTCTAAATCCTTTTTACGAAGGGATCTTGAGGGGGACATATCATTCTTTAGCCCTTTTCCAGACTTTGTCGGAGAGATCATCATAAACACTCCTTTCTTCGGGGACAGGCGTATGGCTTTCCTCTTCTTCCAATAAACTTCTTATCTTATTCTCTTTCAGCCTCCAATAATGTATCCTCCACCTCTTCCCACTTGGTAAAATGGCGGTTTCTTCTTCAGCGGTCACAATATCGAACTCTTCGAGAAGATAAAAAAAATCCCGTTCATCTTTACATAGTAAATTATCGGTTATGGTGGTATCGTAGCCAAATAAAGACATGAGCTTTTCTGCGATCTCATCTGCCTCCTCTTTTCCTATATCTCGCTCCTGTAGTACCTTCCTCAGGACCTGTTTCATTTCATCCAGTCTTATCCGTACCACGTTGACCTCCTGTTAAATGCAAATTGATAAGGAGGTTATAAATGTATCGAACAACTATGGGTTAACTTCAATACCCGCTTTTTCAGCGATCTCTTTATACCGATTGCGTATCGTTACTTCGGTGACACCGGCCACCTCCGCGATAGCTTTTTGAGTCCTCGGTGTGCCTTCGACTATAGATGCGATATATATCGCAGCGGCGGCGACGCCGGTCGGTCCTTTTCCCGATGTTAAACCCAATTCTGCGGCCTGGTTGATTATATCTTCGCCTTTGGAAACAACATTCCTCTCTAACTCCAACTTATTGCAGAACCTGTTGATATACTCCTCAGGCCTTGTAGGCATCAACTTCAAACTGAGTTCTCTTGAAAGGAACCTATAAGCCCGTCCTATCTGTTTCTCATCTATACTCGCAGCCTGAGATATCTCTGTAAGAGTACGAGGAACATCACACTTTCTACAGCCTGCATAAAGGGAAGAAGCTATCACGGTTTCTATACTCCTTCCACGGATCAGATTCTTTTCCACAGCCTGCCTATAGATCATAGCGGCGGTTTCACGTATGCTCCTGGGTAATCCCATCTTAGATGATAACCTATCGAGCTCCCTAAGTGCGGAAGCTAGATTACGTTCGGTGGCGTTTGATATCCTTATCCGTCTATGCCACTTCCTCACTCGATATACTTGGCCCCGATTTTTATGGGGGATAGTCCTTCCGTATGCATCCTTATTCTTCCATGATATATGAGTGGATAAGCCTTTATCATGAGTTAGATAATTCATTGGGGATCCCGTCCGGGCACGGTTCTGTCTTTGAACGCTGTCGAATGCCCTCCATTCCGGACCTTCGTCGATATAGTAATCATCAAGAACTAGCCCGCACTTTTCGCATATGATCTCTCCCCGACCGTAGTCCTTCGAAATGTGTTCACTTTCACATTCAGGACACTCCGTTATCTTTTCGATTTTAACTTTGGACTCCCCTTGCATAATATCTCCATCGATTGGGTTTCCATACAATTTTGGGGCTTGTATTTAAAGTTACCCCGAGGTGCGGCTTCATCCCGAAACTATTTTAATTAGATTACATACTAATTATAATTGCCTTGGGATGCACTAACAAAAGGATGAACCCTAAGGTAGTACAGCAAGTAAACAGAGAAATTGATTCTCTG